>DATLPS010000049.1:0-5885 GCA_035535575.1 Candidatus Limnocylindria bacterium
GGGTCAAGCGTCGGCACTGAAATATGCGCAGCGAGATAAATCGGTTTGTGCTGCTGATTATCGATTCGCTCGATGATGTAAGCCTGCTTGCGCACCCCGGCGTTAGGAAATACACCGTACGCAGCAGTGAGATCTTTCAAGTCTGTCTCAAACGAGCCGATGTAGATCGCGGGGCCGTGCGGCACGTTTTGAGAAACGCCGAGTTCATTAGCAACTTTTTGCACCGCGTCGAGCCCGGCGAATTGTCCAACGCGCACGCTCATGGTGTTGCGCGAATGGATGAGCCCGTACGAGCAAGGCATGATCCCGCCGTAGGTGCCATCGGAATTTCCAGGCGACCAAGTTCCGGCGCCTTCGATTTCGCCAGGTCGAATCGGGCCATCGCTGATCGCGGCCCCCGGCAATAATCCGTGGCTGAAAGCAACTGTGTAAACGAATGGTTTAAATGCCGAACCAACCTGCCGGTTTGCCGGAGCGAGCGCGCGGTTAAATTTGCTTTGCGCGTAATCGCGGCCGCCGACTAACGCGCGAATGCCGCCGCTGGCATTCTCGATCACGACTACCGCGCCTTCGAGGTAAGGCATGGCCGAATCCCCTTCTCCAGTTTCAGGCGGTTTGTAATTCGCTTTGAGCGGGTGATGAAAATTAGACTGGTGCTCGATTTTTGTGAGCTGCGTCTCGAGCGCGTCCTGCGCGGCGGTTTGCACGCCTGGATCGAGCGTCGTGTAGATCGACAGCCCGCCATTATCGATCTGATCCTGCGTTAACAACAGATTCAAATCGCGTTGCACCGCGTCCATCGCGTAGTTCTCCTGGATAAAAGGCATGCGCTTTGGATGAGGCGTGATTTTTACGCGCTTGGCGTCCTCGGCTTCAGCCGGCGAAAGTTTTTTCAGCGCTACCATGCGATCCAGAACAGCGTTTCGCTGAATCCTCGCGCCTTCCGGATTTTTCAGTGGCGAAAATCGATTGGGGCTGCGAATCAATCCGGCCAGCAGCGCAGCTTCGGCAAGATTCAACTTTGAGGCGCTCTTGCCAAAATAAGCTTGTGAGGCGGTCTCAACTCCATAACAACCATTCCCGAAATAAATTCGGTTCACATAGAGCTCGAGAATCTGCTGTTTGGTGAACTGGCGCTCGATGCGCAGCGCGACCATTGCTTCCAATACTTTCCTGGTGAGAGTGCGGCCGCCGAGCGGAAGGCTGTTTCGGGCAAGCTGCTGCGTGATACTGCTGGCGCCTTCCTTGGCTGAGCCGCTCGTGATGTCGCGGACCAACGCGCGCAGAATTCCGCGCCAATCAATTCCCTTGTGCGCGTAAAAGCGCGTGTCTTCGCGCGCCAGCACGGCGGTGATGAAAAACGGTGAGACCTCGCTTAGAGAAACCTTGAGACGGTTCGCGCCGGCGAGGCGGCTGTAAATTTTGCCATCGACGTCATAAACGGTGTTTCGCTCCGGCATCTCGCCGACGTTCTTCATGTCGAAGGTTTGCGCCCATGTTCCGTAAAAGAGGAAAACTGCGAAGGCGGCGCCTGCGAGTAAAAAAAGCAGAGTGACCTTCCAGCCGTAGCGAAAAAGAACGTTCCCGCTTTGCTTTTTTCGCGACCGGAGGCGAGCGAACAATCGCATTACTGAAAGGTTAAAAAAGTTACAAGAGTTACAAGGTTAAAAGCGGTTTAACCTTTCTGACTCTTTAACCTTTCAGCGGTTCAATGTTAACGTCTTAACGTTGTAACCCTTTTAACAAATCACAAATTCAGCTTCACCACGCCCTCATGTTGTTCGGTCGGACAAGCCGCGTTGGTCGGAACATCGGTCGCGGCGTTACTCTGCTGGACCATTTTGTTGTCGATCAAATAACGCTCGACTTCCTCTCCGCTAACGTCGGGCAGCATCTGCCCGTTGATTTCGACACAGGGCGAGAGCGGCTGACCGCTCTTCGTCTCCATTTCCCAGCGAAACGCTGGATTCTCGATAATGTCCTTTTCTGTATACGGAAGTTTGTATTTGGCCAGCACTGCGCGCACACCGGCGCTCCAGCCACAATAGGTCTTCAGATATGCGGTAATTTCTGGCGTTTGCATCCGCAGAATATATCACAATTTCGGACGTTGTAATCTTCCCCGGCTCTGGTACTCCGCTCCAACCGGCTTGTTGAGAGAGCGGGTAAATGCCGTTTTCAGAAAGAAACCGAACTCGAATTTACAAATTTTCGAGTTCCCTTCGCAGGTCCTCCTTCGTTTTCCCAAGTTTTTGCTGAAGTCGCCCAAGCAGCTCATCGTCCTTGCCCTCGGCAAACGCGAGGTCGTCATCGGTTAATTGTCCGTATTTCTGTTTGAGTTTGCCTTTTACTTCGTTCCAACTGCCTTTGAATCCCAGTTTTGTCATAGCGATAACTATTCGCCTTCCGAACCAGGATTGGTTGCCTGCGACTTGGGACGCGTCGTATTACCCGCTGGCCCAAGCAATAAAACACGCGAAGAGACAACCAAAGTTTCCTCTGAAATACGAATTGTTGGTATGAAAAAATACATTTGTCTGCTCGCCGGCATGGCGCTGTTGGCGGCTTGTGAGCAAAAGGAGACAACCGTGAATCCGCCTGCAGAGAAGAAAGAAAGTACTACGATCATCAATCAATCTCCAGCCGCGGCGACAACGAAGGAGAAAACGGAAGTAAACGTTAATACTTCTCCTTCGCCGTAGGGCTGAACTCTCTGCATCTGCAACGTCTGCACGAAAGTTGGAGGCAATTGTTGCCGGTACGCAGGTATGCGTTAGGAGAACAGTCTCAACGTCACACCTTGTGCCGCAGTGGCTTCAACGCGTGAGTGAGCTTTTGCAATCCTAGCTCCAATCGCGTCTTCACTGTGCCAAGCGGAGCGTGCGTTGCTGCGGCAATTTCTCTGTGGCTTAGTCCCTGGAAAAAAGCCAACTCCACTGCCTCGCGTTGAAATTCAGGCAACGCTCGTAGGCTTTTCTTCAAGAAATGGCGGAGATCATTCAAAATGAATGTTTGAGCCGCATCGCGACGCGGAGTTTGTGAATCCTGCATTACTCGTTTCTCGTAGCGCTCCCTGGCGCGAGAATAAGCCTGACGCCGGCGCAATCGGTCGATAGCGCGACGGCGCGCGATGGTAACCATCCAGCCCAGAGGCTTGCCTGCCTTCGGCGAATAACGAGCCGCCTCTTCCCAGACCTGAAGAAAAATTTCCTGTAAGACGTCGTCAGCTTCGGCTTCTTCGTGAACGACGCCATCAATAGTTGCTCGCAATCTTTTACGATGCCGGCCGTATAACTCGCCCAGCGCGTCCGGATGCCGACGCGAAATGTCTTTCATGAGCACCTCGTCGGACACTGACGCTGCGCCGGGCTCATCAAGAGTAGATCCAATCATACGAGAACCCTTTGCCGGCCGCGCTGACGCAGGCGTGCGGCGGTACCGTTATTATCGAGGCGACACCGATGGTCCGATTTAATTACGTGAGAGACCAGCGGCGTAGCTGGGTAGATCCACAGATGCGGCGCGGAATCGCAGTTTTCCGTCGGGCAGTGCAATTGATATTTGCGATTGCCCAAGCGGTGGATTTCCACCTGGCGGCCGTTAAATTTTCTCTTGCAGATAATGCAAAGACGCTCGTCGTCGAGCGATCTCCATTTCCTCAATCGATCTTGAGCACGCAGAGCCGAGAGCCGATCGTCGAGTTTGAGATGGGCGATCATGATGCAGAGAGCAGTCTGCTCACTGCGTCGAGGCGCACAATCGGGGCGGCGGATGATTGTATGATCGGACAAAATCCTACGACATCACATCTGTCGAATGACGCTCTGTTTGTTGACCTCGGTTCACATTCTCGGCTAGAACGATGCACTGTGGGCCCGGCCCAGGGCTCAGGCCCGCAGGAGTTCGAGGGACAGCTTAAAAAGCGTGCATGAAGTGGGACGCGAACTCGCGCAAGCGCGATGCGATGCCGTTGTGGCCTCTGTTGGGGCGCTTAGAACTTCCATTGACGCGACTAGCAGCTTTTGATGCTGCAGCTTTGCGTTCTTGGGCGGCCATCATCTCCACGATGGCGATGATTTCATCCGTAGGCAGCACCCAATCCATCGGAATTGAGTTACATCGCTCCGTCGGACAACTAAGCCGTAGCGGTCCTTCTGTTCCGCCCGCGACATGGATTTGCCGGCCAGTAATGATTCTGCCGCAAACCAAACAGTAACGTTTCTCATCGAGTGAACCCCATTGCCGAAACTGATCGAGCCGACGCAGCGCATCCAGTTTATCCGCGTCGGACAATGTAATTGGGGAAGATAACGCCACGCTTCAAACATATATGTTCCCTCCGAGTAACCGCACAATCGGGCGCGCGGCGGATTGTCCTATCGGTGAAAATCTTATCGGGCCAGTCACAAGATGAAAACCCCATCCAATTCCGCCGAGGCATGCGTTCTAAACGCAAATGAAGAAAAATAACGGTCACATTTCGGGTGGGCGCCGAGCGATGGATCATGCAGCGACAGCGATGGAACAAATGGAGCTTTATTGCACAGCTCGTCCAGGCAGCCCGTCGGCGGTGCGCCGCCCGCGACTGTTTTTTCGTAACGAGCTTTGGATCGCATTGTTAGGACCAACCATCGAAGAAGGTATTGTTGGCATCGGGCCTACTGTCGCAGCAGCTCTGCACGCGTTCGATGCGCAATACTTGGCTGGGCTGCATCCACCAGTTAACGCCGCAGCGACAATCGGGGCGCTTCGCCGGCCCGACGCCGCGCTGCCGCGACCCCATCGAAATGCCAAATCCAATCCAAAATCTCACGCAGAAGTTTCACGCTTTGACCGGCCGTCGTAACGGATTGCTCGGGCCGTTTCAGCAATTCGGGGGTTCAATTTGGATAGAAGATGCGAGCGAGCTGCCGAAGGGTTTGCCAAAACCGCTCCGACGTTGTGATGCGAACTCCATGAAAAGGAAAGAAATCACAAAGGGGGGGAAACGTTGATGGGAGCAGGACGACGAAGGCACATACGCTCGCAAAAGTCGAAGTCCGGTCGCAGACCGCAAAAATCGAGCAAACGTTCGGAAGTATTATGGCCGGAACCGACGGATGATGAATCTGCCCAGGTTGAAGAAATTGACAGGCTTCTCTTGTCGTCGCTGAAGTACTGGGAGGTTGAGCGTGATCTAATCGAAGAACGTATGGCCGCAAGTAGGCGTTGACCGATTCTTCGTGACGAACTTTGGGCGATCACCGCGGCGATACATCGCAGCGCGATCTCGGATTAAATCCGCTCCAGAATTTCGCGCAGGAGCTTAAGATCGCGCTCAGCCGTGACATGGACGCTTCAACCCGTTTCATCAACTCAGTTTCGACCTTGTCCCGTTTGCGGACTAGTTGCCAGTGACGGCACGATCGGTCTTCTCAACTTGCAAATAGCAGACCAAAGCCCGCATTCGCCGAGATTTGTTTGTAAAGTCTCTGAACGTGAGTTGAATCATTGATTCAAATTTTTGACGCAATCCGCGATTGGGCTTTGTTGCGTTACCATGTTTGTGAAAGCAGTGAACATCGAAGCCGCCAGAGCTCCGCAGAAAATGGAGACTTCTAAACCCTCGCATCGAGCGACGGGCGAAGCGCCAGAGAATTAAAGGGGCACGAATGAAAAGGCGAATGCAATCTCCTCGCAACCGCAACAGAGGTTCGCGCTCATCCCATTCGCGCTTGGAGGGCCGCGCCGACGAGCGCTGCTCCACCGGAGTCGAAGGGCTGGACGATATCCTTGCAGGCGGATTGCCGCGCGGCGGCTTTTATTTAATTCAAGGGGACCCGGGCTCTGGCAAGACGACGCTGGCGCTTCAGTTTCTCCTCGAGGGACTACGGCGCGGCGAGAAG
>DATLPS010000050.1:0-19773 GCA_035535575.1 Candidatus Limnocylindria bacterium
GTTGCGAATCGCGACCTCATCAGCATCCGCGCTGATTCTGGCGCCGCCGACAAGATCAAAGCGCGGCTGACTGAAGCGCTGCCAAATGTCGGCTTAAAGTTCGAACAAAGCGACCACGTCGGCGCGCTTGTCGGCAAAGAACTAGCGACGAAAAGCGCGCTGGCTCTGGCTCTTGGACTGATTGGGATTTTCGTCTATATAAGCTTCCGCTTTGGCACTTCGTTTGCCGTCGGTTCGCTCGTGGCTTTGGCTCACGACCTTATCATTACGCTGGGTATTTTCTCCCTGACCGGCCGTGAGCTTTCCTTGATTATGGTCGCTGCCGTTCTGACAATCGCGGGCTATTCGATCAACGACAAGATTGTCGTCTTCGACCGGATTCGCAGTGGCTTGCGTGACCGGCTTTCCGGTTCGGTCGCCGAAGTCATGAATACCTCGATAAATGACACTTTATCGCGGACGATTCTCACCGGCGGGACCGTTCTGCTGACAGTTTTGGCGCTTTACTTCTTCGGCGGGCCAGTTCTGAACGATTTCGCGTTCTCCTTCCTGGTCGGCGTGATTGTCGGCACATACTCGTCGATCTTTATCGCCTCGCCGATAGTGCTGTGGTGGTTGCGCGCCCGCGGCGGCAGAGAGACAGCCTTGCGCCGCGAGATCGTCCAAAAGGCGGCAGCCGCAGCAAATCCCCTCGCCCAGCGCTAAAACGGCTGACCTGGTCCCCGTACTCCGCTGAAATTTGACGAGTTCATGAGGTCTGAGTAGGCTCGGGCTCACCGGTTTGAGAGCCAATTTCAAAATTCAGGAGTGATTATCGATGCCAGAAGTGATTGTTCGTAAAGGTGAACCTGTCGATCGCGCGTTGAAGCGACTGAAAAACAAGCTGGATGCCGAGGGTATTCTCGAGGAGGTCCGCCGTTTGCGCGCCTTCGAGACGCCTTCGCAAAAGCATCGCCGGAAGGCGAAAGCCAACGCTAAGCGCGGTCGAATGAAGTTCCGCTTCAATCCGGCGTGATGAGTTATAAAAGTTAAAAGAGTTAGAACGTTACAAAATGCCGTTGTAACGATATAACTTTTTTAACGGTTCAGGCTTTCTCGAAAAGTTCCCTGATCACCCGCACCAAACCATCGATGTCGTGCCGGTGCGCCTCGACATCCACTTTGAGACCCTGATCGCGCACCGTCTTCGAGGTGATAGGGCCGATAGTGGCGATTCGCATACCCTTCGGCCATGGCAGCCCAAGCGCGAGAAAGTTTTCTACCGTCGATGAACTGGTAAACGTGATCAAATCGGCGCCGTCCTCCGCCAGTTGCCGTCGCGCGCCGCTGGTGTCTCGCGTCTCCGGGACGGTTCGATACGCGAAGGCTTGGTCCACGATCGCTCCCAACGCCGAAAGCTCTTTGGGCAGCGTGTCACGCGCCTTTTCTGCCCGGACTAAAAGGATCCGCAAATTTTCGATGCTGCCATGCTTTTTAAATTCTCGCGATACTGCTTCCGCCACGAATTCGTCCGGCTGAAGGTCGACGTGCAGGTGAAAGTCTTTCACGCGTTGGGCAGTAGCCGGTCCGATGGCAGCAATGCGCACGCCGCCAATCTCACGGGCATCTTCGTACAGCTTAAAGAAAATACCGAAGAACGCTTCGACGCCATTTGCACTCGTGAACACGATCCAGTCGTACATGTGTGCATCCTGCACCAGTTCCGCGAATTCGCGTAAATCGCTGGGTGGCTCGATACGAATCGTGGGCAATTCGATCACATAAGCGCCTAACGCGCGCAATTTGTTGCTTAGCACGCTCGCCTGCTTTCGCGTTCGTGTAACGACAATTCGTTTCCCTAGGAGCGGCCGCTTTTCGTACCAATTGAGACCGTCCCGCAGCCGAACAACTTCTCCAAACACGGCCACCGCCGGCGCCTTGAAATCGCTCGCTACAGCCTTTTGGGCGATATCTGAAAGCGTGCCTGTAAGCGTTTGCTGTTGGCCAGTCGTAGCGGAGCGAACAAGCGCGACCGGCAAATCGCTGCGCACGCCGTGTTTCAGCATTTGGGCAGTGATGGCTCCGAGCCGTTCCACGCCCATTAGCATGACCTGCGTGCCCCCGAGTTTGGCCAGGGCGGCATAATCGATTGCACTTTCTGATTTCGCTGGATCTTCGTGGCCTGTAAAGAAAGTCACGTGCGAATTGTGCGCTCGATGCGTCATTGGAATACCTGCATAAGCAGGTCCAGCGATGGCCGAGGTGATTCCGGGCACGATTTCAAATAGGATTCCTGCGTCGGCAATCGCCTGTGCTTCTTCGGCTCCTCTGCCGAAGACGAACGGGTCCCCGCCTTTCAATCGAACGACCTGCTTTCCTTCACGTGCTTTCTCGATCAGCAAATCATTGATTTCCTGCTGGCTGAGCTGCGATGCGCCGCCTTCCTTGCCAGCGTAAACAATTTCTGCATCCTCTCGCGCCCAACTGAGCATCTCCGGATTTGCCAAATGATCGTAAACGATCAGGTCTGCATTCTCGATGCACTCCTTTGCGCACAACGTCACCAATCCGAGATCGCCTGGCCCAGCGCCAACCAGATAAACTTTTCCACTTTCACTCATGCTCACCCATCCAGCCGGGGCCTTGCACGGAAGCTGATGCTCCTAAGCGACTCAATAGTTCCGCTGCGAGGCGCCCCCGATCGTCAGCCGCGCCTTCGACCTCACCTTGACGCGGCGCCACCGCGCCTTGCAGGAAAACCTGCGCACGTATTTTCATCTCGCCGTTCTCTATGCTTGCAAGGACGCCCACCGGGCAATTGCAATCGCCTTGCAAACCACGCAGAAACTCTCGCTCCGCCTGCAAACAAAGCAATGTTTCGCGATCATTAATGAGATCGACAACGGCCTTTGTACTTTGATCATCGGCGCGAACTTCAAGGGCAATGATTCCCTGGCCGCCGGCGGGCAAAAAAATTTCGTCCGGGAGGATCTCGAGAAAGAATCGCCGGTCTTCAAAACTGATTTCCCCACGACTTGGCGACATGCCCAGGCGTTCAAGGCCAGCTCGAGCTAACACGATGGCGTCCCACTCGTTTTCAGCCAGTCTTCGCAGCCGGGTCGGCACGTTGCCGCGGAGATCGACAAGCTGGAGATCCGCGCGTTTCCACAGCAGCTGATGTCTTCTTCGCACACTGCCGGTTGCCACTATCCCACCGTGCGGAAGGGAAGCCAGGCCGCCCAGATATTTGGACACCAGCACATCGTCCATCGGTGCGCGCGGAAGAACTGCCGCGATTTCTGCGCCTGGGCTCGTTTCGCTCGGCAGATCTTTCGCGCTATGAACCGCAACATCTACATCTCCGCCAAGAAGCGCTCGCTCGATTTCTGCCGTGAACAATCCTTTTCGTCCTGCGCGCGGATCGACAACACTGGCTTTGTCGCCTCTTGTGGCGATAGCTTTCGTCTCGATTATCATATCGGGTTGCGCGGCTCGAATCGCTTTCTCGACCAACAGAGTCTGTGCGCGAGCAAGTTCGCTGCCGCGTGTTCCAAGAACAATGCTTCTAATCATCGCGGGAATGTAGCGCGCTGTATTTTGTAGGGGAAGTTGACAGCTTCCTCTACAATTCCGATGGGCGCAGCGAATTTTCGCTAAGCGAAGGATGCTGCCCAGTTTGCGAGTCGCGATTTAACCCTCG
Source organism: Candidatus Limnocylindria bacterium (assembly GCA_035535575.1). GTDB lineage: Bacteria > Verrucomicrobiota > Verrucomicrobiia > Chthoniobacterales > UBA10450 > Udaeobacter. The sequence continues at coordinate 3,680 of DATLPS010000050.1, forward strand.
AGAGATTGAATCAACAAAATCCGTGACATGCTCGGCAATGATGGCCTCCGCTGCGGCGACCTGCTGGCGTCTTAGCGCGAGCGATTGCTCCGCGACCGATCGTATCGAATCGATGTCGTAAAGATAAACGCCTTCCATTTCATTTACGCGGGGATCGACGTCGCGGGGCACGGCAATGTCGATGATGAAGAGCGGACGATCCAAACGCTCCCGCAGCATCGGCGCGAGTATGTCGAGGGTCAGCAACGGAGTTTCCGATGCGGTCGATGTGATTAGAATATCAATCTCACGGCACTGCACCGCCCAGTCGTCGAACGGAACGGCACGGCCGCCAACCGTCTGCGCCAGTTCGCATGCCCGATCCAACGAACGGTTGCTCACGCGAAGATCGCTGACGCCACGCGAAACAAGCGCACGCGCTGTACGTTCGCTTGTTTCACCCGCGCCGAGCACGAGCACCTTGCATACGCTTAATTTGCCAAAAATTCTTTGCGCCAGATCGACAGCAACCGAGCCGACCGACACCGCGCCGCGCGCAATCTCCGTGTGCGTGCGCACTTGTTTCGCTACGCGGAAGGCGCGCTGGAATAAGCGATGCAAACACGGACCGACTGCTCCGGATTTTCTGGCCGATTCGTATGCTTTTTTTGCCTGCCCGAGTATCTCGCTCTCGCCGAGGACCATCGAGTCGAGAGCGGAAGCGACCCGGAAAAGATGCAGCACGCACTTTTCGGCCTCGTACCGATAAAATGGAGGTGCGTAATCATGAGGATCGGTATCGATCTTCCGCATGAGACAACGCGCAATTTCATCGGTGGAAATGCGTTTAAGCGCAACAACGTAAACCTCCACCCGGTTGCACGTTGTTAGCAGCAAGGCTTCGGTGCAACCAGCGTCGCGCACGATCGATTCAGCCGTTGCGCTACCTCCGAACTGCTCCCGCGTTGCAACATCCACTGTGTGGTGGCTCAAACCAATGCAGAAAAGATTCATGGTAGCGGATGAATTTCCGTGGTGAATGTGATTCCCCAGAGAAGTGTCAACGCGACGCTAAAGCCGATGATGCATAATGCGGCCACGCGTTTTGGCGCGAGCCATCGAAGATGACGGCCTTGTATAATCACCGCGTAAAGCAGCCAGACTCCAATAGCGGCCACGACTTGCACGCGCGGCAATGGATGGCCGGTAAAGAAACCGCTTACAATGCCCAGCGTGTATAGCACAAAGCCCCACCAGAGCAGCCGGGTGATGGCAGCAAATAGATCAGTCAGCGGCGGCAGATGATAAAAAATCGAATGCAGCTGATGTGTCTTGAGCTGACGCTCCTGCACCAGATACATCACGCCAGCAATGCAAGCGAGCGCGAAGACGCCATAGGCGACGAGCGAAATCGATGCGTGAAATTCCAGCCAGGGATTTGCCGGCAACTTCGCTGGATGACGAATATCGATTGGCGCAATGAGCGCAAAGACTTGCAGTATGACCACCAGCGGCGCGGTAAAGGCGCCCATAAGCGACAGGCGGTAACCTGGACCGACCAGCATGTAGATGGCCGCTACCGACCAGGCGAGAAAGATAAAGACCTCGAATAGATTGGTGAGCGGACAGCGCCCCAGTTCGTGGCCGCGGAGCGACAAGAAGGCCGTCTGAAAAATGAATCCCAAGCCCACCGCAAAAAAATTAAACCGCATCGGGCGGAACACGCCGGCACGCAACTCAATAGCCGTGTGCACAACCGCTGCGAGAAAACAGACCGTCGATACGATAAGAAGATATCGATCCACTCGAAATCCAGTTTAGATTGACTTGCTTGCTTCGTAAATCTTCTTTCCCTTCTGAAGTTTTTAGATGCGGACAGAACTCAAGACGTATGCGTCACTGTAATTGTCGGATTGCAATCTCCGCAGGATTCGTCTTCCACTGGATTATCACGCATTGCGTCGCTGGGGATGCGGCTTTCTCAAGGGATGGTGCGCGAATCTACGCGTTGGCGGATACTGACACGCGACCGGCGGTTCAAGAAATCGAGCTTGGTAGAAAAACGATTCGAACCATCCCATTGATACAACTAGAAACTAATGACCGGCTGCGTGGGATTACATGTTCAGACGACGACAGAATTTTCTGCACTACGAAGGGAAGCCTTTGGTCATTCGATCGGCGGTCAGAAAGGTTGACAAAAATTCGTGACGCGCCGCCAGGAACTGACTTCTGGCGAGTTGCGTTCGATCCAAAGTTGCACGCAACTTTCGTCACGACGGATGATCGAGAGGCACCTCTGTTCATGTTCAAAAAAGAAAATGAATGGATCCCTGTGCGGATTCGACGTCACCCGAATCTTTCGTGCCTAGTGTTTACTGCAAGTGGAGAGTTATTCTTTGCCGCATACGGTGACCTCTGGCACGGCGAGATCGAAACTGACACGTTCGACGGAGAGGACCACTTTTCGGTGGCGGCGTACCGGTACGCTCCTCTTGCTACGCTGGAAACTGAAAACGCCAGTCCAGCTGAAATTGGCGTAGCTGATATTGGAGTGAGTCGCGAAACAATCTATGTCCAGTTGTCGCGGATGGGCGGCTCGGGAGATGGCTGGTTTGCTCGACTCTCGAGACCAGTCCCCAAGCGCACCAACGAGCAATCCTTGGACCTGCTTTACGAACCGAAAGAACGTCTTCCTGTGTACCACAAATCGCTAAGCTCACTCCAGATCCTTGGGGAAGACTCCCGCGCAGGGGAGATTGCTGTTTCCCCTGACGAAAGACGAATTCACTACGTAATGCACGGAAAGCATTGGCTCGTAACGAATGGCAAGACAGAAGAGCTGCATTTGACTGAAAAATAATCCCCTCATTCCAATGACTCACTTGTGGAAAGGTTCGCACCAGCAAACGCGTGTTTTCTGCTCTGGGTTTTATTCACGCCAATGAGTGCCGAAGTTATCGAGAAACTCCGCGCTGCTGTGCGCGATGTTCCTGATTTTCCAAAGAAGGGAATCGTTTTCAAGGATATCACCCCAATATTGAGTGATCCGGGGCTATTTCGCGCTTCAATCGATCTGTTTCTCGAACGATGTCGCGGCAAAGATATCGACAAGATCGTCGGGATCGATGCGCGCGGATTTCTTTTTGGGTCCGCCGTAGCATACGAACTAGGCGTAGGTTTTGTGCCGATCCGGAAGCGCGGCAAACTTCCGTTCAGGACAGAGGTTGCGAAGTACTCGCTCGAGTACGGCGAAGCGGAAATGGAGATGCACGTTGATGGCATAACAGCCGGTGAGCGGGTCGTGCTCCTAGACGATTTGCTCGCGACCGGTGGGACTTCTGCTGCCGCCTCTGTCCTGATCCGTAAGGCCGGCGCCCATCTGCTCGAAGCTCAATTTCTCATTGAGTTGCAATTCCTTCATGGCCGGAGTCGGCTCGAGCCGACTCCGGTCACGTCATTTCTCAAATATTGAGTTTTTGGCACGCAGGCGCAAACGCGCCTGCTGTGTGTCATGCGATTTTCCTTTGAGGCGTGGCGATTTCCCTTTTGAATTTTCAACCTTAAAATCACGTGTAACTCAAGTTCGCGATGAGAACGTCCCGCCATTTGGAACAAGTGCTGGCGCATGCTGAAAGCAGTCTTGCTGCCACAGGAACCAGGCGGCCAACGGAAGTCCTCCCACTTTACAAAAAATTCCTCAACGTTGAAGAGCATCGCTTGCGCCTGAAACACCAGGCCAGCGGCGGTGGCCGCGAAATTTGCGCACGGCGCGCTGAGTTGGTCGACATTTTGTTGCGATACGTTTTCGGCGGCGCTGCCGCTACCGCTCGCGGAAGTGGCAAGCCCACAATTCCATTGGCGTTGATCGCTCTTGGCGGATACGGCCGGGGCGAACTCAATCCGTTCAGTGACATCGACGTTATGATTTTGCATCATAAATCAGCGACAGAGATTTCACCGAACTTGGAAGAGATGGTGAATCAAGTTCTTTATCTGCTGTGGGACAGCGGCTTCAAGGTTGGGCACTCTACGCGTTCCGTTAAGGAAGCTATTACTGAGGCCAATCGTGATATGCGCACAAAAACTGCCATGCTCGAGTCGCGGTTTCTCGCTGGCGACGACGAACTGGCGCAGCAATTTCGCGACCAATTTCGTTCAAGGTGTGTTGAAGGGCACGAACGAGAATATGTCGAAATGCGTATGCAAGATCAGGTCGCCCGGCATAACAAGTTCGGGGACAGCGTCTATTTGCAGGAGCCTAACCTGAAGAGCGGATGTGGCGGACTGCGTGATTACCAAAATTTGCTTTGGATGACTTATTTCAAAGAGGGTGCGCTGAGCACAAACCAGCTCGTCGGGAAAGATTGGTTGACCGAAAGCGACCAGCGACGGATCGAAAGAGCCTACGATTTCCTGCTGCGGTTGCGGACGGATTTGCATTACATGACCGGGCGCGCCACTGACACGCTCCACATCAACCTGCAGGACCAGATCGCGAGGCGGCTCAATTATTCTGCGCGAAATGGACAGCTCCGCAGTGAGGCGCTTATGCGAGATTACTACGCGCACACGCGAAATATTTTCCGGGTGACGGAGCGCATTACGGAGCAATTTGCGAGCGGGCATGTCACGACCAAGACGCGCTCTCTTTTCAGTTTTCTGCCGTTAATGCGAGTGAACAAAACTCCCATCGGCGACTGTTTCTTTGCGCGGAATAGACAACTGCATGCAGCGAGGCGCGATCTCTTTCGGACAGAGCCGGAGCAAATGATGCGGGCATTTCAGCTTGCGCAGGAGCGCGGGTTGGATCTTAGCCCGGAATTAGCGGATTTGCTGAGCCGAAGCCTGCGGTATGTTACCCGCACTTATCAGTATGCACGCGCGCCGCGCGATGTCTTCAAATCCATTCTGTCGCAAAAAGGCAGAGTGGGGCGCATCTTGCGCATGATGCATCGGGTCGATTTTCTGGGCCGCTACATCCCGGAATTTGGCCAGCTTACCTGCTTGGTGCAGCATGAATTTCTACACCGTTACACAGCCGACGAACATACATTGGTATGCATCGATAAGCTCGACGCACTCGCAGAGATGAATGATCCAAAGTTGGTTTCATATAGAAGAATTCTTGAGGAACTGGACGACCCGCTGGTTCTCTATCTGGCGCTGCTTCTGCACGATAGCGGCAAAGCCGTGGGCGCCAGGCCGCACTCTGAGGCGAGCGCGCTCTTCGCTCAGCGCGTGGCTGCCCGTTTGCAGTTATCATCCGAGCAGCGCAAGTCGCTCATCCTGCTGGTTGATCATCATTTAAGTCTCTCGAGGATTGCGCAGCAAAGAAACCTGGATGATCCAACAACAGTATTGGAATTCGGCCACATTGTGAAGCATCAGAAAAATCTGGACGCGCTGATGCTGCTTACGTTGGCTGATGGTCAGGGCACAAGCCCGGAAGCGTGGTCGGATTGGAAAGAGTCCCTCGTTTGGCAATTGTTTGACCAGACCTCGCGTTATCTAGCCGACCGGCAATCCTATTACGAACAAACAAGAGTCGAACGGGAAAGCTTGCAAGCTTCGGTGGCGGAGAATTTTTCGCCGGATTACGCTGCGGAAATCGAAGCGTACTTCGAGTTGATGCCAGACAATTATTTCCGTTCGAGTGGTCTCCCGGAGATTGTCGAGCATTTGAAACTGTTCCGGTGCTTTCTCGACAATGTCTCAAGTCGGCCACAGGACGGATTCGCCGCGCTGAATCGGGGAGAGTCCCCGCTGGCTCCAGCAATCAAATGGAAAGTTGTGCCACAGCAGGGACATAGCATCGTCACCTTCTGCACGTGGGAGCGTGAACGGTTGCTGGCAAAAGTCGCCGGATCGTTGTCGGTTGTGCCGTTGAATATTTTGAGCGCGGACGTTTTTCCTCGCGACGACAACGTCGTGCTCGGCGTTTTTCGTGTGTGCGATACGAAGGCTCGCCCTGTCACTAACCCGCGCGACTTCGAGCTGGTAGAACAAACGTTGCGACGAGCCCTCGAAGACGAGAGCTTCGATTTCCTGTCATTAATTGAAAAGGCGAAGCGTCAAAGCCATCGTCTTGCGCCAGCGATTGAATTCCCAACGCGCATTGCCATCGACAACAAAACGCACCCGACCTACACGCTTATTGAGATTCAGGCCCCGGACCGGATCGGTTTGCTTTACGACGTATTGAGTTGTCTTGATCGCGAAAACATTCTAATCCCGCTTTCTCGCATTAACACTCAGGCTGGCGCTGCCATTGATACCCTCTATGTGGTGGACGGCGCCACTCGCGCCAAGATCACGGAGGCCAATCGCATGCAGATAATTCAGCAGCATCTAAAGAGCGCCATTCTCAGTGGAGGCGGTGCTAAATCGCAGTAAGTACAAACCCGGCCTGTGTCTTAGCCGGATTCGTTTTGATTTTGTGAACGCTCTGATCCTCGCTGCCGGATACGCAACGCGTCTTTACCCACTGACTCTCAAGAAACCGAAGCCGCTGCTGGTGGTTGGTGGCAAACCGATTATGGAATGGGTCGTCGATAACCTTGTTGGTGTTCGTGATCTGGACACTATCTACGTGGTCACAAACGACAAATTTGCGGCTGACTTCGAGGCGTGGAGCGAGCGTTATCAGGAACGACATCCTCAATTCAAATTCAAAGTCATCAACGACGGCTCCACAAGCGATGAAGACAAGTTGGGTGCAATAGGAGATATCAATTTTGTCGTCACACGCGAGAACTTGGCTCAAAGCAGCCTATTGATCATCGCCGGCGACAACCTGTTTACTGAATCGCTGGCGAATTTTGTGGACTGCGCAACGGGAACCGACGCAACAGTGGCGGTTTACGACGTCGGCGACATCGAAGCGATCAAGAAGTACGGTAACATCACTGTTGATGCTGAGGGAATCATCAGCCGGTTTGAGGAAAAACCGAAGAACCCTCAGGGAACCCTTGCTGCGATTGCTCTTTATTATTATTCGCCTGCGGTTCTGTCTCTGTTAACGACGTATCTTGCGGCCGGCAATAATCCCGATCAGCCAGGCCGTTTTGTGCAATGGCTCTACACGCGCAAGCCGGTTAAGACATTTCAGATCAAAGGGAAATGGCTTGATATCGGAAGCAAAGAAACGCTGGAGAACGCAGATCAGATTCTCGGAAAGATCAAAGGCGAGTACCAATGAAGCACGAATGACAAATGTCGAAAGAGGCTCGAATGACAAAATGATCGAAGCGCCGGGCACCTCTTTTTCGCCATTCGGATTCTCTCATTTCTTCGTCATTAGACGTTCGTCATTTGTCATTTGAGGCGTCCTTCATCAAACTCGATCAGATCAAAATAGGTCCTAATATCTTTTCTCCCTTCGCCGCCGACCTCTTTGAGAAAATGGACAAAACGTGCCTTTTTCGCGGCGGTGTCGGGATGTCGCGAAATCATTGCGTGGTTCCATTGTTCAATTGCTTCGGGGGAATGTCGGGCTCCGTTTTTCTGCACCCACTCGAGAATTGCGTCGTCCTCGTGCAGGCTGTTGGCAATCTCTTCAAACGCGTCGCCATCGAGTTTGAGAAATGCGAGGAGATGTTTATCGAATCCCACGGTTTTGTAGTTGTAACCGTCAAGCAATCCTTTGCGGTGCAGCCTGGCTTTATCGATCAAGCGCGGCAGATGCACGTAACCGCCCAGCTTCTTGTAGGGACTGCGCGGATGCAGTCTCGCCATGGGGATCGTCTTAAGTCGCCGGCAGAGGGCGCGGTGCGGCGTCCGGAAAACGGGACTCCGGAATACTCACAACGCTCGGTTCTTGCTCGTGCAACAATTCTCCCTGCGTAATGCTCACCTGCCCAATAACGAGTTGACCGGAAAACATCCCGCCCTTTTCGACCGTAATGGCTCTCGCCGTAACATCGCCTTCCAATGAACCCTTCTTTTGAACCGTCACGATCGTTTGCGCAATGATCTCCCCCGACATCCTGCCTCTAATTTCGATGCTGCCCGCACGGACTCTGCGGAAGCAATGAATGTCGGCCTTACGATCGACGACAATGTGGTGCGCGCTGATACGGCCGGGAATTTTGCCTGAGTAATTGATCGTAGCAGTGTCGTCGCAACGCAGATTTCCACGCAGCCTGCCTTCGATTAAGGCGGATCGGCAAATCACGCTGCTGCTGCCCAGATCGCCCCTGCCGGTCAAATGCACGTCGCCACGTGTTCGAATGCTTCGACTGAAACCGCTCGTAATTTTGTAATCACGCAGATCGATATGCGCGCTGCACGCCGGGCAGATTGTAGAAGTAGCCGCGCCACACACCTGCTGTTTCCGTTTACATTCAAAACACTCGATAATCGAGTTGCGTTGTCGTTTCCAAAAATCCTCGAATCTGCCAAGTATCGAGGAACTCTCTGGCGGGGGCGCTTCTTCTCTTGTCCGCAGCTTCAGCCCAGGTTTGGGAGCGAACGGAGAAAAGGAGCGCCCGCACTGCCGGCAGATTGAGCTCTTGGCCGCCGCATACTCCATCTGCTTGAAGCCACAATGCGGGCATTCCGCACTGACTTTTGCAGGCGACGGACTGGCCACTGGACTCTAAGCCAAGACTCTTTCTTTACGCGCGTGCTCCAAAGGCTGCTTTGATGGGCTCACTGGGCCGCACAACTTCAGGACGCCCTGGGACCGGCTTTGCGGAAATCGCTCCGCTGGTGACTTCCGACTTACCAATGAAAGTCGCCCCCTCCTCGATTATGAGACGCGCTGCCTTCAAATCTCCCTGCAACGTGCATTTGGATTTTAGCTCGCAGCGCTCGGCGACGGTGATGTTGCCGTGCACCTTGCCGTAGACCGTGATCGATTTGGTTTTTACCTCGCCCCGGATGTCAGCGTTTTCACCGATCGTTAAAACGCCGTCAGAGTTAATTTCCCCTTCGACCTTCCCGTCGATGAGAAGTTCCTTTTGGAACTTGATCGAGCCTTTTATTTCGACATCGCTCGAAAGGATGTCTTTGCCACCATGATCTGCCATAGGTTTTGGATTTGGATTATCGGTTATTGTTGGTGTTTCTGCTTCTTCGCGACTCGCAGGATGATTGTTATCATCTATATCCGAATACCGCGGCTCTTCTCTGACCGGCGGCATCGGCTTTTGCGGGACGAATCTTTTAAGCATCCGATAGATTGTGACACGCGCCGATGCCTGTCAATGAATTCTCGTTTGTGACCTCAAACTTTTTGACTCTCTATCGTTCAATATCCATCCGGTAAAGCTTACACGCCGCGTTCTGCGCAAAAAAAATCAGAAACGACGGCGCTTGGCCGGGCGTTCGGTCCAACACGCGAGACAGCGAGTAAGGAGGCAATCCGCGGTTCAAGATGGCTGCGGAATTTTGCGCGAGGCGTTCTGAATCGTACGCAATAACCCACGCCGCTTCGCGTTTCTTGAGAATTTCGCGCGCGTTCAGCAAATCTTCAGAAAGAAAAAATCGTGCGCTGTCTGCGATGCCGCTCAAACTTTCGTGCGAACTTCCTGCCACTCCGGGTTGCCCGGACCAATAGGCGATCGAAGGCGAAAGCCACCACGGCGCAAGGAACGGATGCCTCTCTGATGATTGCAAATTGAGCGCGAGATCGCGTATTTGCACCGATTCGTGACGCTGTTCAACGCGCCTGGCTAATTGCGCTTCATTCGGCCAAAGCCTTTCATCCCAATCGCGCAAAATCGGATAGATCGATAAGACAAATGCGATCCAAACTGCCGCGCGCGATTTGACTGGCGCGAGCAAAGCCGGAAGCGCAAGTGCGAAGATCAACACAAAAAAATATCCCCAGCGTGCCTGCCAAATTGTGAGGCAGTATGTTGCGATGAGAAGAACATAAACTGGTAAGGCGCGACCGCCGGGCGCGCCGAGTCCTCGCTCTTTCATACTCATCCAAATCAAAAACGGCGTTATAAGAAGAAAATACCCGCACCAGCGCAACCAGATCGGATTTGCCGGCGAGACATGCGCCAGTTCGCCGATCGTCCGCGCCCAATTTTTAAAAATCGCATCGGAAGTCCAGAACAGTAACGCTGGAATCCGTCGCTCAACCAGGAGTGCAAAGGCGATGATCAGGACAAAACAAACCCAGCCTGCTCGTCGAGATTTCCCCAGGAGCGCCTTTCGGTCGTCGATAGTGCTCACGATTATCACAACCAGGAATAAGATGAGCGATTCGTAAGCAGAATTCCAAATCGCTAATCCCCACGCGATTCCACTGACGACGCTCCATATGTCGTGATGATCTATAGAGGCAGCGGTCTCGGCTGCTTTTGTTCGCGAGCTCCACTCCGCGCAAATCGCGATCATCACGAGCAGCATCGATAACGATTGGTGATCGGGCCTGCCAAGCTCAGTGCCCTGAACGAGAATGGGACTAATCGCGTACAGAATCAGTATGACCCCGCGATACCGGAGTTTCATTTTGCGTGACCACCACCAGAGAAACCAGCCGCCAAATAGCGCTAGTAATGGCGAGATAAATGCTCCCGCCATGTCGAGCGGCTGCATCGTGAATGGCTTTAACAAGAGCGACAGCCCCAGGATCAGATAGTCGAGCGGCGCGGTGGTGTGTGGAGTTGTCCCCTGCGGAAAATTCTCAAATGCATGATGCCGCACAATTAGCCCCGGTTTTGTGCGGCACATCTGCACGCGCGTCATGCGCGCATAACAATCCGCATCAACAAAGTAAATGTTGCCGGCGACAAACACGTCCTCGTAATTTGCGCATCGTGTTAGCAGGATCAGCCCACTGAGAAACACGATTTGAACGACGTTTAGGATTCCGCGGATCACTGCTCCATCCCAAATCCGCAACCCACAATCTGCAATCCGAAATTTTGGCTGGGCTTCCAGTTTTCCCGTTCGTCACCGCGGTGTGCTATGCTTCAATCGACTATTAATACGGGCCTGTAGCTCAGCGGTTAGAGCAGGGGACTCATAATCTAGTGTTTGCCCCTCGTGACACATTCGCTCCCTCGCACGGTTGCGAACATGAATGACCATGAAAGAACAAAAACGACCGTGGTACGGTCAATACAGTGTCAACAGCCCTCGCCGCGCACGTGAAGGTCATTCGGAAAGGCCAGGCGGCGTTACGCAAGCGGATGAAAAATCGCCTGCGTTTGTTGAACTGGAATCGACTGTCGTGTTTCTTTCACGTTCACTCAGCGTGTAAACTTTCACCCCAGCCCGCGCATTTCTGACCATGCGCATCTCGGAATCGAGATAACGCTGATAGGATTGCTGACTAAATCGCATAACCTCGATCATCAAAACTCGCACCTGCTTGTTCTTCCATTCGGAAATGTCGAGATAGGTTTCTGCTGGGTTTCTCGCGACTGCAGCGTGAATCCGAGATACAAGTTCGCCACGAATCATGCCCACCTTTTCGGCTTCATCGCGAAAGTCATTCTCAAATAAAAGCTGTTCACTCTCGATGAACAGACGCGCCAACGAAATGTTGCGTGCATCTGTAAATGTCTGATCAAACCTCGGCCCCGGCCCTGGTAAAGCTGTGAGTATCCTCAATGCTGATAACGTTCCGGTGACCATCCCCCGCAATTGCCGAAGGCGCGTGTCTTGCGTCACCAACCCTTCAACATACCGCTCAGCTTCCTTCTTCCACTGCCTCAGTTCATCCGCCTCGTATCTGCTCTCATTGTCATCGATTTCCCGAGCGCATTTGTCACATGCCCAAATGCCGTTTTCAAATGCCCTACACTCCTCGTCCGTCATTCCGGGTTCGTAGCGGGGGCCTTTCCCGGCAGAATGAATGTGACACGCTTTACCCGAACGCACCGCCTTGTTGGAAGATGCGCTTGGCTTGATCGTCAGGTTGCGGCAGAATGGGTTGCTGCACATGTAGGCGACTCTTTCCGCCAAGTCACGCTTCACATCCTGGGTGAACTCACGATTAGCCCGATTCGTAGCCATCTAGTCACTGAACCTTTATTTTCATCACTGGGTGAATCTCCCATGCTGCATAGTCCGGACGGTGAGTTCTACTGTTTTTCGATTGATCTTTTAGAGAATGCCCAATGTCGAAAAATGCTCTGCCAACAACAGTGATGATCGGGCGGGTTAGTGACGTTCAGCTTTTTAGCAGAGCTCGTGTGAAAAGGGAACCGCGTTCGCGTCCAACTAAAAACGGTATTGCGAATCTCGCACCATTGCGGTTGCGCCGGTACTTCGCAGACAACGATTCCCAGTTTATCGCCAGTCGCATCTTGAAGCGCAATGTGAAGATCACCGTCTGTTTCAGCTTTGAGAGAAACGACGCGGCCCCTAAGAGCGAACCATTTTTGCTCAAGCCCTGTGCGTTCTGATCGTCCCGTCAGATGTACGTCTGTCCCCGGCCAACTAAACACATCCGAGGGCGTGACGGCCTGTATTGCGCTCGCAGCCACAGGCGGAGTTGAAGGATCGTTCTTCACCGCCCAGCGATGTTCGCCGTGATTGTCACGACATTCGCAAGGTGACTCGAACGTGACTGGCGGTTGCGATACTGCCGCTGCCGTACTGCAAACAAATATGATCGCTGCAACTTTGAACATCGTCCGCATCATTTGCGCCCTGTTCATATCATTTCGTCATTGCCGTGTGGAGCGCAAAAGCGGCAGAATCCGCCGCGTGAAGTACGGGCCAATCACACTGGCAATATTGGCGGCGCTGTCCGCGTCACTCGCGCTGGCTGAGGACTTCAAAACCATTAACGGTAAAGAGTACAAGAACGCGACGGTCAGCCGGGTTGAAGCTGACGGGCTTGTACTCAAAACAAAATCGGGAATCTTGAAGGTCTATTTCGTCGAGTTGCCTAAAGAGGTTCAGGAACGGTTTCATTACAATGCTGCGACCGTCGCCGCACAATCACGGGAGAGTGCGAATGTGGCTGCAACGTCCGGCATCGAAGGTTTACCGCCATTCAGCGTTGAATTGAAAGACGAAGTACTGAATGCGCTGAAAATGACGGACAGACTCGATGCGCTATACAAAGGCGGTTGCAGTAGCGCCGAGTTTATTGACGCGGCAGTGCCTATTGAAAGTGTATTTATAAACTTACTCAAGAAACTCTCTAAAGGTGACCCGCGTCGTGATCTATTTGCGAATACGTTTGAGGCTTATCAGCAGTTAGTCCTTGCGATGAAAGCTTACGAACAGAGCGGCGGTCAGCGTCCGGATGCGACAATTGCTGCGGCGGGACTTCGCAAGCATCTACTTACGAGAATTCTTGAGGGGAACATGACGCCAGAAGAAAAAAACGTGTACTATGCGTGGCGCAAGGCGACGGAAACCGATCGGTGACAGTGTGAAGCACTGGGAAATCATCGCTGACAATCTCAAGAAAGCGGGTTGGAGTTTGGGCTACGTCTCAGCGATTGATTCCAACGGGGCGAACGATCTGGATTGCAGACGCACATCGCGACGACGGCAAGCGTTTCGTTGTGCGTGCGGATGAAACGCTGACTGCTTTTGCATTTCGCCGATTCCCTTGCCTCTTTTGCGGCTCCTAAACGCATGGGACTAAGGTCCCATTTGCGGCTGTCGGGAGTGCTGGTAAAATCCATCTTGGATTACGTCACCCGACGTTACTACCAAGAATCAAACCCAGCGCGGAAAAAAGAAAAGAAGAACACCTAAAAATATGAAAATCCCTAGTTGGTTTAATCAAAATCGTTTCACTTCAATTGTGCGCGTCGCAAGTGCGGTCACGCTAATATCTGCGGCCGCGGCAATGGCCTTCGTCGCGGTCCGTCCATCTACCGCGGCTGCGCCGAGATACGACATCAACACACTCGCCGGCAAGGTAGCCTCGCTGAGGGGAACTGCCGGGCTGCAAATTCGCTTCTCCGCATTCCTAGAGCAGGAGGCAGAAGAACCAGAGGGCATTCCAGCGCCGGGCAGCATCACGCCGATTCACGTCCTATCGAGCCCGCTCGATGGCACCACCATTGTCCCGCCGAACGTCTTAGTGAATCAAGACACCGCAGCTGCGCCGCAGAACGAGACTGCGATAGCAGTTGACCCGAATAACCCGAATCGGATCGTTGGTGGAGCAAACGATTACGTCACGCGCACATGGTCTTGCTTCGTCAATGGGACGCCGTGTAGTGCGCTCGGCGACGGCTACTCGGGAACGTACTACTCGAACGATGGCGGTTCGACGTGGTGCTGCAACAGCAACCCAGACGCCAACTACACGCCGACTAGTGATCCAGCCCAGATTGGAACCCTCATTCCCGGCGTCGAGCGTCTGGTCGGCGGAATCTACGATGCCGGTGGTGACCCATCGGTCGCGTTCGACAGCCAGGGCAACGTTTACTATGCGGGTTTGGGGTTCAATCGCACGAGCCCGCCGAACACCGTAGCAGTCAACAAGGGGACGTTTGACGGAGGGGGCACCTTGACCTGGGGCCTGCCGACGTTCATCAACCAGACCACCTCGCCATCGACGCTCAACGACAAGGAATGGATCGCGGTGGACTCGCACTCGGGCAGCCCGTTTCAGGATCGCGTCTACGTGAGTTGGACGCGCTTCATCTTCCAAGCTGGGACCGGTGCCTACGTCCAGTCACCGATTTTCTTTGTTTACTCGAACGATGGCGGCGCAACGTTCAGCACGCCCAAGAATATTTCAGCTAATGCGCACTACAGTCAGGGCTCCCGCCCAGTCGTCGGACCCGATGGCACGGTGTACGTTTTCTGGAACGGTTCGACCCGCCTCGCGTCGCTTAACTCGACCTACATGGCCAAGTCGACCGACGGCGGCGACACTTGGAGCCCACCACTCTCGGTCGCGACGGTGACGAACATCCCCGGTGTGCGCAACACCGTGTTTCGCGTGAACAGCTACCCAGCGGCAGCTGCTGCTCCAAACGGTGATGTTTACGCCACGTGGAACACGGAGGTGGACGACACGACCCCGATCTATACCGGCGACCCGGGCTGCGCGTATTTCATCCCGGGTAATCATGTCTCGACATGTCACTCGGTCGCTGTTTACAGCAAGTCAACCGATAGCGGGCAGACCTGGTCCGATCCCGCGCCAGTGTTCGGAGCGGGCAGCCGCACGGCCGATGGCTATCCGGTCACGCAGCCAACGCCGGACCCGAACCCCAACGGTTGCCAGGCGGCTAATGGCTGCGATGGCTCGTCGTTGCCCGCCCCATCGCCAACGGGTCCGATCGAGGACGTGTTCCCGGCCGCAACGGTGGCCGCGAATGGTAACGTTTATCTCGCCGCTTACCGAGGCACCACGGTTTCGCCGTGGCAGGTGTGCTTTTCCGGGCCGCCTCCGCCGGTTGGTCGAATCACATGTGACTTTCTCGGGCCCTACATAAACAACACGCGACTCGACTACGTCGTCCGCGACTTGAGCGGGACCACGAACGCCGTGAACACTCAACACATCAACACACGTTACGGCTTTGGTGGAGGCTTCTTCGGCGATTATACCGACATCGCCGCTGGCTCCGACAACTTTTTCCACGCCTTCTGGACAGACTCGAACAACGTCCAGAACGTGGTGTGGTGGTACGGTTTCGAGTTCGTGCCGACAGCGATTCACCAGCAGGACGTCGTCACAGGCAGCGGGAATTTCTGAGACCTATCTCGAAGAACTGTTAACGAAGGGCCACCCGAAGGTGGCCCTTCTAACATTGCGGGACAACCGTTTCGCCTCGCGACTTCCACGCGCAACTGGACGCGATCACCAAGCGCCTGCAAGGGGCCGCAGAGGCCGGTTTGTCATGGGGCTGTTCATCTGGATTGCAGACGCTCACCGCGGCGACAGAAAGCGTTTCGTTGTGCGTGCGGATGAAAAGCTGACTGCGTTTATGGAACTGGAATTGGCGATTCGGAGTTGCGGCGAATTGGACTTGACGCGCTGGCGAGATTTTTGCCAAGCTCGGCGTCGCTAAACGGATCTGAAACAGCTGACGCTCAGCGTCTTTTCGCCTTTTTCGATGCAGCTTTCTCGTCGCGCAACTCAAGTCTCAGCGCTCCGGGAATCTCAATCTGGATAATCAAAGCCTGAAAGGGCCATTGCTCGACCTGCGCCGGATCGAAGCCGC
>DATLPS010000051.1:0-2887 GCA_035535575.1 Candidatus Limnocylindria bacterium
GTTGATCCGCTAATAATGATACGCGTTTCGTACTCAGGAACTTTCGTTAGTTCTTCCAGCCGAGAAGCCAGATTCACGCCGTCGCCGATGACGGTGTAGTTGAGCCGAGTTTCCGATCCCATGTTGCCGGCGACGACCACGTCAGTGTTGATCCCAATGCCAACGTTGATAGTGGACAATCCGCGCTTTTGCCATTGCCGATTTAAATCGTCCAGCGCCTCACCCATTTCGAGCGCGGCTTTCATCGCCCAATCGGCGTTATCGGGGTTTGCCAGCGGTGCCCCGAAGAGAGCCATGAGAGCGTCGCCCATGTATTTGTCCACCACACCACCGTGCTTCTCCACGATTGCATCCATGCGGGTGAAGTAACGATTCAAAATCCCCAGCGTCTCCTGCGGCGAAAGCTTTTCGGACATGGCGGTGAAGTTGCGCAGATCAGAAAAAAGAACGGTGACTTCGCGCTCTTCCCCGCCAAGAACTACATCTTTACGCAACAATTCGGACGCCACTTCGGGTGAGACCACTTTACCTAACAGATCGCGGACACGATCACGTTCCGCCAGACCCTCGCTCATGCGATTGAAGGAAAGCGCGAGCGACCCTAGCTCGTCTTCCTGTTGGACCTTGACGCGATGCCGGTAATCCCCTGCCGCGATCTTGTGTGCGCCCTCCGCGAGTTCCAGCACGGGCTTGGAGACCCCGCGCGCGATTCGCATCCCAAGCGCGACCGAGACCGCGAGTCCGAGCAGAGCGAGAAATAGATAAGTGCGCTCGAGCCGAAGATACGACGCGAGTTCCCCGTCGAGCGATCGTTGCAGGAGCGCGAGCACCGTTCCATTTTCCGCCGGAAGTGGGACGGAATAACTCAAAAAGGTTTCGCCGGCGACGCGGAGGTCGACAATCTGTTTTGCCCGCAGCGCAGTCGTGCGCGACATCGACAGCACGGCGGCACGCTGTTTTGCGTCGAGGGTGGTAGCGAAAAAGCTCTGCGCGTTCAAAAACGTGATCTCCAGATCGGTGTATGTTTTGATCTCTCGCGCGAAATCATCGTCGATACGGAATCCCGGGCAGAGCCACGCGATCGGATCGGGCGCGAGCAGTGGCGTAACCGCCATGGCATAGAGTTCATTGCCGAGAGGAACAAGCGCGTAAGCACTCTCAGTTGTTTCCGCCTTATCGATCAATTTGGGAAAAGGAAATGGAACACCGTGTAGGTCCGGCCGATGAGTATCGAAAAGGAGTTCCTTCTCGAGGGATGCGATCAGAACCACATCCGCCTTGACTCGGCCCTGAAGACTTTCCAATGCCGACAACGTGGTCGGGCGATCCTGGTCCACGTCGGCAAAAGCTTCCTGAAAAGCATGATCGCGTGAAACAATCGCCGCTGCGTCGGTGATCTGTTGATTGCGTTGCTTGATCAGCTTCTCGAAAATCTGCGCTCCAGCCAACAAACTCGATTCAATCTGCGCGAGCGCATGCTGGCGGTTCGCGTGCCTAACCAGGAGATAGGTCGCGCTTTGCAGAAGGGTCAAGAGCGCAAAGAGGAAGAAGAGGAGTCGGCTTCTGAAACTGCGGAATCGAAAGTTCAGCGATATCCTCCGGTCGAGAACCCCGGGGAGCGCTTGGCGCGAAAGCCCGGCTTGAGATCCAAAGTAAAAAGCAACTGTTTCATGCCGCCCGCGCCGACGTCGACATGTTGCGCGAAGGTTTCCGGTGCGCCCCTGAGCGACGGTTGCCAGACCTCAACTGTGTATTGTCCCGCCGGCAGGTTCTTTAGCAGGGCGCGGCCTTCTCTGCCTGTGACTTGGAAATACGGCGTCGCCAGCACTGCCACATAAGCGATCATCCAATCGTGGATATTGCATCCGAGTGTGACGAATCCCTCCTTGTCGAAAGAAACCGGCTCGGCTGGAACCCCCCTATAAAGCGGTAGCTCAAATTTTTTCGCCGGCGATAACGAATAGACGTGATGGCGAATGTTGTCCTTGTTCGGAAACAGGATCGAGGTGCCGACCTGCACAGCGGTCACATAAGGAATGAATTGTTTGTCTTGTTGATCGATGACCGTTTGTTTCTTCGCGCGCTCGGCGTTCATCCCGTTTCCTTGGGCGTAGACGACTGCGTCGGAAACCAGCGCGCCTTTGCTGTCTTTAACCGTAACGTCAAACGAACCGGCTGACAGATCGTGGCACAAACCGAAAATCACGAGTAAGGCAACCGCGCGCATCAACTAATTTAATAAGCAAACGCTACCTTCGCCTCAACCAAATGGTTTTCGTATTCCAGCGGATCATGCGAGGTCGCGGCGTATTCGTAGCTGACGAGAACAGAAAGATATTTGGTCACCGCGTACCCAGCTGAAACCGAGACGGAGTGAGTCGAGGCTTGCAACCGATACGCGGTGTAAAGGGGATTGGTTCCAAACGTCGTAACCGACTGCTCCTCGGAAGCAAGCCGCAGAATGTCGGGCCGCGGCGGGACCGCATAGGAAATCACATCGCCGTACCGATAAGCGTAGCCAAGAGAAATTTGGAGCGAGGAAATCACGTCAAACGTCAATCGAACAGACGCGCTGTTTCCCTCTAGATCCCAGAAATCGTCGCGCGCCGCGAAATGGTCGAATGTATAACCAGTTTCGACCGAGAGCCGGTCGGTGATTGCAACTCCGACCCTGATTCGAAAATTGTTACTCCAGCCATCGCGCTCATACTCATCAAAAAATTCGTAGGCGAGCCGGTCTTCGACTAGAATCCACGGCGCCTGGCGTCCCAGCCCAAATCGATAACGCAGGCCAGTCGAACCTCCGAAGTCGATGTTGTTGAACCCAGAGAACCGGTCCCACACTTCTCCGTCAACATCGCCAGCCAGATTCAGACGCAAATCGCGG
>DATLPS010000052.1:0-10245 GCA_035535575.1 Candidatus Limnocylindria bacterium
GAGAGGCGTCACGTTGGAAATCACTACCGGCCATAGCGGCCCATGGTATCTCACAGATCCGCACTCCCCGCTCGGCGAAGCGGCACAGCGCGCGCTACGAAAAGCGTTCAACCGCGACTCCGCGCTCATCCGCGAAGGCGGAAGCATCCCGATCGTGTCGCAGTTTCGCGGCATTCTCGGAATCGAAACGCTGCTGATGGGACTCGCATTGCCGGATTGCCGCGCGCATTCGCCGAATGAGAATTTTCCTCTGGAAAATTTCGAGGGCGGCATTCGTCTCAACAAAGCAATCCTCCAAGAGCTCGCCGCCTGACCGTCTCCTGCACTGCTGCTGTGCTGTAGCGTGCGCTGTCCTCAGCGCATCTGAGTTCTGAGTGATTGCGCGCTGGAATCTCCGCTGAGGACAGCGGACACTACAGCACTAGACGCTCCGAATTTGTGAAGTGGGTTCTGATAGTTGCGATTTTATTTGGCGCTATTGATACCGCGCATGCGGCTGAGGAGTCGTTAGGTACAAAGATCAAAAAGATTCTCGAGCCCACGCCGACTCCAGTCCGTAAACATCGCAAGCACTCGTCGAACAAAGCGACGCCCACTCCATCACCCGCCGCTTCGCCAAAACAAAAGAAAGCTTCGCCGACTCCATCTCCCACCCCGAAGTCGAGGAGCAAATCAAAGCGCAAGAAAACAAGTCCATCGCCAACAGCCGCACCGGAAGAAAGTCCGTCAGCGACCTCAGCGGAGACACCAACGCCTTCGCCGTCCGGGCGTGCTGGCGCGGGAAAGAAAGGCGCTCCAAACGTGAGTCTTTCTCCGGATGAAATAGCGGACTACGACAGTTATCCGCCGAAGGTACGCCAGATCATCGATGCTGGCCTCGCGTTAACAAAACAGAATCTCGGTTACAGCTATGGCTCTGCCGATCCTGCAAACGGCGGAATGGATTGCTCCGGTTTCGTCTATTATGTGCTTCGTCAAAACGGCTTCCCCGACGTGCCGCGCGATTCTAGTCAGCAATATGTCTGGGTCCGCAAGGCGCGAAATTTCAACGCGGTCCTAAGCCGTCACGAGGATTCGTTCGAGTTCGATGCTCTTAAGCCAGGAGACTTGCTCTTTTGGAGCGGCACCTATGCGATTGATCGCGACCCGCCGATCACGCATACGATGATCTATCTGGGTCGCGAAAAACGAACGAAAAAGCGTGTCATGGTCGGGTCGAGCGACGGTCGCACATACGACGGAAAACAGCGATTTGGCGTCAGCGTCTTCGATTTCAAATTGCCGCCGCCACCCAACAGCGCTGACGCCAAACTCAGCCCGGTTTTTGTCGGCTACGGCCGAATCCCCGGGCTAACTGAAGACTGAAACTAACGATCATCCTCGGCTTGCACAGGACTTGGAGGCGGTTTCGCTTCTGTTACAGAGCTCGGTTGAACCGGACGCTGATGAACCCGTCGTTCATATCCCACGAATGCAAACACGATTAAAACAAGCATTACGATCAGGACGACGCGCTGTTCGTTTTTGGAGAGATCGAAAATCCTTAACAGGCGCTTCATTTTTTCGCGTAACGGATCGGATCTTGTATGCTGGCTTCGCGAAAACCTTTGAGCCGCAGGAGGCACGAATCGCATTCGCCGCAGGCGAGACCTTCGGGTGAGGGATCGTAACAGCTGTGTGTGAATGAAAGGTCGACACCGAGTTCGACGGCTTTGCGAACGATGTCGGCTTTTGAGAATTTGATCAGCGGCGTGTGAATTTGAAAGCGTCTGCCTTCGACACCGGCTTTGGTTCCAAGATTCGCCAACGTCTCGAACGCTTCGACGAATTCCGGCCGGCAATCCGGATAGCCGCTGTAATCGATCGCGTTTACGCCGATGAAAATGTCGTTGGCTGGAATCACTTCCGCCCAGGCGAGCGCATACGCGAGAAAGATCGTGTTACGCGCGGGGACATACGTGACTGGAATGCCCTGCGCGATTTGTCTTTCCGATCGCTGCTTGGGCACAGCGAGATCGTCAGTGAGTGCAGAGCCGCCAAAGACGCGCATGTCGATCTTCGCGACGCGATGCTCTTTTGCGCCTAACGCATTGGCAACACGTCGAGCCGCGTCAGTTTCGATCTGGTGACGCTGGCCGTAATCAAATGACAAAGCGTACGCCTGGTAGCCTTCGGTGAGCGCGATGGCCAAGGTGGTTGCCGAATCGATTCCGCCGCTTAAGAGAACCACTGCACGTTTCATTTATCTACCGCAATTTCGCCCGTCGCCTGCGGTTTGCCGACGGTTTCAAAACCAGGTCGAAAGGAGAGAGAAAAATCGAAAGCGGCGCAACCGCGCCGCACTCCAAAACGCAAGCGTGTGGTATGGCGCTAGGAATTACGGCCACGTTTTGGGGTGCGCCAGTGTTCTGGCGCTTTAGCATTCGTTGTCTCGCCCAACTTTCTTGTCCGGATACTCGGCGCGCACGGTAAGCGCGATTCCGCCGCGCGCGGAGAATTGGGCAGTCACGATCGCTTCGCGCGGGCTGCACGCTTTGACGAAGTCGTCGAGGATACGGTTTGTGACGGCTTCGTTGAATGCGCGCTCGTTTCGGTACGACGCAAGATAAAATTTGAGCGACTTGCTCTCGACGCAGAGACGGTTCGGCACGTAGTCGATATCGATCCTTGCGAAATCCGGTTGGCCTGTGACCGGGCAAACAGAAGTGAAATCATCCGTTTCAAAATGAATCCGGTAATTCCGGCGAGGGGCTGGATTCGGAAAAGTCTCCAAACGCGCTTCAGCGGGTGAAGCTGGACTTCTCGCCTCGCTTCGCCCCAGCAATGTTAGTTGGCCTGCATGTTTCGTTTTTACCACAGCGACGGCAACGTCCGCTTTTAGGCGATTGAGGTCAATCGCCGCTACCTTGCTGGAATGCGCGCAGATCTGTGGTCATCTATTTCTCTTGAACATCGCGGCGGGCCCCCAAACTCTGAAAGTCTTTGCGCGCAAGCTTCCAATCTTCCAACGTTGAATCATCTGAATGAACACTGACGATCAAACGGCCAAAGCCAGGGACCGAACAGGCGTCATCGACCTAATCGCGCAGGACCCGAAAACAGGCGAGGTCGTTCTCGTCATGAATGAGCCCAACGAGTGGGACGGCTCGGATGAACAATTGCTTGCGTTGCAGGAGCGCTTCAACGCCTACGTTTCATTTCTGCTCGACGGTGAAATGGCATCCGATCATCCGAATCTCGCTGGCAAAGCGGCGCGGATAGAAGTGCGCTGCGCGCACATGCCCCATACCAGCGCTCTAGAGTTGCTTTCTTTCATTCATGATCAGCTTTCCTTCCAAGAAATTAAGCTGGAAGTCGTAGTAAGGGACGCGGCAGGTTAAAAGCGGTTCCAACAAACAGGCTGCAAAGCCAGATTAGTCGGCGACGTTGTAACCTTTTAGTCTTTCAACTTTTCAACATCTCCGCATGAAGCCGCCCGATGTTGCGACGGTAACCTTGCGCAAGGTCACGCTCCGGTTGATCCCGTTTCTGTTTGTTCTCTACATCGTAGCGTGGCTCGATCGAGTGAATGTCGGTTTTGCGGCGCTGCAGATGAATTCCGATCTCGGATTTAGTTCGGTTGCGTTCGGTTTTGGTTCCGGCGTATTTTTCCTCGGTTACTGCCTGTGCGAAGTCCCGAGCAATCTCATTTTGCACCGAGTCGGTGCGCGGCGTTGGATTTCGCGGATCATGATCAGCTGGGGCGCGATCTCAGTGGCGATGATGTTTGTTCGAACCACGCCGACTTTCTATGTCCTGCGATTTTTACTCGGCACCGCGGAGGCGGGTTTCTTCCCCGGGATGGTTTATTACTTGAGTCATTGGTATCCCGAGGCGCAACGCGCACGCGCTATCGCGGCTTTTATGACGGCGGTCCCGGTGAGCGGCGTCATCGGCGGCCCGTTCTCTGGCGCGCTGCTAGGCATGAACGGAGTGCTCGGGCTCGCGGGATGGCAATGGCTGTTTTTAATTGAGGGACTGCCTGCGATATTGCTTGGCATGATCGTGCTGCTGTATCTCACCGATCGACCTGAGGCAGCGCACTGGTTGGCTCCGGTAGAGCGGGACTGGTTGACTACCAAACTCGCGAATGAACGGGCCGCCCGCAATGAGGCACATTCGATTGGAATTTTGGCGGCGTTGACCAATCCGACGATATGGCAGCTTGGAATCATTTTTCTTTTGGCCGCAGTCGGATTCTACAGCTACTCGTTTTGGGCGCCGCTGATCATCAAATCGCTCACGGGGAGCAGCGATCTGGGGGTAGGGTTCATCCTCGGCGCGATCAGCGCGCTGACGATCGCCTTTATGGTGTTCAACAGTGCCCTGTCTGATCGCAGAGACGAGCGGCCTTTGCATGTGGCCGTGCCCTTGTTGATTATGAGCGCGGGATTTTTTGCGTGCGCGCTTCTGTCCGAATCAAGATTAGCCGTCTTGGCGCTGGCGTTGATTCCGATCGGCCATTGCGCTGCGTACGGCCCATTTTGGTCAATGCCGACGAGGTTCTTAACCGGAGCGCCGGCAGCCGCTGGAATTGCATTAGTCGTTACGATTGCCAACGTCGGCGGCTTCGCCGGTCCCACGCTCGTTGGCGCGATGAAAGATCGCACGGGCACGCATGGCCCTGCGTTCATACTGCTCGGCGCATGCGGTGTCGTGGCGGCGATTCTCGCCCTGCGGCTCCGGCAGGTTGTGGCGTTAAGCAATTCACAGAGTGCCGCATGCACAGGACAACAATAGTCAACGTTTTAAGACTTCGATGATCCCAATCGCGAAAAGAAATCCTCGAAGAGCGATTCGTACATTCGGCTGCGCTCCGGATGATATTGCACAGCGAGCCCGAATGGATATTTGCGCAGGCGAACTTGCTCGATAATGCCATCATGCGCGGCCCAGGCTTCCACTTCCAGATCGTCACCCAATTGGTCGATCGCTTGGTGATGCGCGCTGTTCACCTTTGAAAAGCGGTGAGATGCGCGCTGCGCGCTGCGCAATGCTTGAACATCGCGCTCACGTTGGTGCGGCAGATCGTGGCCTTCGATATCGAGCTTTAGCGTTCCACCAAGCGCGACGTTGAATACCTGAAGCCCTTTGCAAATTGCCAGAATCGGCAGTCCACGCGAAAGCGCTTCCTGCACGGTCTTAAACTCCCAACGGTCGCGCTCTGGGTCCATATCTTTGCTCAGCACTGAAGGATCGGCGACTTCCTGCCGTAGCAACTCTGGCGAAATATCGGAACCGCCAGTGAGCAGAAGACCGTCCATTTGGTCCAGTGCAACCTCGCCTTTACGTGCGTCGAAAACATGAAGGTCAGGATGCTTCGCGAAAAATGGCTGAAACCATTTTTCATCCTTTGGGCGAATCCAGGTAGCCAGATTAGGCATCGTCGAATTTGCGACTTCCTAATGGGTATGTAAAGAGCACCTCGATGTCACGCGTGGTATCCTTAAATGAGCAAGTGGAAAGATCCACTGCCGAAAGCAAGGCTCGCGCTATCGCCGTAGCGTTGCATGATCTCGAGAGCGGTTTGCGATTTTCACTGCACGGCGACCGTTGGTTTCATGCTGCGAGCACGATCAAGGTCGCAGTGCTTCTTGCGACTTTTCGCGCGGCAGACGAGGGGCGATTTCAGCTCGATGACTCCCTGCACGTTCGAAATCGTTTTATCAGCGCAGCAGACGGCTCTCCTTTTCGCCTTAACCCCGACTCTGACGCGCTGCCTGAACTGTACCAGGCGATTGGACGAACAGCGAAAATTTCCGCGCTCGCAGAAGGAATGATTGCTGCAAGCAGCAATCTCGCGACGAATTTGCTGCTCGAGTTTCTCGGTGTGGAGTACGCGCGAAAGGTTTTGCGGGATGCGCAAGTGTACGGCGTGGAGCTGCGGCGAGGTGTCGAAGATCATGGAGCACATGAAAGAGGCATAAACAATGAAGCGACTGCGAATGGCTTGCTGACGTTGTTATCGGTGGTGCGCGGCGATTTTCTTAGCAGCGAAAGCAAAGAACAAGCGATCTGCATTCTGCTGCAACAACGATTCAACTCGATGATTCCCGCCCGACTTCCGGCGCATGCCGCGGTGGCGCACAAGACAGGTGAGATCTCGACTGCCTGTCACGACATGGGAATTGTGTATCTGCCAGAACGCGAACCGTACATTGCTGTCATTTTAACTGAATTCGATTCAGAACAAGACGGTCGGCGCGAGACGGTCGCAGCTATTTCCGAGGCGATCTATCGCTCAGTCATGGGAATGGAATCCAAATCAAATGATGGCTGAAGTATTGCGCGGGATCGATGGTTTGAATCTGCCGGAAGAGTACCGTGCGTTATTGCGACCAGGCGAAGCGGAAACAGACCTCGACGGCAACGTCCATCATCTACCACGCTTTTTCTACGAAATCCGTAGCTGGGAGGAAGCGCACGAGGTTCGATTGGCGCCACATTTCAAGCTCGCCGAATTGATGCTTGTGGACTGCCGTGAAGCGGGACCGCTTCTAAGGGAATTTCCTCATTATGTGCCATGCGCAATTGTTTTGCTTGGGAGATTCCTGGAAGATTTTCGCCGCGAAGTCGACGCGCCAGTGTTCATCAGCGCAAACGGCGGCTACCGGTCGCCCGCGCATCAGATCGGCGGCGCCAAAAGTATTCATGCCTGGGGAACAGCTGCGAACGTGTACCGCGTTGGCGACACTTTTCTCTATGACGCGAAATCAATTGAGAAATATGGCGCTATCGCGGCGTCGCTCAGTGCAGCGGTGTTTGTTCGGCCATTCGGCCCAGAGCAAGGGAAAACCGACGACCATCTCCACATCGATTTGGGGTTTGCGAGCTTGACTCCTCGCGAATGCAGCGAGGCAAGTTGAGCTCCCATTGATCAGATGAAGGATGTCAGAACTGAGCGGGGCGGTTATTTTTTTCTCAACCGCGCGCAGGTCGCAACACCGCCACGCGCGGTGATCGGCTTGGAAGCGGAGTTTAATCTTTTCGTCAATGGGCGCAGACGGCGCCCGGAAAAGGTGTTTGGCGATCCCAGCCGTTTGGTGCGAAGACGAATGATTCCGCGAACAGGCAAATCCTTTCAATTACCGGCTGGTGGTGCGATTTATTTTGACACCGGAGTCATCGAAGTCGCGACACCGATCGTTGAGCTCGAACCTGGCTGTTGCTATCGCGCGACCCGCTCACTTTGGGAGCAAATCCGCTATTTACGAGTGGAGCTGGATCATTGGGCGAAACGAAACGGCTGCCAGTGCCGTCTGCAGGGTTTTAGCGCGCACTACAATTTCTCATTCCCCCATGCGCGGAAATCAAAAGGTCGCAATGCGACCAAGCTTGCATATGTGCTCGCGCACATCTTGCCGATGCCCGTGCTGTTGTTGGCAGCGAACCGGCAGAGCAGCGCGGTTGGCGTTCGTCCGCGCAGGACTCGAGTGGAGGTGACAGCTGATTTTACGCCGGACCCTGCGCTAATGCTGGCGACGTGCGCTTTCGTTGCGGGCGCCGTACAAACAGTTGTTCGCTGGGAAGATTTTGGCCTGAGGCAATTGAACCGAAATGGAATTCCTCGTATCACGCTGTTTCGTTTGCGAAAGCATTCTTCGCGTCGCGGATGGCGGCTCACGGCCGATTCGCTCGGCGAAAATCCGTTCACGGCGGATTCCAATGCGCCGCTTTGGAAATTGCGCGACGGTCGAATACTTAGTTCGCGTGCAATCGCGGCAGAAACTTTAAGGCCATTTCGCCGGCGAATTCGGCAGATTAGCGACTCCAGCACACTGGAGCACATTGCCGCGGTCTTTGCAGGTAATGCGCGCTCCCTTCTGGATTTCGCGGAGCGACCCGAAGCATACGATGATGTCGGGCGGGTGATTGATTGGGGGCGCCGCCGAATGCGACGTTGGTCGCGCTCCAAATACGAAAAAATCATTCATCGGGTGATTGCCCGGGAACCGGTGCGCGTTGGACAAAAACGGTATCGGGTGAACCGCATGAACGGCTGGTACCAGGTCGATTGCCGAGAGATGGGAACGCGTAAGCACAGGACATTTAACCTGGACGAACTGGTAAAATTCGCCGACACGAAAAAGAAAACTCCAGCTACGGGTTCTAAGCGCAAAGCAGTCAAAGCGCCACGACGTAAGTAATTCTGCGCGATTGTTGTAGGGCGTCCGGTCAGACGCAGATTTTGAATCGGCGTTCGGAGAAAACGGGTTACAATCCCATTAATTCGCGCACGTACTTTACCGGCGGGCTGCCGTAGGAAATCACTTGGTCGTTATACTTTTTTAGATCGAAATCCTTGCCTAACTTCTTCTGTTCCGCGTCCCGGAGATCGAGATGTTCGGTCGCACCGACGAAATAAGTGGAAAGCTGCGCTGAGGTAAGCCGAGCCCGTTTCCATTTCGCCACCGCTTCACCTTCCTGTTGGAACGTTTGTTTCGTCATCAAATCCATCGCTTCCTTCTCGGTCATATTCCCGGCGTGAATGCTTTGATCGAGAATGGCGTTCGCGATGGCGCGTAGCCGCATTTTCAACTGCTGCATTTTGACTTCCGGACCGCCGTAGCTCTGTTCGGCCATCATCTGTTCGGAGTAGACGGCCCAGCCTTCGATGAACGTGCCGCTACGAAAGATTGCGCGGACTAGTGTGGGCGCCCGGAATTCATTAGCATGAGCAAGTTGCAAATAATGGCCGGGCATTGCTTCATGCACAGTCAAATCGCGAATTTCATAATTGTTGTACTCGCGAAAGAACGATTCCTTTCGCTCCTTTGACCAGTCCTTCGGCGTCGGCGCGACGGCGAAAAATGTTTTGCCGCTTTTGTCGAGCGGGCCGGGAGAATCGCAATACGCAATAGCGACCCCGCGTTTGAATTCGGGCATTGCGATCACGTCCAGCGGCGTGTTGGGAATGGTGACAAGATTATGCGACCTAACGAAATCAGTCGCTTCACCAACAACTTCCTTCGCGTAACTGACGACAGTAGCGTCATCGGGATGTTGCTCAGCGAGTTTGTCCAGGACTGCGGCAGTCACCTTACGTTTGTCCGCGAGCGTTGCCGAGTCTGCGTCGGGAAAATATTTTTTGTAGAGCGGCAACGCGGTCTCATAGATCGCGGTTTGCGTCTGTTGCAGATCGGCCTGCGCGCGCTTCATGATTTCTTCCATCGACAGGTCCGACGCGAGCGCGAAGCGCAGCTTCTTTCGAAACTTTTCTGCGCCGAGACGGAAATTCCCATCAGAGCGCGGAAGCAGATCGTTCTGGAGCCACTTCTTGTAATCGTCCAAAGTATTTGCGGTTTTCTCCTGCAATGCCGCAACGTCATTCTTCATCTGAGACGCCTGGTTAAGGAGCGGCGCGAGTCCTTCGCGCACGAGATTGATGGCGCCTTGCGTTTGCTCAATCGCTGTTTCCGTGTGAACGCGCGGCGGGTGCTGCAGATTGGCTTTAGCCTGAGAGATCACGCGGGGAATTCCTTCCATGCGCTGGCGTAGACTTGGAATCCGCTTTTCCGCCGGCGCAAAATCGCGCGCGACCAACAGATAAAGGCTATTAGCGAGGCTCTGCATGTAAATCAGCGGATTCCAATCCGGTTCTTTCAGCTCTTCGGCTCGGAAAATTTGGTAATCGATGTTCTCCGTCAGGATTCGGAAATCGACATTGTTCGCGCCGGTGAGCTGCGATCCCTCGATGGCGTTCAGCTTGCCGCGAAATTCTTTTTGCGTCGCGAGGTCTTTCGCCCGCGCGTCGGGCGAGTAGTCGGTTAACTGGCCATCAAAGCGGTGGTCGCCGAGCTCGGTCGCATCCTCAGGATTCGCTCGCAAATATTGCTCGATGTAGTCGTGCGCAATTCTTTGAAACGTGTCGTCCTGTGTAGTGGCCGCTGCGTTCAACATCGACAACGACAAAAAGACGCCGGCTGTGATGACGACTTTCATCCTATCTCAGCTCGGCGTGCCGCCATGGAGAATCGGCTCCGTAGCGATCTCGTCGAGCGTAGGCTGCTGTGTTTGGAGGTAAGTGCGGCCCTTGTAGAACGAGGCGACGACAACGAAGACGATAGCGGCTCCAAACATCAACCAGGTGAAGAAGGTAAAGTACTGATAGTCGCTGAGCTTATGCGCGGCGCCTGCGCCCAAGATCCATTTATTGACGAGGCCGACGAAGAGTTCACCTGAGGCGACAGTGAGAAGCCACAGCGC
>DATLPS010000053.1:0-7145 GCA_035535575.1 Candidatus Limnocylindria bacterium
TTTGAACAGGTTTACGGCCCGCCATATCTGGCGCGGATGCTCTTTGCCGAGGTAGCCGAACGCCCCGGCGAAGATCTGTTTTTGCGCGTGGAGTATGATGGCGAGATCGCAACGAACGGCGCAACGTACGCGCAAGTGCGGCAGGATTTCGCCGTGCTCAGCGGCACACGACAAGCGGGAGAACTGATGGAGGCGTTTCTGAAAAACCAGCATGCGACAGATGCGAGCTTTGAAGCGACAGTGAACTCTGCGGTCGACGCTTGGAGTATCGGGCACATGTCTTTGCAGGGCAGCGACGCAAACGAGCTGCCGGAGCGTGCTGCTATTGTGAAATATCGACAGGAACAACTCGCTAATCGCGGAATCGAAGCGGCACTCCTTGAGCGCGACGCGAGCACAGCAATTCGTTTCCGGTCGTTATCAGATACAGAATTGCGCTCCCTCATTAACGATTAAGTTGTGGAGAGAAATCTTCCGTCAAACGTGACTAATGAAACGAACGCTCCGGAGTGTGCTGGCCCTGTCCGGCTTGTTGTTGATGATCGCATCCTTCGTGTGGATGCAGCTTCGCCATGCTGAGGGACCCGTCGGTGAAACCACGTCCAAAACGACCCAGAGCTCAGCTTTGCCCAGGCCATTTGCAGTAGTTGTTCTTGATCCCGGCCACGGCGGTCAAGACTCCGGCGCAATGTGCGGCGGCGTGTTGGAAAAAGATCTGAGTTTGGACGTAGCGCGCCGAATCGATCGGCTCCTGAACTCGGAGGGGATCGCCACGTTGATGACCCGCGTCGGAGACACCTATGTCTCACTGGCGGATCGGGCAGCATTCGCTAATCGGGCTAGAAAACCCATTTTTGTCAGTATCCACTTCAACGAAGATAACCAGCCGGTGGCCAGTGGCGTTGAGACGTACTATGCCGCGCATCAAATCACCCCGGGTTCGTTTCTGGCATCGTGGCTACCTTTTGTATGGCGACCGTTTTCGGATTCGGCAAATCCCGAAAGCCAGAACCTGGCTGGACTTATTCAGGAAGCACTAGTTGCACGCACCCGATCCATTGATCGCGGCACACAAGCCAGACAATTTTTCGTGATCGCAAACGTGACTTCTCCTGCGGTTTTGATTGAGGGAGGATTTCTCACAAACAAGGAGGACATTTCTAAATTAGCGACCGAGGATTATCGGGACCAGATTGCCGCGGCCGTAGCGGACGGCATTTTGCGTTATCGTGAAGCGGCGAGTCAGCGGAAGTCAACTTTGGCGGCGACAGGTGGGGAAAAGCGCTGAATAGGCAAACAAGCAGGTCGTCAAATCAACATTGGAATGACAGCCAGAATCGCTGCACTGATCTTCATCGGATCGACGATGCTAATGCGCGCGGATCAGCTAGTCGAAAGTGTGCAGCAAGCCTTGAAGGATCAGGGTTTCTATTATGGCGAAGTCACCGGTGAAATGAATGCAAACGTGGCTGCCGCCATTCGCCGTTACCAAATTCGCAACGGATTGCAGGTAACCGGCGAGCTTAATAGCGAGACACTTCAGTCGCTTGGAATTGACTCCTCTGGCTCAGCGCGACTAGCACCGAAGCCTCCATCGCCCGTCCCTGCTGCGCCACCGAACACCGGCGAACAATCGCCCGTCGAGACGACAAAGATCACTCCTGCGCCACCAGCTCAACCATTCGGAAACGCGCCGGGGGGTCAGGAAATCTATCCATCCAGTCCGGGGACGCCGGGCACTTCGCCAGGAGACGTGCTTGTTGGTACTCCATTTGAGGCTGCCCCTCCCGCCGTGCAACGCAATGTGGTGCTCTCGGTCCAGATAGCGCTGGCTCGTCGCGGCCTTTATCACGAAGAGATCGACGGAGTCTACGGCTCGGCAATGCAGTTTTCCCTGCGTGCCTATCAAGCGCGAAGCGGACTTCCCGTGACCGGCCGGTTGGATTTGGAAACCCTCGCGGCGCTGCAACTGTTACAGGGGCCACGCGGCCCGATGCGACATCCGCCGCGCCATGGACGTCCGCAACCACCAATTCGCGGTGAATGGGTTCCTGAATATTAACTGATGTTGCTCCCAGATTCACCCGTTCGACTCGTCACGGCCGCGGACTATCGAAATGCACCGATTGCAGTTCGGCGAAAACTGTGCCCACAAAAACCTGTGCCTCGATCCGAAGCAAAAGTCGCTCTGGATCATCTGATACCCAAATTGTGGCACGACGAAATTTCCGATGCGGCTCCAATTCAAGATGCTTGTTGATGCGCTTTAGCTGTAAATCGAGTTTGATCGCGTTGTAAGCGCCGGCGCGGACGGAAATTTTCTCCCGGCCCACGACTGTGACCGTAGCAAGATAAGCACTGGTCGCCGGGAAAACCACAATGCGATAAACACCGCGATCTTTGAGCGGCTGACTGCGCAAATAAAGCGCCGCCGAGTGGAGATCGAACGGGTTGGGTAAACTAAACTGGCGAGTCTTTATTCCGGCAGCACCATGTTCGCCTTCTGTTCTCGACCGAGTTACTCCGTTGTTTCCAAACGTGAGATCGGTAACGATTTTTTTTGATCGATAACTCTCTGTTTGGTGTGTTTCGATCGGGTGTAGCGTTTGCGCGTTGGCGATTGCGCGATGGCTTGCATCCAATTTCCATAGTGCCCGAACGAAGCCAATGGTCCGACCTGTTCCATCGAGCTGAAACTTGTCTCCAGAGGGCCTGTTAAAATGAACCTCGCCGGTGGCTGCAGTAAATCCAGACCACCCGAACCGATAGGAGACATGCATAGGGCGCAGCTCCGGGAAATTCCCGGGTGGATCTCTAGTCAGCGTCGCCTCCCAATTTGCCGCCGGCGAACCGATGCAGAATGCGAACAAAAGCGTGATCACGCATTGCGTCGGTCGAAATCTGATTTGAATACCCATTTGCGCGGTGCGCCGCGGCTCTCAAGCCGTTATGCGGCGCTTGCTTTCACGTGTACACAAAAATACACGCGAGTGTAGCCCGCGTGTATTTCGAATCGTTGAACGCCAGTTAAGGCTTCGCAGCTCTTGCCGGCGTGGCAGAGGCTGTCGTCGACGTTTTTGCTGTCGAAGCTGTCGCGCGACCCGGCTTGTTGAGCACGGCGATGACGTCATTGGTAAAATCAATATTATCGTGCGAGTACATCAAAACGGGCACGCCATTGATGCTCATGCCCGATTTATCTAACACCAAGTCCAGATTGTTGGCTTTCACCTTCTCCATCACGACATCGGTGATTTCCTTTACGATGCCTTCCCGCATACGCATCAACTGTTCTTGCAATTGCCGTTCGCGCGTTTGACGGAAATCGCTGATCTCCCGCTCCATGCTCTTGATTTTTGAGATCTTGTCATCCCGGTCCTTTGCCGTTTGCGTCTTCTTATCGGCACTCAACGCCGCGGACTCGAGCTGCTTGTTCAAATTATTGATCTCGTCGAGCGCCTTTTTGTAATCTTGCGCCCGGTCGTCATATTCTTTTCTAGCAGAATTTTTGGCGTCGTTGATTTTCGCCTCGGCTTCCTTGGTCTTGTTGTATTCCTTAAAGGCGCGCTGCATATCGACCGTTCCGATTTTCAGTGTGCCCTGTGCAAAGGCCGCAAGCGGCGAAGCCAACACCAGCGCAAACAATATGGACAGAGATTTTTTCATAAAACAGACGATACGGTGGGCGGAATCGCGTTAGACTGCAACCACATATATTCGTTCAAAATTGATAGCCCACATTGAAGTTGAAATGACCTCCTCCGTTATATCCGTCACGCTGTATCGGGTATCCATAATCCAGCCGCAGCGGACCAATCGGCAAATCAAGTCGAAGCCCAATGCCAATGTCTGAGGCGATATGATTGAACCCAAAGGACCACGAATCGCTATTGACGAAACCAGTATCATAGAAAATCGCACCGCGAGCCTTTTCGATAATCGGAAAGGTAAGTTCCACTGTCGTACGCGCCATTGAGTTGCCACCAATCGGTTCACCGTTCTGATCTTGCGGGCCAACTTCGCGAAATGGAAATCCGCGTAGATTATTCGAACCGCCGAGGAAGAGCCGCTCGAAAATTGGCACCTCAGTTCCGGCCCCCCAATCGCTCACAGTCGCAACTTCGCCATTGATAAGTAGGATCAAATCCCACCGAAAATGGAAATATTGCGAGCCCTCCAAATCGAATCCATAAACCTGTGTATCGCCTCCTAGAAAACCGCCGGTGATAAAAGGCGAAAGGGTGACGCGTTGTCCACGATGTGTGAGCAAAGCATTGTCGCGCGAATCATATACAGCGCTGGTAAAGATCTTGCTTTCCACGAAAGAACCCTTTTGTGACTGGATAGCCTCGGAGGCGCTCCCGGCCACATTAAAGATATCCACGTCCTGCAGCGTGTATCCCAGGGTCATGTAAATATAAGAATTGATCGGCTTGCGAGCTTCCATCGTGAACCCGTAATTGCGCTGGTCATAGAGGGCGCTCAAATAATTTGCTTCGGTATAAAAAATCTGACCGGTCAGCGAAAGCCGGCGATCGAGGAAGTACGGTTCCGTCAGCGTGAGAATAAAATCCTTTCGCTGTGTGCCGTACTGGATCCGTAAACGGAACTTTTGGCCTCCGCCGGTAAAGGAAGGCCAGTTAAAAAGGTCAAAATTGCCCTGCGAAAGTTCCGCGAACCCAACCAATTTATCTACGGTGCTGAAACCGCCGCCGAAGCTGAGCGAGCCGGTCCGTTTTTCCTGCAGCAAAATGTCGAGATCTTTGCGCCCAGGTATGTCCGTCTCCTCCGGATAGGTCTCGACTTTTGCGAAGTAACCCAGGTTCTCCAGACGTTTCTTGGTCACGTCCACGCGAACGGTGTTAAAAACATCCCCCGGAGCAACGAGCACTTCACGACGGATCACCTTGTCCTTTGTGCGCGTGTTGCCCTCGATATTGACCCGATTGACAAACGAGCGGTCGCCCTCTTCGATCTTGTAAGTCACATCGATCAGCGTGGGACCGGCAGGCGCGCCTTCCGGCAAAACCACCAGATCGACGTATCCTCCGCTGCCGTACGCATCGGCCACCGCTTTCGCGTCATCGCGCAGCTGCTTTGGCGAATAGACACTGCCTTCCTTCATTTTTAACAGTCCACGAATCTTATCCTCCTTCGCAACGTGGTAACCGGAAACCGTCAGTTTGCGCACGTGATATTGTGGTCCTTCGGCAACCACGATCGTAATGATCATCGGACCCTTCTCGGTCCGTTCCCTGCGGACATTTTTAACTTCCATGTCGATGTAGCCGTGGTTTTGGTAAAACTCGCGGATTTTGTCCAGGTCCTGTTCCAACTGGACCTCATCCAGTCGCCCGGATTTATCCACGAAATAAATGAGGGTCTTGCCGCGCGTTTTCATTTCTTTGCGCAATACTTTTTCGCTGAAGTGCGCGTTTCCCTCGAAGTGAATCTGGCGCACCGCTCCTTTAACGCCTTCGCTAACGGTGTAAACCACGCGTGCCGTGCCGCGTTTCTCGTCGATTGGATCGACACGAAATTGAACGCTGACATCAGTGAATCCTTTTCCCTGATAGACCTCGATGATTTTTTGGCGCGCTTCTTCCAATTGCTTTTCATCGACCGGCTGGTTGAGTTTCAATTTGATTTCTTTGCGTATCCTCTGGGGTTTGACCCCTTCGGCTCCGGCGATTTCGATCTCGCGCAGGATCGCGCGCGTCTGCACGGCAACGATGACCTTCACTCCATCCCCTTCGGGCTGAGCAAAGATGCGAACGTTCTGAATCGCGCCAGTTTTGTAGAGCGCCGCAATATCCTCCTCGACCACCTGGTTGGAATAGGGCTGGCCCGCCTTTGTGCGCATTTGCGCCAGAATCCGTTCCTTGCTGACGGTTCCTGGCCCTGTGTAGTGCACTTCGATCGAACGGATTATCGGAGGTCCCGGTGCCGCCTGAGGAGCTTGCCCCCGCGCGGTTACGGCCCCGAGCAACGCACAGATGGAAGCGACCCAAACTGCAGACGGCGAAGGGCGCATCCATCCAGAAAAATGTCTCATAGGTTAAGAAGCGCAGCCCCGCGCAACGAACCTACGCAGGACAGGCGAGCTATATCGGGAAGAAGATGAGGATCGTCAAGGCGAGATTTTCCACAGAATGGAGCGGTTTGTCCACGACGGTGACAAACTTTTAGCTCAAAAGTTCGTACCAATTATTTCGCCGGTGCGGTTGGTAGCCGGCATCGCGAATGAGCGTTTCAATTTCCGCCGCATTCAACCGAAAGGTTGTCCCGGCGCTGCTTACGACGTTCTCTTCCATCATCACGGAGCCGAAATCGTTTGCGCCATATCTGAGCGCGATCTGGCCAATCCCCGGGCCTTGCGTGACCCAGGAGCTTTGCACGTTTTCGATGTTGTCGAAAAAAATCCGCGCCAGCGCTTGCGTTCGCAAATATTCAGACACTCCGGTCTGCTGTTTCACCTTGAGCACGGTATGCTGCGGTTGAAAGGTCCAGCAAATGAATGCCGTAAACCCGCCGCTGCGATCCTGTTGATCACGAATGCGCCGCAAATGTTCTATCCGATCTGCGATTGTCTCGACGTGGCCGAACATCATCGTTGCACTCGATTTCAATCCAAGCTCGTGTGCAACCTGCATCACCTCTAACCATTGATCGCTGTTAATTTTTAACGGCGAAATCTTCTTCCGCACCGCATCGACCAAAATTTCACCGCCACCGCCCGGGATTGAGCCGAGCCCGGCCTTCTTAAATTCCGAAATCACTTCTCGCAAGGGCATTCCAAAGGTCTCAGCGAAATGCTGAAACTCCGGCGGGCTGAATCCGTGAATATTAATGTGCGGATATTTTTGCCGGATATGCTGCAAAAGATCGATGTACCATTGGAACGGCAATTTCGGATGATGCCCGCCCTGCATCAGAATCTGAACTCCATCGGCTGCTGAAAGTTCGTCGAGCTTCTGATCGATCTGCTCGAACGACAGCACATAATGATCTTCGTCGCGTTCCGTCCGATAAAACGCGCAAAATTTGCAGTAAACGTTGCAGACGTTCGTGTAGTTGATATTGCGATCGACGATGTAAGTCACGATCTCGATTCCGCGTCCGCCGTAACTTTTCGCCTTTGCCAA
>DATLPS010000054.1:0-9435 GCA_035535575.1 Candidatus Limnocylindria bacterium
AATTCGGATCTTCTTGCCGGGTTGCGCAAGTGCTCACTCGCAACTGGGTTTTGTGCTAGAATAATTTAGCGGCATGAAGGGAAGCATTATCGATGACCAACGTACGAACGCGGTGCATTTAAGCACTGAGGAACTGCAACGTTACTCCCGCCATCTTATCATGCCGGAAGTCACGGCTGACGGGCAACGCCGGCTAAAGGCAGCGCGCGTTTTGTGCATCGGCGCCGGCGGACTCGGGTCTCCGGCCGCGCTGTATCTTTCGGCAGCAGGCGTCGGAACAATCGGAATTGTTGATTTCGACGACGTCGATCTTTCCAATCTTCAGCGGCAAATTCTTCACGGAACAAAGGATGTTGGGCGCGCCAAACTGGAATCGGCGCAAGAGCGGTTACACGATATCAACCCAGAGATCGACATCGAATTACATAAATGCCGTTTCTCCAGCGAAAACGCCTCGGAGATTGTCTCCAGTTACGACGTTGTCGTGGATGGCTCAGATAATTTCGCGACGCGTTATCTGTCGAACGACGTTTGTGTTTTCGAGCAAAAGCCAAATGTGTACGGCTCGGTGTTTCGTTTCGAAGGACAGACGACGGTGTTCGCGCGTCATCTGGGGGGGCCGTGTTATCGCTGCCTTTTTCCGGAGCCGCCTCCACCGGAGTCGGTTCCGAACTGCGCGCAAGCCGGCGTGCTGGGCGTGTTACCGGGGATAATCGGCATGCTGCAAGCGATCGAGACCATAAAGCTCATCGTGGGCATCGGAGAGCCCCTCATTGGACGCCTCCTGCACTTCGACGCGCTGAAAGTAAAATTTCGAGAGCTTAATCTGCGGCGCGATCCTCAATGTCCGGTTTGCGGTGAGAATCCAACAATCTTTGCCCCGATTGATTACGAACAATTTTGCGGCCTGCGAGACGAGGTGACGATTCCTGCTATTTCCGTGCAGGAACTAAAACGAAAGACCGATGCGCGCGAAGCGTTCGAGTTAATCGATGTGCGGGAACCATTCGAATACGAAATCGCACGGATCGATGGCGCAAAGTTGATCCCGCTGGGAGAAATCGCTGACCGCATGGACGAGCTGCAACGCGAGCAGCCGATCATTCTCCATTGCCACAGCGGCCAGCGAAGCGCCCAAGCCGTTCGTTTGCTGCAGCAGCGCGGTTTTAGCCACGTTTACAATCTCGAGGGCGGGATCGATGCGTGGTCGGACCAGATCGATCCAAGCGTACCTAAATATTGATCTCAAATTCGCCCTGCCGCGAAAGCCACGGCGCTAACGCGACACCTTCAGGACGTCAGCGAGTTGTTTGGCGCTAGGAACATCAGTCCACTGCGCTAACAGCTTCCCGTCTCGCGCAAACACGAGAACGCGAAAGCTCGCCGCCCGTGCCGAGTCGTCCAGCTGTGATGACGCGCTGCTATCGAAATCAAGTACCGTGAAGATGTCTTTCCGCGCGTCACGCGAAATTTTGTTCGCGTCGTATCGACTCTGAAGCCGCCTTGCTTCTTCATTAACCCGGTGCTTCACCAATGCGGTCGCAATCCTGCGGCCGATTGCAGTGTGCCTGCTGGTGAAACGAACAATTGTTATCATCCTGTAATTCGGGTTGCCGAGGCAAAAATCGGGCACGCGGTCACCTACAACGCGGACTTTTTCTCTATCAACGGTTGTGGCCAGCACCAGGACAGTGACGTGTCCATCGGCGGTGGAAAGCTTGTTGCCATCAATATCAACAAAATTGACCGAATAGATCGCTCCGCTTGAAAGCGCGCCCGGCAGAAGCGTGGCGGTAATGAAAGGCGCTGTCGCTGCAACGAAAAAGAATTGAAGTGCGCGCAGGTTCACAAGTAAGCAAATTGCCGACGATGTCGTGCACTGACAATCTCTGGTCTGTCTCATATCGTTCAGTTTCTCGCTTGCGCGGATCGGCGATTGTGACCGGTGTGTGGTTATGGATCGTTCTTTGTGGTTTGACTGCGTGTGATCGCGTGGGAGGCTCGCGCTACTCGCAGCTGACGCAGGATGCAGACACCAAATCGGCTCAGGGAGATTTTGCGCGCGCCATCAACTTGTACGAAGCCGCACTCGATGACAGTCCACGATGCGCTGAGATTCACTACAAACTTGCCGTTCTTTATGACGATAAGCTGAACGATCCCATTAGCGCACTGCACCATTTTAAACGCTATCTCGCGCTAAGTCCCAACGGCACTCATGCAAACGAGGTGAAAAACTCAGTGAAGCATGACGAAATCGCCGCCCTTACAGCGTTGTCTGGGGATTCGGTCATCACCAGATCGGAAGTGGCGCGGTTGCGAAACGAAAATCTGAATCTGCGCAAAGAGCCTGAAGCGCGCACAGGCTCTTCACGGGTGGTGCCGGAGAAATCGCCGGTAACCGGCGGAAGCTCAAAAAAAATTGCGTCGAAGAACGGAGATCGGACCTATGTGGTGCAGTCGGGGGACACTCTCTTCTCTATTTCACGAAAATTTTACAAGTCGCAAAAGCATTGGAAAGAGATTCTCAACGCTAACGAAAAAAATATTCGTGACCCGAAAAAGCTCACCGTCGGTCAGACGTTGATAATTCCGTAGATCTCGTGGCAGCGTTGTAGCAGGGATCGGCGATCCCGGCAAAGCAAACCAGGTCGTGGAACCGGCATAAACGATGCCGGCTACAGCTTCATGTTATTCCCAGCAAGTCGCGTTGCCATCCAACCAGCAAGGACGCTGCTCGCGTGAGGTCAGCCGCGATTGCCTCGAGGGTGCCCCGCGGCGCGATGAACGATGGCTCCAATCCGAGCGCCTCGGCTGATTTGTCGCGGCGTCGCCGCAGTTCCTCTATGCGGCGCACCGTCTCAGCAGTTGGTCGAGTGCCAGACC
Source organism: Candidatus Limnocylindria bacterium (assembly GCA_035535575.1). Classification (GTDB taxonomy): domain Bacteria; phylum Verrucomicrobiota; class Verrucomicrobiia; order Chthoniobacterales; family UBA10450; genus Udaeobacter. Next base: position 2,887 of record DATLPS010000054.1, read on the forward strand.
GGCGAGCCAACACCGGCCACTCCGATTCAGGCGCAGCCAAGCCAGTTCGTGCTGCCTCACGAAACGTCTGACGTCGCCGTTGCGAAAAATGTTTGTAATCGGGAACGCTCCCCGAAGCAAAACTTACTGCAGCGTCCAAAAGCTTTTCGTTTTGCAAGATGTGAAATGGTGGGCGATCTGCCATTTCCGCTTCTCTTTCGCGCCATTGCCAAAGCGCGCGAAGCACTGCCGCCGGACGTCCGCGAAGCAAGCCAGATCCGCGGACACGCCAAAATTCATCCTGCTTTCGGACACGCGCGACCGCCGCCTGCTCAAGGGCACGTTCACATGATTGCCTTAACCAATCCCGCCGGTGATAACGATCCAGCTCGGCTTCCAATTTTTCGGCAAGTGGCAACAGATAACGCACATCGTTAATTGCGTATTCCGCCATTCGAGTCGGCAAAGGCCGTTTCGCCCAATTCGCCTTTTGTGAACCCTTCGGAAGTTCCAAACCAAAATCGCGTTTCACCAGCGCAGCCAGACTGAACTCGCGAATACCAAGGAGACGGGCTGCAATCATCGTGTCGAAGATCGTGTGCGCGACGAAATTCAAGCCGCGTCGCAGCATGCGCAGGTCATAATCGGCGCCATGGAGGACAATTTCTCTGTGTTCGAGCGTCCTGCGCAGTGGCTCCAGATCGAGATCAGCCAAAGGATCGACGATGAAGTCGCTGCAGCCCTCAGCGTTGGTGGCGGCTGGCACACTGATCTGGAGTAGGCAAAGTTTCTCCCGATAGCAGTGGAGGCTGTCCGCCTCAGTGTCTATCGCGACACGACCTGCCGATTCGATTCGCCGAATCAAGGGCGCCAATTGCGCGCGGTTCGCGATCAAGTCTCCTGTCACCTCAAGCCACTCAACAGCAGTTCCGCGTTAGTCTTCGTCGCGTGCAAATTATCAATCAATTTTTCCATCGCCTCGAGAGGCGGAAGCTCTGCCATTGTTTTGCGCAGCATCAGCACGCGTTCCCATTCATCCGGGTGATAAAGCAACTCCTCGCGTCTCGTAGCTGAGAGCAGCGGATGGATCGCCGGATAAAGCCGCTTCTCCTGCAATGCGCGATCGAGGTGCAACTCCATGTTGCCGGTCCCTTTGAATTCTTCGAAAATCAGTTCGTCCATTCGGCTGCCAGTTTCGGTTAAAGCAGTCGCCAGCACGGTGAAGCTGCCGCCTTCTTCAGCATTTCTAGCCGAGCCGAAAAATTTCTTCGGCTTAATGAGCGCCTTCGCTTCGACTCCACCGGACATGATTCGGCCCCTGCCCGTTTCCAGATTGTTGTAGCCGCGCGAGAGCCGCGTGATGCTGTCGAGCAAGAGCACCACGTCACGTTTCATTTCCACGAGCCGTTTGGCGCGCTCCAGCACCATCTCTGCTACCTGCACATGTCGCTGCACGCTTTCGTCGAAGTTCGAATGATAAATCTGGCAATCAATTTCCCTCTCCAAATCCGTCACTTCTTCGGGCCGCTCGTCCACTAAAAGCAGAATGAGCACGATTTCTGGATGATTTACCCGAATAGCTTTCGCAATTTCTTTGAGGAGGATCGTCTTGCCCACTCGTGGCGGCGCGACGATCAGGCCGCGTTGCCCGCGGCCCAGTGGCGTCAGCAGATCCACCGCGCGCGCACTGATGGAGTTCGTCTTCGGATTTTCCAGAATAATTCTGCCCTGCGGAAATTGCGGCGTTAGCTTGTCAAAGTGCGTCGGTTGCGTCCACTCCTCGGGCAGTTGGTCTTCGACTCTCGTCACTTCGACCAGGGAGAGGAACTTCTCACGCTGCGCTGGCAGTCGAACCGTCCCGGCAATCTTTTGCCCGGGACGCAGTTGGTATTGTTCAATGAGTGCGCGCGGAATGGATACGTCCTCAGGAACAGGCAAAAAATTCAGTTTGGGCCAGCGCAACATCGCGAACGAGTCAGTGACCTGATCCAGGAAACCTTTCGCAGTAACAGTTGCGCCGCCGGCTAATGCTGCGCGGACAATATCAAGGATGTGCTGATGACGCGAGCGCGCAGGATGCAAATACGCGTCCAAATCCCGCCCCAATGCTTTTAGTTTTTTTTCCGGAAATTCTTGCAGCTCATTTAACTCAAGTGAGCGCGGTGCTGCCAGGCTCTCAGAAGGAGCGCCGGCTTCCAACCCGGGGCAATCTGAAGATTGCCCTTCCTTGTTTTTTTCCGCGGGAACATCGAGATCCCGCGTAGCCTGACTCGCTACTTTTTTGTCCATGATTGCTGTTGCAAAAGCGCAGTAAGAAAACGTGCTTGCTCCATGAGCGCCGCACGATTGCCGTCATTCCACACCACGTGGTCTGCCCGCGCGATCTTCTCGTTGAGTGGGATTTGTGACCTGATCATACGTTCCGCTTCCGTATCCTCGAGCGACATTCGTTCTGCCAGCCGTGTTAGCTGCGCCTGGTGTGAACACGCGACCACGACCACTCGGTCGCACAACGTTTCACCGTCGGTTTCATAAAGAAGTGGAATATCAGCAAAGAAAAAATCCGGAGAATTGCGATGCTTTTTCGCCTCAGCCCTCCATTGGCGGCGAATCCGCGGATGGAGGATCCGTTCAAGCGCGCGTCTCTTGGTCGCGTCGCTAAATATTATTGCCCGGAGTTTCTCTCGATTCAAGTCGCCATTGCGTGAAAAAACACTGCTACCAAACTCCACCCGAATTTTTTGCTTCACCTCCGGAAGCTCAATCAGAGCGTGCGCTGTTTCGTCGGCATTGAAGAATCTCGCCTCTTGCAAAATTTCGCGGAGACAATCGCAGAACGTGCTTTTACCTGTGGAAATTCCGCCGGTGATCCCGATTGCAGGCATGAACTAAACCTCAGCGGGAGATCGAAAATCGTGCAGTCACAGCGAGCAAAGTGTAACGAAGACCGGCAGCTTTGCGATGTCTGAAATGCGCGTATCATGCAGAGCCTATGACGCAGCAGGTTTTGGCGGGAAAAATCGGATTGGTATTTGGGGTAGCGAACAAGCGCAGCATCGCCTGGGCGATCGCCAAGGCGTGGGCAGCCGCCGGTGCGCGCCTGATTTTCAATCATCAAGGCGAGCGGCTAAAGGAAAACGTAGAGGAATTGGTAGGCGAGTTTGGAGAGAAAGCTCCATTGTTTCCCTGCGACGTTTCCAGCGACGATGAGATCAGGGCTTTTTTTGAAAAAGTGCGTAGCGAAACCGACCGGATCGATTTGATGCTCCACTCACTCGCTTTCGCGCCACGGGAAGCGTTGGAAGGCGATTTTGTGAGTACAACACGCGAAGCATTCCGCGTCTCCCAAGATATCAGCGCTTACTCGCTGGTGGCGCTCGCGCGCGAAGCGGCGCCGTTGATGACCGACGGCGGGAGCATCGTAGCAATGACCTATTACGGCTCGGAAAAGGTCGTGCCGCACTACAATGTAATGGGCGTGGCCAAGGCTAGCCTTGAAGCCAGCGCGCGTTACCTCGCGTACGATCTCGGTCCGAAAAAAATCCGCGTGAACTGCATTTCGGCCGGGCCAGTTCAGACGCTGGCTGCTCGTGGCATTAGCGGGTTTTCGGCCATGTTAAAACATTATCAGGAACGCGCACCGTTGAAACGCAGTTGCGATCCGGCCGAGCTGGGAGCAACCGGAGTCTTCCTCGCCAGTGACGGCGCGGCGGCAATCACGGGCCAGGTCATCTACGCCGATGGTGGTTACCAAATAATGGGCATGTGACTAATTGCGGACCGGGGATTGCGGATTGCGGAAAGAAAAAAGAGGGGAAATCGCAATCGTGATCGCACGGATTTGGCACGGTTGGACGAAACCGGAAAACGCAAAGGCTTACGAAGATATGCTGCGCGACGAAATTTTTCCCTCAATAGCGGCGCGCAACATCAGTGGTTATCGCGGCGCTGAGTTGTTCATCAATCGAGATACCGACGAAGTGCAGTTCGTGACTTTGCTAAGATTTGATTCAATGGAAGCGGTGAAAGAATTCGCCGGCGCGGACGAAGGCAAGCCGGTGATATATCCGAAAGCAGAAGCATTGCTCACACGCACGGACCAACGCTCACGGCATTATCGAATCGCGATCTAAGGTAGAACGCGTTGGTAATCGGTTGGGGCCCAAATAAGTGCGCCTCTGGCGACACGCATCGTCTTCAGGAGAAGCCGATCCACCATCAGAAGCAGAGCGCTTGCCCTACAACTGACGTAGGCGACGTTTCTGCGGATGGAACTCGCATCAAAGCTGCGGGGTTTACTTGGCAACGATCTCGTTGCCGATGATCCGGATACGCTGGCTGCGCATAGCGGCGACAAATGGTTTGCGGCACACCAGCCGGAAGTTGTCGTCTTCGCAAGATCGACTAGCGATGCCAGCAAGTTGCTACAATTTGCGTCGGGCGAAAAAATTCCGGTCACAGCGCGCGGCGGCGGATTTGGTTATGTGGGCGGATGCGTCCCGGCGCGTGGCGGGATTGCCCTGTCGCTCCTCCGAATGAATCGCTTCAAAGATATCAGCTTTGCCGATGCTGTTGCAGTTGTCGAGCCAGGCGTGTTTACGGCTGACCTGAAAGCGGCGGTGCGCGCACAAAAATTGTTTTATCCACCTGATCCGGCGAGCATGAAAGATTGCACTATCGGTGGAAACGTGGCGACGAACGCGGGCGGCCCGCGTTGTTTGAAATATGGTGTGACGCGTAATTACGTCATTGGTCTCGAAGTCGTCCTTGCAAACGGCGACGTGCTGCGGACCGGCGGACGGGTGCACAAAAACAAAACCGGATTCGATTTGATCGGTCTCTTTGTTGGCTCGGAAGGAATGCTCGGCGTCGTTACCGAGGTCACCTTGCGTTTGCTGCCACTTCCGCCCGGTCGCGCGACTTTATCGGCCGCCTTTGCAACTGCAGCACAGGCGGCCGAAGCAGTACAGGCGATCTTTGCAGCGGGATTCCTTCCATCATCATTGGAAATCGCCGATCATTTTACGCTGGAAGCAGCCCGACGCGACGTCGGCACAATGATTGTGCCGGATGGCAACGCACATCTGCTCGTCGATCTGGATGGACAAGACGAAAGCGTCCGCAGCGAATGCGCAGCCATTCGTAAGCTACTTCAAGAACTGAAACCGAACGCGCTGGAGATTGCCACCGGCGAACCGGATTGCGAAAAGCTTTGGGCATTACGCCGCCAGTTCAGCAATTCACTGCGTGCAACGGGTCTAACGAAATTAAACGAGGATGTGGTCGTGCCGCGCAGCCGCCTCGTCGATCTGATGGAATTCGCGGAGTCGCTACAGGCAAAGCATGGATTCCCTGTCGCGTGCTTTGGTCATGCCGGTGACGGCAACATTCACGTCAACATCATGGCAGATCGATACAATCGCGACGGCCTCGTTCGCGAGAAGGTCGAGCGCGCGCTCGACGATCTGTTCGCCCAAGTGCTGCGTTGGGGCGGTGTAATTACCGGCGAACACGGGATCGGTGTCGCAAAAGCAAGATGGTGGCCAAACGCGACCAGCAGCATCGTGCGCGACCTGCATCGCCGGCTGAAAGAAATTCTTGATCCAGACGACATTTTGAATCCGGGAAAATTTGTTGACTAATCCGAATCCACATCGAGATTCGGCGAGCATTTAACCTGCGCATCTAAATTCGCCCCGACTGGCGCGCATCCGCGTCCTCGTGCACGAACCAAAAGGGAAGACCACGCGTCTTTTCTTGCGCGCTGCCTTAACAAGAAATGAAACCTGGAAAATTTACTCACACGATCGCCGTCATCCTTTCATCGATCACGTCTCTTTTCGCGCACGGGACAGCTTCGAAAGCGGAACCCGAAAAGACCAAGTTCAGTAAGAAATCTCAGCGATCAGCAGACGATCGTCTGCTTGATGTAACTTCGGTCGCGTTCACACCGGGGCAGTTAGTCCGAAATCCGTCTCAGCCGGGACAGCGTTTCCCGTGGAAAAGCCAGATCGTAACGACCGTCTTCTGGATTGGCGAGAAACCGGCTGGTAACAATCCGGTGCCCAATCGGGTAAGCTCCTGGGACAAGGAATGGACCAAAAACTATGGCGGTTTTGATGATCCTGATCCCGCCCGTCGAAACAATTACATCCCCGTGAAATTCACGCCGCGACAAAATCCTTTTTACTGCGCGCTTCCTTATAACGACAAAGCCAGGGAGGGCCATCGCCCCGAAGCGCCTCGCGTTGTTCCGTGGTTCAATGAAGCTTATCAAGGCCCCGCTGTTTCGACTTGCAAAAGTCGATGGATCGCGATTCGCAAAGGTAATCGCGTTGCTTATGCGCAGTGGGAAGACGCGGGACCTTTCCGCACCGATCACTGGCAATACGTTTTTGGCAACGAACGGCCGAAACCCAACCTGAACAAAGGCGCCGGCCTCGATGTCTCGCCTGCTGTACGCGATTATCTCGGACTACAAAGCACAGACGTGACCGACTGGAGATTTGTTGATTTCAAAGAAGTGCCGCGCGGACCGTGGTCCACTCTTGGCGAAAACAACACTTTCGT
>DATLPS010000055.1:0-14801 GCA_035535575.1 Candidatus Limnocylindria bacterium
GATCCGGAGTTGTGGACGTGGGTGTGTGAGACACGCTGATTTCTGGGGAGCGCACGCGGCTCGCGTGCTGGCGAGCGCGTCCTCGCGATCGCGAACTTTTCTTTACGTGTGAAAATCAGTGAGGAATCTGCATCGAAAGTAAGATTGTTTCGGCGCGACGTCGAAACCAGCACGCGACGCCGCCTGCGCTCCCCAGAGAAAGCGAATACGCATAGAAATTATTCACCCATGCTGCGTTGCACTGCTGCGCGCGCGTACTCGCGATTCAGTTTCGCTATGAAACTGGCGCTGATTTCCGCCGGGCACACAGCTTCGCATTCGTAAGTATTGGTACAATTGCCGAAACCCTCAGCGTCCATCACCTGTACCATTTTCAGAACACGGCTCTCCCTCTCGGGGTGCCCCTGCGGTAAGAGCACCAGGTGTGAGACTTTCGCAGAAGTGAAGAGCATAGCTGATGCGTTTGGACAGGCCGCCGCGCACGCACCGCAGCCGATGCAGGCTGCCGCTTCCATCGCCAGATCGGCATCGTGTTTGGCTATTAGAATCGAATTCGCTTCCGGGGCGGACCCGGCGCGGGCACTGATGAACCCGCCGGCTTGCACAATTCGATCCAGCGCACTTCGATCGATCACGAGATCTTTCACGATCGGAAAAGCGCCGACGCGGAACGGCTCGACTGTGATTGTGGCGCCGTCTCGAAATTTTCGCATGTAAAGCTCGCAGACCGCCGCGGGGTGATCTGGACCGTGAGCTTCGCCATTCACGGTGAGCGAGCAGGTGCCGCAAATGCCTTCGCGGCAATCGGAATCGAACGCGATCGGCTCCTCGCCGCGCCCGAGCAATTGTTCGTTTAGGATGTCGAGCATTTCGAGAAATGATGTGTGCGGCGAAATATCGTGTACCTCGTAATCAACGAGTTCGCCGGGAGTTTGTGCGTTCTTTTGACGCCAAATTTTGAGCTTGAAGTTCATTGATTACAAAAAATGAGAGATTCCTCGACTTCGCTCGGAATGACAGATCACTTATAGCTCCTTTGCGTTAAATGCACCGTCTCGAAACGTAGCGGCTCGCGATGTAGTTTCGGCGGTTGCCCCTGTCCTTGGAATTCCCATGCGAAGACTGCCGCATGATTTTCATCGTCGCGGAGCGCTTCGCCATCCGGTGTTTGGTGTTCCTCGCGAAAATGCGCGCCGGCGGATTCGTCACGCTCAAGCGCGTCTCTGCACATCAGCTCGGCGAATTCGAGGAAATCAGCGACGCGACCGGCGCGTTCGAGGGACTGGTTAAAATCTTCGTCTGTTCCTAGCACTCGCACATCGCGCCAGAATTGTTCTCGCAGTTGAGGAATTATTTGGAGCGCTTCGCGCAATCCTTTCTCGTGGCGCGACATTCCACACTTGTCCCAGAGAAGAACGCCGAGCTCTCTGTGAAACGAATCGAGGGAGCGGGTGCCATTGATGTTGAGAAGTTTCTCGATCCTGACGCGAACATCATCCTCTGCTGCTTGAAATTCCGAGGAATCCGGCGACGGGCGCTTTCCCATTTGGCTGGCGAGATAATTCGGCAGCGTATTAGGCAAAACAAAGTAACCGTCGGCCAAGCCTTGCATAAGCGCACTCGCTCCGAGTCGATTCGCACCGTGATCGGAAAAATTCGCTTCGCCGATCACAAACAAACCAGGGACATTGCTCATCAGATCGTAATCGACCCAAAGACCGCCCATCGTGTAATGAACTGCGGGGTAAATCCGCATCGGCACTTTGTACGCATTTTCGCCGGTGATCTTCTCATAGACTTCAAACAAATTTCCGTAGCGCTCGCGAATGGTAGCTTCGCCCAGGCGCTTAATCGCGTCGGCAAAATCGAGGTAAACGCCGCGTCCGCCGGGACCGACGCCGCGGCCTTCATCGCAAACTTCCTTCGCTGCGCGTGATGCAATGTCCCGCGGCGCAAGGTTGCCGTAGCTGGGATATTTTCGTTCGAGATAATAATCGCGGTCTTGTTCCGGAATTTCAGGAGGCGGCTTGTCGCGGTCTTCCTTCCGTTTTGGGACCCAGACGCGTCCATCGTTCCGCAGCGACTCGGACATCAACGTGAGCTTGGATTGATGTTCGCCACTGACCGGGATGCACGTGGGATGAATTTGCGTGAAAGAAGGATTCGCAAAGAGCGCGCCTCTCTTGTAAGCCCGATATGTAGCTGTGACGTTGCAGCCGCGCGCATTTGTTGAGAGATAAAACACGTTCCCATAACCGCCGGTGGCGAGCACGATGGCATCGGCCGCGTGCCTGCCGATTTTTCCCGAGCGCAGGCTGCGCGTAATAATTCCTTTTGCATTTCCATTGACGATCACCAAATCGAGCATCTCAGTTTGTGGAAGCATGCACACAGTGCCCGCCGCGATTTGACGGCAGAGCGCCTGATAGCAGCCGAGCAAAAGTTGCTGGCCGGTCTGGCCGCGCGCGTAGAACGTCCGCGACACCTGCGCGCCGCCAAAGGAGCGGTTGGCAAGCAGCCCGCCGTATTCGCGGGCGAACGGCACCCCCTGCGCAACGCATTGGTCGATGATGTTGTTGCTGATTTCGGCGAGGCGATAGACGCTCGCTTCACGCGATCGGAAATCGCCGCCTTTTATCGTGTCATGGAACAACCGATAAACGCTGTCGCCATCGTTCTGATAATTTTTTGCAGCGTTGATTCCGCCTTGGGCTGCAATTGAGTGCGCGCGGCGCGCGGAATCCTGAAAACAAAAGCATTTCACTCTGTAGCCGAGCTCACCCAGCGTGGCCGCGGCCGATCCACCGGCCAGACCGCTGCCGACCACAATGATCTCAAACTTTCGTCGGTTGTTTGGGCTCACTAATCGCGCATGATGGCGATGGTTACGCCATTTTTGAGCGAGCGGTCCCGGCGGAACTTTTGGATCCAGCGAGCCAATCATAGTTGTTGCGCCGGTTTGATCAGGCCAAGCAGGATGGCGACCGGGATTGAGGTGTAGCCGGCAAACAGAAGCCAGGCGAAGATTCTGCCACCCAGCGCCAGGCGCGGCGTGAGTTTTTTGTCATTCAATCCGAGCGATTGAAAAAAGCTCGATGATCCGTGGCTTAAATGAAGCGCCAGCAAAAAGAGCCCGAGCACGTAAAAGCCCGACACGAAATAGTTTTGGAAGCCATACACCATCATTGAGTAGACATCGTAATGGCCGAGAGGATCCGCTTTCAGCAAGCCGAACCGGCGATCCGTTACCCGCACCGTGAAATGGGCGAGGTGGTAAATGATAAACGCGAGCACGATTAGGCCGCTCATCACCATGTGACGCGATGCGAACGTTGCTTTGACGTATTGCCTGTCTTTGTACGCCTGCGGCCGGGCACGCCGATTCTCAATCGCCAACTGGATCGTCACCCAGATGTGAATAATGACAGCGGCGAGGAGGAATAGACGGATTGCCCAAAGTAAGGGACCGAGATCGCGCAGATGTTGCGAGTAACCATTGATCCAGTCTGGGCCGATAAAAATCTGCAAATTGCCGAGCAGATGTCCGATCACAAAAAGGATCAAAATGATTCCACTGATCGCCACGATCATTTTTTTCCCAACGGACGAACGATAAAAAGCCGCTAAAATCTTCACGGTTCGAATCTGCGCCAGTCGAGCGGCGCGCGTCTCAGATTATGAACGCTGCTCGGAGCGTCAAGCTGCGGCGGCGATCGACGATCCCAATTATGTAAGAGCGAAAAAAGATTGATTTGGTAACACCCTCAGTCACAGAGCAGTCAGCGTAATGAGCCTGACCGGGGCCGACTTGCCAGCGCCACAAAGAGTGGCCCGACCAAAGGAGTCTTTCACTTCACCAGCTTTGGGCATATAATTGCCCGCTCCATGGCGAACAGCGAAGAGCCTCAGACGATGTCGCAGGAAATCCTTCGGTTCCAAGAGGAGTATTCAACAGAAGGAATCGAGCGCGGCGGCACGGCCGCGCGTGCTGAGCGATCCGGTCTCTGGTTGCATTTTCTTAGCCACGAATGGTCATCTGCTGTGCTGTATCTTTTTCTAGATGTAGTGAGCTGGCTCGCAATCTACCGAGTGGCAGGTTGGTTCCGGTACGATGCATTTTATGCCACGCCGTTTCAGTTCTTCATCGTCAATCTGATTCAACTCGGCGTGATCGTCACCGCGCTTTACTTTGTCGGCGGCTACGACCGCGCTGTGGAGAAGCTGACTCTTGGTTATGCGGCTGAACACATTCTTGCCGTAATCGCTGCGGCCGTGGTTAGCGCGATGCTGATTTATTCCGCAGCGACATTCGACCAGACGATGAAACCCAGCCGCGGCGTGCTCCTTCTGAGCTTCGCAATTTTCCTCCCGGTATCGCTGGGTTACCGCCGGTGGATTCGGCAATACGTGGTTGCCAGCAGCGCGACCCGGTCGTTCCTCGTGATTGGCGGCGGCGCGACGGGGGCGCGTTTTTATGAGGCGTACAAAAACTCACCGAATGGCCAGCAGCTTGAATTTGTGAGTGCGGATGAGCAGCGAGTAGGGCAGCCAGTCGCGGGTGCGGGATCGCCGATTGTGCAGGGAAATCTCGCCGCAAAATTAAATAATCTTGGCAACCGGTATAGCGGCATCATCCTCGCTGAGCGAGCGAGCTCGCTGAGTACGCAACTACTGGAGCGACTGGTGCACGCGCAGTTTCAGGAAACGCGCGTTTACACTCTGGAATCATTTTATGAAACTCAGTGGCGTTATCTGCCCCTCGGTATCATCGATCCGTTTTGGCCGCTCCAGACCGGGTTTCAACTGGCTCGCACTTCTCCTTACCATTACCTGAAGCGGCTTTTCGATATCATTGCCTCGGCGACAGCGCTGGTCGTTTGCGCTCCGCTTTTCGTGCTTGTCTCCCTACTCATTTGGGCAGAGGACGGAAGTCCGGTTTTTTTTCGGCAGGAACGAGTGGGCCGCGATGGAAGGCGGTTCATTCTTTTCAAATTTCGAACGATGCGCCAGCGCGCCGATCAGGCGGAGGAAGACATTTACACGCGCGAAGGTGATCGCCGCATCACCTCTGTGGGGCGTTGGCTGCGAAAACTCCGGCTCGATGAACTGCCCCAACTTTGGAATGCGCTCAAAGGCGACATTAGCCTAATCGGCCCCCGTCCGGAATGGAGCAAGTGCGCCGAACGTTATGAGCAAACCATCCCATTTTATCATTTTCGACACCTGGTCAAACCAGGGATCACCGGCTGGGCGCAAGTAAACTATCCTTACGGCGAGAGCGACGAGGACGCCGTGGAGAAGCTAAAATACGACCTGTATTACATCCGGCATTATTCACTGAAGTTGGATGCCATGATCGTGCTGAAAACGCTGTACACCATGTTATTCGGCAAAGGACGGTGAGCGCCGCAGCAAGCCGGATGTCAGAGGCCAGAAGTCGGAGTTCAGCCACAGCTGAAATCTCTGACGTTTGACAATGTGATTTCTCATTTTTTCCGCACAGCGTCTCGCTGGATTTTCTTCGCCGCCCTCGCGTTCGCCCCCTGGGCGTACGGTGCTACAACGTCAACAACCATCCAAATAACAAACTGGCTATTGTTGGGTACCCTCGTTTTTTGGGCCGCTGAGTTGCTTGTTACGAGGCGAACGCCGCAATTTCCCCGGCTTCTGTTTTTTCTAGCAGCGGTTTTGATGTGCGTCGGTGGGTGGATGGTGTTTAACGCGAAGGCGATCTACGACTCGGATTTTTTTGTTTTCGTGCCGCTACGGAATTTGGCGCCGCCTTTGATTGGCTCGACAGATTACGCGATCAGCGCCGCGTGGCTGGTTCGAGGTGGGTTGCTATTGGGGACAATCTTGTTCGTCGCGGATCTCTCTCAAAGCGACCGCTGGTTGCTTCGCGTATGGTATGTGATTGGACTCGTTGCCGGGTCGATTGCATTTCTCGGTTTGCTGCAGAAAGCCACGGGTGCGCAGATGATTTTCTGGCAACCGCCGCCGCCACCGGAGGTTTGGGTGAGCACTTTTTTCGCGAGCTATTACTACCACGGTAATGCCGGTGCATTCTTGAACCTGGTGTGGCCATTGAATGCGGGTCTTGTTATCCGGGCTTTTAGCAACCGATCCCACCCGGGTATGCGCGCTACGTGGATCTGCCTTTTCATCCTGACCATGGCCGGGGTGCTGGCGAATACTTCGCGGATGGCTCAATTAGTCGGGCTGCTACTGTTGGTCGCGATCTGCGTGCAATTTGTACCGGCGCTTGTTCGAAACCTTTCGGGCAGCCAGAAGAGCGTCGCCTTCGCGGGCACTCTTGCGATTCTTTTGGCGCTGATTGCGCTCGCTCAGGCGACTCATTTGGATCAACCGCTAAACCGCTGGCAGGCGGAGAGCCAACGAATTTCTGGCGATGCGCGGTGGCGCGCTTTCCATGTGGCAATGGGCGCGCTGCCGGATGCGGGGCTGTTCGGGTTTGGCCCAGGAACGTTTCGCGTTGTATTTCCAACTTATAATGTGGGATCGGCTAACGAGGCGCCCGGCACCTGGCGATTCTTGCATGAGGACTACTTACAGACTCTCCTGGAATGGGGCTGGCTGGGAAGCAGTCTTTGGGCGTTGCTATTCTTTGGAGGAATAACAGTCGGAATTCGTAATTATAAGAAGTTTGCCAAGCGAGGCTGGATACCACGCCGACGCGTACTGCAGCCCTTGGTTATCACGGCACTTCTGGGAGTGGCGGTGCACGCGCTGGTCGATTTCCCACTTCAGATCGAATCGATTCAGCTCTACGTGGCGACGTATCTGGGTCTTTGCTGGGGAAGTCCCTTGTGGCACCAAGAGCAGTCAGCGGCCAAAGCCCGGAATTCAGTCGTCAGAAGCGCCAGAGCGCTGCGACGCAACTAAACTGACGGTCCGGATTAACTAGGCCCCGTTGTCCTCGTGGTCGGACGTGGATCGCCCGTCATAACTGCTAGTGTAGCTGCGAGAATACGCCCCTTCCTCTTTACCGTAGCCGTGCGAAGCGTAGTAGTAGTAATACCCAACCCCGCGGCTTCGCCGCAGCCGATTCATTACCAGACCGGCGGGGCGAATTCCTGACTTCGCTAGCAAAGTAATTGCCCGGCGGACCGCGGGCCGCGGTGTTTTTCCCGCTCGAATAACAATGCACACCGTCTGGACATGTGGAGTCATGAGCAGAGTGTCACTGACTGCCAGAATCGGTGCGCTATCGATCACCACGCGATCAAAAATTTGTGCAGCCTTAGCAACCAACTGACCAAAGAAAGGTCCGGCAAGAATCTCAGCTGGATTGGGCGCGCGTCGCCCACCTGCGAGAACGGAAAGTTGGCCTCCCGTCGCAGTAAGAATTTTTCCCGTCAGCTCAATGTCCTCGTCGACAAGCTGGATTTCTCCAGCAGGAATCTGGTGCGCTGCCGAGGCGACGTCCGCTTCACCCACGAGGCAATCCGTCACTCCCGGCGCGCTGTCTTCATCCGAATTATTTCGCGCATTCGGGAAACGGAAAATCTTGTGCATGTTTGGCCGGCGCAGGTCGCCGTCAATGAGAAGGACGCGATAGCCCTGCTGAGCCAGTGCAAGGGAATAATTGGCGCTGGTGAAACTTTTTCCTTCGTTGGGCACAGCACTGGTGAAAAGTGAAACCTTGCGCTCGGCTTCCGGACCCAAAAGAGAAAGCGCAGCGCGCAAATTGCGAAACGCTTCAGCCGCCGGGCTTTCAGGAGTTTCCACTACAACGCGGTAGTTCGAACTGCCGAAAGCTTTACTTCGCTGTTTCAGTCGACTAACATTCAGTCGACTAACAGGACCTTCATCTGTTGTGTCGGGAACGGCTGCAAAAACAGGCAATCCAAGTGTGCTTTCTGCCTGGTCCACGGTTTTGATGGAACGGTCCAGTGCATCGGCGCCAAAAACGAATGCGAGTCCGGCAGCCAGGCCACCAAGCAGACCTAGAGCGATCGTTCTGGTGGGGCGGGGACTAACAGGTGACTGCGGAAGCGGGGAATGCTCAATCACACTTACTGCATTGGTCTTCACGTCTTTTGTTAAACTTGTCTCTTTTATCTGGCGAAGGACGCTTTCGTAGAGTGCGCGATCGGTTTCGGCTTGCCGGGCCAACTGCTGATAGCCGATTGCTGTGCGGTTGAGGTTGACCGCGACGCCTTGCTGGTCGTGTAATGCGCCTTGAAAGCTAGCCTGTGTGGCCTTGATTTGGTCGATGGCGTTACGCAGAATCGCAGGTTGGGCCAGCACGGCCTGACGAAGCTTCTCCTTCGCCTGCGCCAGCGCGGCCTTCGCAGCGATCATTTTGGGATGCTTGTCCTTGTATCGTAAGGCGTAAGTGGTGATCCCCGCTTCCATCTGTGTAACGCTGCGGCGTGCGTCAGTCACCATTCCGGCAGCAGAGATACTGGGGATCGCAAGCAAGGCGTCGATGTTATCGCCGATCTGGTCGATTTGCTGGAGCTCGCCCTCAAGGCGAAGCTGGTCGGTCTTAGCTGTCGTCAATTTGTTGTCTAGGTCTTGCAGCTTATCCTCCACTAAGCCGCCCCGAGGTCCGCCAGCGCCAGATCCGGAGCCCTGCTGTGAGCCCGTCGCGGCCGTGCCGCCGCCAAGTTGCAACGCATCCGGGTTCGTCGCCTTGTATTCGGCGACGGCCGCCTCACTTTTTTGCAGGTTCGTCTTCAATCGTTCTTCTTCTTCCAGCAAATAACGCAACGCCTCCTCGCTCAGCGAAGCTCGCCGCTCGATCGAGTTGCGGATGTACTCCCGACCGATTGCTTCGGTGAGACGCTGTGCCATTACTGGATCGTGGTGCGTCACGTACAAATCGATCAGGCGCGTCCCGCGGCGGATCGCCGGCTTCACCATGCCAACTATTGCTCGACCCAATCCTTCTTCGAGCGGCGTAAATGTTGCGGCGCCACTCGCGTTCTGAGTCTTGCTCGCAGTCTGCGACGGATCTGGGCGGGGCGTCGCGGCGGAACTCTTCTCGCTCATGACACTCTGGCCCAGAAGTGCGCGCCCACCGTCTTCAGCCAATCCTTCGGAGCGTACGACTCGGGCAAGAAGTGTTTGGTTAGTCAGATTTTGTTCGATCGTTCGCAGTGCCTCCTGACTGGCCAGAAACATCGACCGCAACCGCGTGGTGGGATCGTCAGTGGCGATGACAGCCGGCTCCTGAAACTGCACCTCTAAGACTGTGTGTCCCTGGTAAAGCTTCGGCGTCCGAGCGAGATAGCCTAGCGCTAGAAAGAGGCCGGCCACAACGCAAAGGGTGACGATCCAAATACGTTCGACGAAAGCATGCCAGAAGCGCCGAAAATCGAACCTGTGTTGTCCCTCGGCGTACTGCCCGATCAGGGACGCGGCTGGTTTCTCTACATTTGCGGGAACAGTCGTCCCCATCAGAGATTGGGTAGGATCAATCACGGCAAATTATTGGCTGGAACCTTACACCATGAACTGCGCTCGGAAAGCGAAGGCGCAAAAATTCTAATTAAAAGATGCTTTCGCCGACGGTGATGGTATCGCCCGGCTCGACGAGAAAACTTCCGCCGCTTCCCTTGGTGAAGCGCTTCGCGTTAACCTTGAAAATCTGATCGCCACTCGCGTTATGTCGCCGCACCGTTATTCTTTCCGGGGCAGCGATGCGGGTATAGCCGCCGGCCAACGCGATCGCCTCCAGTAGATCGATACCGTCAGGACTGCCTTCGGGCATTTCGAAACTGCCGGGCCGACCTACCTGGCCCAAAATCGAAAAACGCCGCTTTGCGTAGCTGAGGAGCATGACATTGACCCTTGGGTTCACCAGATAATCGCGGCCGTACAACTCTGTGAGCTTTGAAGCCGCCTGGGTCAGGGTCAATCCCCCCAAATGGATCGAGCCCAGCAATGGCACGCTCACGTTTCCCTCGGGGTTCAATCGTCCGCTTGTGCGCAGATCGTCTTCGCCAAAGACTTCGACCGATACGTAATCATTCGCGCTCAAAATGTAGCCAGCCGGTGCGCTCGCTCCGCCCGTGAATGCAGGCGCCGAAGCGGCTGTTGGCGATCTGGATCCGGATACGCCGGTTCCCGGCATGGTTTGCGCCACCAGGAACTCTGGAAGCAACGACAACGCGAGCGTAATCGCCAACCACCGTCCCCGTGTCCCAGCTCGCAAATGAACCAAACCCTGTTTAGAACCTGAGCGTAGCCCTGACGCCCACTTGGTTATCATAGAAACTGAAGAAAGACTCTGAGCTGCTGTCCCGGCGGTGCAAGTAATAGACTCCGGTGCTCAGCCACCTGGTAATTAGCACGTCAACCGACGGTTCGATAAACCAGTAATCATCATTCCGCGGCGCACTGACGTTCCGGGCAGTGGCGAAATAGTCCGAGTTTTCGTAGCCGACGCCCAAGCCAAAATAAACCCGGTGAAATAAACGCTGCTGAAACCGGGCCACAACATATGTGGTCGCGAAATCTTGCTCAGGAAGGAATCCGGAATTGTAAATCCGCCGGCCAGCGGCGAGCGTGAGATTGGTACCAGCGAACGGATGATAAATCGACCCGACTTCAAAGACCGGTGACGTGTATGTACCCCGGTTGCCGTCGAATTGGCGGAACTCAACGCCGCCCGAAGCATACAAGTTAAATTTGGCCGTCACCTCATAATTCAGGCGCAGGTTCACCTGCTCGAAACTTTGGTTAGTCGTTGGATCATCCACCCAATCGTAGCCGAACGTGCCACCAATGCCGACCGTTACCTTTGGCAGCCAATTGTAGTAAAGGTAGAGGCCGCCCGAAACAGTGTAGGAACTAATGTTATTGGGATAGAAGAAGATCGAGGAATCAACTTCGCCCTGCAGAGATAGTTTTGCTGTCAGTTCATAATTTGCTCTCAAGCGCGTGTTGAAGATGTTGACTCGCGTGGGCGCGCTCGCATCGGTGTTTGCCCATAGCCCCGTCGTGTCGAAGATGCTGTTGAGGTTTGCCGATTCGAGTAGCGCTATATCCTCAAACATGGCCAATTTTAACCGGCCAGTGCTATATCCTCCCTCGAGGTGAATTAGCTGGTTAAATGCGTCTTCGTCCGAGTGATCGACGAACAGAATAGCGCTGGGCATGTAATCCAACCGCAGATAGCTTCTGCTCCGCCCCTCCATGTCGCCGACTCCAATGGTAATCTCCGGTTCAATCGCGAAATAGTAATCGGACACTCGATTTGTATGACTGATGAAGATGTTGTCGTCCCACACACCTCGCACCGTCAGCCGCAGCTCGTAGTGAAAACGACGCGGTTCACCTGAAGAAGTCATCTCGCCACTTGGAAATACCTCCCTAGTGCTCATCCCCCCGTAAGGACCTGCTGCTGCTGGCGGCGCAATCACATTCGTTTGCGCTGTAGTGTAGTTGGTTGAAGAAGACAACGCCTCGGGTGAAGACGGAAATGCCTGCTCGGGCGAAGGCAACGACTCTGCTGACGACGGCAAAGGCTCTGCCGCTGTGGAGGATGACGATTGAGATAAAGCGGGGAGTGGCTCTGCTGGCGCGGACGGCCACGATTCCGCTGGAGCGGCTGGCGGCTCCGCCAACGACGGTAAAACGTCGGGCTCAACCGATTCCTGCGCTTGTGCAGCAAGAACAACTGCGAAGAAAATTCCTGCGACAAACGCAAGGGTTGGCTGGGCAATCGGGTGGGTGATTTCGCTGGCAGTTTCTGTTGTCGTCCGGAGTGGAAACGGAGCGAAACGGTGAATTATTGACGCAAAACCGGTACGCATGGCCGCGAGAGTAGAGGGCCGCGATAAGGCCGTCAATCAAAAAATCTCACCAAAATTCCACCAAAATTAGAGCGACTTTTTCCGCAGCCGTCGGGTCATTGTTGAGGCCTAAGAGACCGCTATTTCGGGGCGAAACTTGCTTTGCGATTGTCCGCGTAAGACGTTTAACGATTCAGCGAACCACCGATTCAACCCACCAGCAGTATGCCAGAGCAGGAAAAGACGCTGACAATTAACGAGATCTATCACTCGATCCAGGGCGAGAGCACCTGGGTGGGGCGACCGTGCGTGTTTGTGCGGCTGACGTTCTGCGATCTCCGCTGCAACTATTGCGACACGGAGTACGCATTCTACGAAGGGAAAAAGGAAACTCTGAAAGAGATTGTTGCTGCAGTGGCAGGGTTTTGTTGCCCGCTGGTCGAGATCACGGGCGGCGAGCCTTTGTTGCAGAAGAATGTGGTGCCATTGATGTCAACCTTGTGCGACGCAGGGTACACCGTTTTGCTGGAAACTAGCGGCGCGCGTGATATCTCGAAAGTCGATCCGCGCGTCCATCGGGTCATGGATTTAAAGACGCCGGGCAGCGGCGAAGTGGACAAGAACCTTTGGTCGAACATTGACCAGCTTACCTTGCGCGATGAATTGAAATTCGTGATGGGGTCCCGCGAAGATTACGAGTGGTCGCGCGACAAGGTGCAGCGGTACGATCTCCCGTCCCGCTGTCATGCCGTGCTGTTCTCTCCGATTTTCGGAAGTATCGATCCGCGCGAAATCGTGGAATGGATCCTCGCCGATAAACTCGATGTCCGGTTCCAACTTCAGATGCACAAATTCATCTGGAGCCCGACGCAGCGCGGAGTCTGATTGATGCGCGCACGATTGACAAAAGATTTCACTTTTGAAGCGGCGCAAACTTTGCCAAACGCGCCGGCGGGTCATAAATGCCGGCGCGTGCACGGCCACAGTTTCAAGGTCGAAGTTTCCGTTGAAGGCGAAGTCGATCCCGAGATTGGCTGGGTTTACGATCACGCGGAGATCAGCGATGCGATGAAACCGCTGCTAAAAATGCTGGATCACACGTACCTCAACGACATCCAAGGATTGGAAAATCCGACGATTGAAAAAATGGCAGAATGGTTCTGGAAAAAATTGGAGTCACAATGCCCCGGCCTCTGCGAGATCGTGGTGCACGAAACACCAACCGCGCGCTGCGCTTATCGTGGCGGATAACAAGGAACGACGGCCTGGGCAACCGTCGATTCGAATATCACGGCTGGATAGCCGTCACTCGTTGAAGCGCCGGAGTTCTTACAACTCAATGGCGTAGCGCTTCATCTTGTTGTAGAGGGTGGGCCGTTGGATGCCGAGAAGTTCTGCCGCTTTTTTCTTGTTGCCGTGGCATTTTGCGAGTGCCTGGAGAATGGCGTTGCGCTCCACATCATCGAGAGTCTGCACGCCGCTGCGCGGTAACGCGCCGAGCTCGGTTTGCTGCAGAACTGAAGGCAACTGTATTTCTGTCGGGAGTTCTTTCACGCCGATCATCCCCTGTCGCGCCAGCACCACCGCGTATTCGATCGCGTTTTGTAACTCGCGAACATTTCCCGGCCACGAGTAATCAAGCAGCTTTTGAAACGCGTCCGGTGAAATCTCTGGTTCCGATTTGCCAAGTTGTTGAGAAAATTGTTTCACGAATTGCGCGATCAGCGGCGGGATGTCCTCTCTACGTTTCCGGAGTGGGGACACTTCGATCTGAAAAGTATTCAGCCGATAGTACAAGTCGGAGCGAAGCCGGTTCTCGGAGAGCGCCTGGGCAATCGGCCGATTCGTCGACGCGATCGCGCGGAAGGTTGCTTTCATTGTTTGAGTGCTGCCAAGCGGCCGATACTCGCGTTCCTGGAGCACGCGCAAAAACCGCGTCTGCAGATCCGCCGGCATGTCCGATATTTCGTCGAGAAAAAGCGTGCCGCCATTTGCGGCTGCGATCATTCCGGGAAAATCGTGCATTGCACCGGTAAACGCCCCTTTCACATAACCGAAAAGTTCTCCCTCAATCATCGTCTGCGGGAACGCCGCGCAATTGAGCTTCACCATCGGTTCTCCCGCGCGCCGGCTCCGCGCGTGAATCGTATTCGCGATCACTTCTTTGCCTACGCCGCTTTCGCCTACGATGAGCACATTGGCATCAGATGGCGCCATCGCATTGATCAACTCGTCGATCTCCTGCATGGGTTTGCTCTTAAAAATGGGCGTGGGCCGCGCCTCCGCGATTTCCAGGCGCTTTTCGAGTTGCTCTGTTTTTTCCCGCAGCTCTTCCGCTTCTCGCAAGAGAAACTGTTTTTCCAATGCCTTCTCCACCAGACTGAGCAGTTCCTCAGGCGCGTACGGTTTGCTAATGAAATGGTAGGCGCCGCGTTTGATGGACTCGATAGCATTGTGCAATGAGTCGTGCGCGGTGAGGATAATTACCTGCACTTCGGGTAGCTCGCTCTTGATCCGGTCAAGCATCTCTAATCCGTCGGCGTCGGGCAGACGAAGGTCCAGCAATACGAGCGTGGGCGTTTTCGACTTCAGCAACTTGAGTCCTTGGGTGGCGGTTGGCGCAGTGTCCACTTGATAACCATGCCGCTTCAGCAGCGCCTCAAGCGTCATGAGCACGGGCCGCTCGTCATCGATGATCACGACATGACGGTTATCTGTTTTCATTCAATTGCGCTGCTCGTATTACGCACGACCAGCAGATTCCAGTTGCTTAAACGGCGAGAAAAGACGGACGTTTCAAGCTTCTTCCGAGGACTCGCCTGACACCGGAAGCGTAATCGTCGTAATGAGCGCCGAAGCGTTTGAATTATATTGAGCATGCAATTCGCCGCCCTGGACTTCTACGATAGCCCGGACGCGATTCAGACCAAGACCATAATGGCGTTGACTGATTTTCCGAAGCGGTTCGCGACCCCAATCTCGGGTAGACAAGTCAAAACGAGTCTTTGGTTCATGCAGCGTGAAGCGGAATCGGTT
>DATLPS010000056.1:0-10497 GCA_035535575.1 Candidatus Limnocylindria bacterium
TCTTGGGAAATCGGGAATGAAACAGCTGGGCGAAAAAGCGTGGAAACGCGAAGTGCTTCGGGCCGTCCTATCGTTGAAGAAATCGCTTATTGCGGATTATGTCGTCCTTGGCGGCGGGAGCGCGAAGAAGTTCGACGAGCTTCCGAGCGGCATTGAGCCAGGACATAACCGAAATGCTTTTCTTGGTGGTGTTCGCCTTTGGCAAATCGACCCGCGTACGCAGCGAGCGAAGTGGCGGATCATGTAACGAGGCGTATAGATCGACATGCAACTTTATTTCCTTCGACATGGCGAGGCCGATTGGCCAGATTGGAAAAAATCGGATGATGAGCGCCCGCTCACCGATTTCGGTAAAAAAGAAATGCGCGACGTGGCTAAATTTTTTGCACGTCTAAACGTGCGGTTGAATTTGATCGTGACCAGCCCGTTGCCGCGCGCATCGCAGACAGCTGAGATCGCAGCGGATTACCTGAAGGCGAAATTGCGAAAGGATGAATTGCTCGCGCCCGGATTTGGGATGAGCGAGTTGCGGACTGTGCTCAAACGACACCACGCAAAAACACTGATGCTGGTCGGCCACGAACCAGACTTTACGACGGTGGTTTCGGGACTAACCGGCGCTTCGCTCAAACTTTCCAAAGCCGGCGTTGCACTGGTCGATGTGGACCCTGAGTCCGAAGAAGGAAAACTTCTGTGGCTTTTCCCGCCAAAGATCGCGCGCAAGGCTAAGTGACAAGCGCTTCTGCCAGCGAGTGCGATGATTTGCCTGCCCAGTCCTGGAGCCAGGTGGCGACGCGAGAACCGAAATCGCGGGGGCACTCGGCAAAGAAATGCTCCGCCAGCTCCGCCGCGCCACGTTGCAGATCGATCTGGCTAACTTCAATTACGGCAAGCAACCTCTGACCTTCGCGCTGCCATTTCGATTTTCCATGTTCGCTCCGCAATCTTGAACCGAGAAAACTCAAGTCGTGCGCACGACCGAGCAGATCGCCTAACGAACGCAGATCGTCGCTCAGGCTCTTTAACACGACCCCATTGACCGGCCGGAGAATCCGTAATTGATACCAAAGCGTTTTCGCCCTGGTCCTGAACTCGTGAAAATTTACAGTTGTCGGATCTGCCGTTGCCTTAGCCAGCGCTTTCCGAGCCCGCTTATAGCTCGCCTGCACAGCTCGACGAAGTTGTTTGCAGCTAAATTGCTCGAGGCTCCAGCGATCGACGGCTGAGATCGCCTGCTCCAGCAACGGGCCCGCCTGTGTTTGCCACTCTGCGAATGCCGCCATGAAATTTTCGAGTTCCAAGGTCAGCATCACTTCGAGGTTTCCATAGGTACTGTGGCCATCGCGCTTCGTGACTTCTTGAAGTTCCCTCACCGTTTGCAAACGAACTTCGGCATCGCGAATTTCGGAGGTAAGGTGCCCGACGTCGCGCAGTGCGTGGTCTTGTGCCCGGTAGAGGCCGCGCCCGATCTCCTTGCGCACCAGCCGCAGCGCCGCGCGCGATTTCTTCAAATGCTTTCGCGTTTCGTGTACCGGCGTGTCGTCGGTTTTGGTTTCGCCCTTGGCGACGGCGAGGGCGCCCTCAATTTGTTTACGGCAAATCCGGCGAAGATTGTCGCCCAGAGTTTCTCCCTGCCGGAATTCGTAGCTCATTGTCAATCTTAGTATTGCGCGATTTCACATTCCTATAAACTGATTCCTCAATGATTTCAGCCCAAAAAATACCATGGCAGTTCGAATCGGGAAGAGTCGCCGTTGCCCGGATTCGGTCTGGTATCACGCCGATTTGTGCTCAGCGTGTGCTGGTTGCAGGATCACGAGCCCCGATGGCTATTTGGTCGCACCAACCTCATGGGGTTGCTTGATTTCACGACGCTCGTGAAGTCAAACTGATCTGCTCTGCAACCCGGTAGCTTTCTGAGAAAGGCCGGTCTTAAGGTTTTGGCGTTGGTCGTACAGTTGACGCTGGCGAAGGGGCTGGCGTCGTGGTGTCCGCGGGTAATACGCCCGCGCCAGAATCAGGCGCAACGGAAGTACCTGGTGAAGCTTGAACCGGCGTATTTCCGGGCGACGAGACTGGCGAGGATTTTCCTGCCGCAGGTGCAGGCGAATTCTGCGAAGCGGCTTGCTTTTTCATCAGCTCGCGCCGGAACGCGCTGTCGGCGGTGCTCCTGTGGGCGTAAAGGATCGACAACCCCAACGTGAGCGCAAAGAAAATTCCGGCCATCCATGTAGTGAACTTCACCAGCACGTTGGTCGTTTGTGCACCGAAAATATTTTCGGTGACCCCGCCGCCAAATGCTGCGCCCAGACCTTCGCTCTTTGGCCGTTGCATGAGGATCACCAGCGCCATGATCAACGACACGAGCACGAACAGCGCCAGACAAAGATTGATCAACAAATTCATCGGGACGCGGAATATCGCCGAAGCATTCCCGGAAGCAAACGTCGAACGCTCAACGTCCAACGTCGAATACGAATTTCAGAAGTTCAGATATTGGGCGTTGAGCGTTGGACGTTCGGCGTTTTCTTAATCTCCTCCCAGATCGCATCCATTTCCTCCAGATCCACATCGCCGAGTTTCTTGCCGCGCGCTTTCAGCTCGTCCTCCAACCGATTGAATCGCGTCACAAATTTGTCAGTAGCGCCTTGCATCGCGCTTTCCGCGTCGATTTTGCATTTCCGCGCCAGATTGACGACTGCAAAGAGCACGTCGCCAATCTCATCTTCGGTTCTCGCACGATCTTGGGACGCGATCGCCTCTTTCATCTCGCAAAGCTCTTCTTCCACTTTCGCGGTCACTTCGCGCACCTCGGTCCAGTCAAAATTCACGCGCGCCGCTTTTGATTGCGCTTTTTGTCCGCGCTTAAGCGCGGGCAACGCTTTGGGCAAACTGGCGAGATAATGTGAGTCGGCCTTTTTCTCTGCGCGCTTGATCGCTTCCCATTGTTTGAGCACGGCGCCGGAATCGCACGCGTCGCTGGTTCCAAATACATGCGGATGCCGCCGGACTAATTTATCTGAGATGTCGTGAACGACGTCGCCAATTTCGAAGCGTCCAGCTTCACGGGCGATCTCCGCGTGCATCACCACCAGCAGGAGCAAATCGCCGAGTTCTTCACGAAAATGCGCGTCGTCGTTCGTGCGCGCAGCCTCCGTCACTTCGTAGGCCTCTTCGATCAATGCGGGCAACAGCGATTCGTGCGTTTGCTCCCGATCCCATGGACAGCCCCCGGGCCCGCGCAGCTTTGCGACGATTTCGCAGAGCTCCGCGAAGTGATCGGTGATCAGTGATCGGTGATCGGACATGCGCTCAGTAATCTCTACTGTTCACTGATCACGGATCACTGATCACGTTCTTAAATCCGCCACAACGAGCGATGCGTGCCGAATTCAGAGATTTCGCCGGAGGACCGTTTGCTGACGTAAATGGTGATTGAAATGACACTGACAAAGGTGCCGGCGAAGATCAGCGCCACCAGCCACGACGGGATGTGGCCGATGCGCAGGGCATGGTAAAAGGAGACGACATCGTTAATTGGCGCGCTGGCGTGCAAAAATATTTTCGTTAGCCACGCAATCAGGATCAGAATGAAAATGAACATGTAATTGCGTTTTAACCGTCTCCCGATCGCCTCCAGTTTGCTGATTTTGAAACAAGGCAAAATCAAATCTTCGCAGACCAGCTTTTTCCATTCCCCCTGAAGCAGGTCACGATTTTCCATCACCATGGGGACAAGAAAATGCGCCTCGAGCATGCGGACACGTGCGCGGAACGCGTCGTAAAAACGATAACGGCGCGCCTCGATCCAGAGCAGCACCCAAACGATGGCCAGATTGAAAAAGAAAATAATGTGCGGCACTCCGCGAGTAGAAAAGGCGATGGTGATAATTGCGGTGGTACTGGTAATCGCCCAGTTGGTGGTCATGTCCAGCCGCTGCCGCCAAACCATGATGCGTCCCATTTCGCCGCGATAAAAATGCGACATCGCGTTGACGTAGCCGGGGTCGTAAAGGCTCCGTTGGAAGGAGACCGTCCGCTCCTCTTTTGGAGCTACCGTTGTGTCTTGAGTTGCCACGGTTGCTTGATTAACTGATTAACTGGCTTTGCCGCATAATCCAATAAATCTCTGTCACTAATGGCTATCGCGCTCCCCGAGCTGCTGGATGAAAAAGAGGTCATCCTGCGGCTGCGCTCACGCAAACTGCCGAACGCGCTGCGCGAAATTATTCAGTTGCTCGCGCACAATGGGAAGATCACCGATACAGACAAATTCTTCGAACAAGTCCTCGCACGCGAACACGCGCACCCCAGTGTAGTGGAAAATGGCGTCGTGTTTCCTCATGCGCGAACCGATCTGGTGGAGGAAATCGTGGTCGCCATCGGGCGCAGTCGTGCCGGGATTCCAATCGGCGCAAATCAACAACGTGCGCAATTGATCTTTCTCATCGGTGTGCCGGAACGCCTGGTGAACGATTATTTGGTTTGCGTCGGCACGCTCGTGCGACTGCTAAAAGATGACTCGACGCGATCGGCGCTGCTTCATGCTGAAACGCCCCGCGAGTTTATTGACGCTCTGATCGCGAACCTGTAGCCGCGGACGCTGACCGCGGTAAACTATAGCCACTTTCGCACCTAAGCCGTTACGCGTTCACCTTGGATTTCGTCTGCTACAGCAACGTCCGAATTGCTGGTGCGATATCGCCAGATCGCAAACCCAACGAATAAAAGATCAAGAAGCACAAATATCGCCACGTACGTTTCGCCGCCAATGCCAAATCCGTAGCTATGCAGACCTTTGCCCAAAACGAAGTTCACGCCGTACCACGCCATCAACACCGCGAGAAAGCAAACAACGCTCGCAACTGCCAGACCGAATTGCGTCCACCAACCTGCGAGCCGGCCGTGCAGCGCCAGGATGTAACAAAGCAGCGCGATTAGCGCCCACGTTTCTTTCGGATCCCAGCCCCAGAACCTTCCCCAGGAATAATTTGCCCACACGCCGCCGAGAATTGTGCCTGCGGCGAGCAGTAGCACGCCGAGCTGGAGCACGCGATACAGCCAGAAATGCATCGGCGCATCCACGCGCGCCGCGGCGGGATTGCGCGCATATCGCCAGAGCAGGATATGTCCGAACCCCATTGCCAGCGCGAATGCCGCGTAGCTCAAAGTAATGGTAAGCACATGAACCGTGAGCCAGAAATTATCACGCAAGACTGGGACCAGCGGATCGATGCTTGATGGCATGGCGATCGGCATTTGATGCACAAGCAAAAGTGCGATGAGCGTGACCGGCAATGCCGCCAACAAATATACAGGCGCCCGGTAACGCGCGAAAAAGATCATCCCAAAAAATGAGACGGCGAACGACACCCAAATGATCGATTCATACATGTTGGTCACCGGCGGTCGGCCGGCAATCATGCAGCGCATCACGATCCCAGCTGCTTGAAACGTGAGACCGAGGAGCGCAATGGCGACGCCGATGTTTTGCAACGCGCGTCCGTGTTTGCGCAAGTGTGCTGCGATGAGAATTACGAGCGCAATTCCATAACACCAGATGGCGCGGTAAAAGCTCTCGAAGTGATTATAAAAATATTCCAATCGTAACTGTCGTTCCTGCGGATAAATTGATGGGCTCAGTTCGCGCAAATTTTCGCGAAGCTGATTAGCGCCGCGGCTGAAGTTAAATGCATCGCCCTTGACATAAGCAGTGGCGAGTATCTGCAATTGAGCCTGGACCGGGGCAAATTGCGCTTCGGAGTAATATTTCGACCATCCCGATGGATCAACCCACGTGTCCGTTTCGTTTGTCGGAGCAGGGATGATCAGCAATGCGCTTCCATCCAAGACATGGGAAAAAACCGTAAGCCGATCACTAACGCCCAATGCTTCCTGTTGAACGCGGTCGAGCGGTTTTTCTACGCGCTTGGCTGCCTGAGCCTCGTTCGCAAGCCGCTGTAGCTCAGCTGACCCGGCCAATTGGGCAAACGAAAATCGCCGCTGCGTTTTATCGAGCCCGAGTTGTTCTTTCAGCTTGCCGAATGAGACGAGCACCATCGGCTCGTTTTTCCAGTCCCGCGTTTCGAGCAACGCCGACAAAAC
This sequence comes from Candidatus Limnocylindria bacterium, assembly GCA_035535575.1. Lineage (GTDB taxonomy): Bacteria > Verrucomicrobiota > Verrucomicrobiia > Chthoniobacterales > UBA10450 > Udaeobacter. The sequence goes on from DATLPS010000056.1 coordinate 6,106, forward strand.
GAAATCGTTCGGCTGCCATCTCCTGGCGCTCTTATCTGTGTATGTGGATTTTCCTGTGATCCGGATCAGCGTTTCTTTTGCAAATGTGTCCACCGGTTTGCGACGCCCGCCATCCTGGATCGCAACCAGGCCCCATTGCTTGAAATCCAGCGCGCTGCTGTCTGCAGCAGGCACATCCGGCGACGCAGCGTAGCCCGTGCCTGCTAACAACGCGGTGATTGGCGCGATGAAGATGAAAACCCTGGCTTTCAACCGACGCGAATGTACTTCTGCGTGCGCATCATGTCGAGCCGTGCGCTTCCCAGAATTCTTCGTGCTTCGCCTGCCACGCCGAAGCCTGAGCGAAGGCGGGTCATTCTCATTGTTTCCGTTTGCGCAAACTGAAATCACGCGGATACCTTAAGACCCGTGTTCAGCTTGACCATGCTCGGCAGCGGGAGCGCGGGAAACAGCGCCCTCATCGCAACCGATCATTGCAAGATTCTTGTCGATGGCGGGCTGAGCGCGCGGCAATTGGTGTTGCGTCTGGAACATTGCGGCGTCACGCCGGAGCAGCTTGATGGTGTCCTTCTCACACACGAACACGGTGATCACATCTGTGGCCTTGAAGTTCTTTGCCGCAAATTTGATGTGCCGATTTACTGCAATGCGTTGACGGCAGAAGCAGTTCGTTGCGACAGCTCAGTCGAACAGCATCGCAACTGGCGTATCTTTGGAACCGGCGCTGAGTTTTCGATCTGCGACATCACTGTGCAGACATTTCCCGTGCCGCACGACGCGGTTGATCCGCTCGGGTTCGTTTTTTGCGCCGGCTCAGGCAGCCTCGGGTTCGTCACCGATCTCGGATACGTAACGAAATTGATCGTGGAACGATTGCGCCAGGTGCAAACGCTGGTCATCGAGACCAATCACGACGAAAAACTTTTGCAGAACGACACGCATCGGCCGTGGCCGGTGAAACAGCGAATCCAATCGCGGCACGGTCATCTGTCGAACACAGCGGCGGCAGGCGTGATCGAGGAGTTGTTGTCAGGAAAAATCGAGCGCGTTGTGCTCGGACATCTCAGCCGGGATTGCAACACGCCCGCGCTGGCGCTGGAGACGGTGCGCGCGTCACTGGCAAAATGCGGCAAGGTCGATATCGAAATTCATTGCGCCACTCAATTCGAGGTGAGTCCCCGATTTCGAATCGGCGACACCGAGCCCGGCCCGTTCCAGCCGACGTTCGAGAACGCGTTTTTCCAAAACGCTCTGTAGCCCGGATTCATTGTGCGTTGGATGTTCGACGTTGGACGTTCGGCGTTTTCTGTTTTTTTGAGGCAACGTTCTTTGCCGCAGCATCCAGAGCAGCGCGCACAATGCTCGCTTTCGCGGAGGCAAGATAAACATTCGTATAGCCCGCGCGGCCCCATGCGCCGGTACACGGTTTGAAAATCTCGGGTGCCTTCTCGACGAATCCGCGCTGCTGCTCTGGCGTGAACTTCACCATGCCCCAGCCTTCGTTGGGGACACCAAGTGACGCGAAAATCTTTCCAGCCACACGGAAATCGGGATGACGCATGTGCGATCGCTCGACGGACGCCGGAATTTCCAGCGCCATCTTTCGAAACTGGTCGGTAGTCATCTCACGCGCTCCGCCGCGCCGGAGCTTTAGCGCAGGCGGCCAATCTTTGCCTAACGAGACTTAAGATCAGCGACCACGCGAGCGAGAAATCATGTTCGCATGCTTCCAATTTGTTAGACGCGCCAACCTTATGATGCTCCACGGTGGATCTGTGAAGGCATCGAAGATTTCACGTAAGACCAGGCCCGTTCAGGGCTTCTGGATCGTTGTTCCCTGGGAGTGGACCAGCTGCCAGCGCCCGTCCCGCCGAACGAAGACGCGGGTCCAGCGGCGCTGCTCATCTATCGCTCCATCTTGGTCCTTTCCTTTGGCGGTGGAGCGATAGGTCACGATGGCAGTATCCCCGTAGAGGCGGACTTTGATCTCATCCGCGACCAGCGAGTCGAAATCCACGCGGCCGCTCTTGCGATCCTCCAAGTACTGCGCCCGGTTCTCGACGTTCCCGTGCGGGCGGTAATGGACGTAGTCCCGGTCCAGAACCCGCTCCAGGAAAGCGATGTCCGGCTTGATGATAGCCGCATTGAGGTCCTTGACGAGTTGCGTCAACTCGCGCTCGTCGCTGGCCACATCGCCAACTGCCCAGCCACAGGCCGCGAGCAGGAGAACCGCGATCGCGAAGAGACACTTCATTATCCTACTCCTTTCCACCGAATGACCCCAAAAGATAACTCATCGTCTCTGAAGGCAAGCAGAATCTAAGGCAGCCCGTGGCTGGCTCCAGCGCTTCGGCAGACGAAAGTGCCAGCAGATTTGATGCTCATGACCACCGGCGGCTTTCCCAAACGATTCCCCCTACCCCTCCAACGACGAAAACTGTTCCTGCTAACCAAGGCCGCCATGGTGAGTATGACATGAAAAAAAATAACCCCCAGCTGCGACGACGCCCGATCCAAGCCCGACATAAAAACGCCAAGATACGTTTCCGCCGACCAAATCGACCGCAATCTCACAAATAATCTCTATCAGCGACACAATGAATACATCTAACGAGACGAAGCTCAGCCACCGCCGGCGGCAGCGGACGTGGCAAACACCCGGAACTGTTTCATGAAATCAGATGGGCGCGTTACGACGGCCAGCGGTTGGCTCCAGCGATTGGTTAGGTCTTATCGGTTCCGGCTTTAGATGCACGCGAAGCTCTCCTCTGCTCGCGCCAGCGATGATGTCCGCGAACTGCCTCGCCGCTCAAGAAGAACAACAAAAGCATTCCGACGCCAATACCTGTGCAAATGCTCTTTCCGGTGCGAATCCGCCAGAATACGGCGTCTGAAAAAGCAACATGAGTAAGAACAAACGCCAAAGCCACATCGAGCATCGCAGCAACAAACGCGATCCAGAACCCGGTCTTAACCCATTCTGCGTAGAACCAGCGCTTGGTTAGGTCTCTGGTTCTTCGACGATTTCCACCTCAATGCCTCTCGATTTGTACCACTCAAGGAAAAAACGCCTGAACTCGCATGAAGCTGCACACTCCAGTATCGCACTGCGTCTGACGAGAAAACATCAGTGAACCGGGGATCGAAATAGTCGCGCTGGTAGTGAAATGCGCCGTTTCGAAAACGCCGCAACAAGTCCAGGTGAGCAAGCCGCGAATTAGGCAGCCAAGTGCGTGAGCTCATTGCAATTGCAGGCGACACGCCTGCCTCTACAGTGACGACTCCTTCTTTCTATGGCCGACCATTTCACCCCGCATCGTGCGGCGATCGAGGCGGGTGAGATTCTTTTCCATTGCCGGTGTGAGCAATGAGATGTGCGGGATTTCGCAGAGGTATTCGGCGATGAACCAGATCGGTTTATCCGTGCTCATCCAGTGCAGATGATCGAATCGCGTTAGGTTCACCGGGCGCGAGTACCGCCGCAGGGTACGTTCGCCGCGCAGATTGAAGTAAATGTTGAAATAACTCATGGCCAGCTCGCGCAGGCTGCGATACACGGGCTCGCGATAACGGCAGCCGGTGAAATTGGATTTTGCCACCGCGCCCCAGTGTCCGCTCACTTTGAAAATCGCGACGACGTGATCCGTGTCCTGTTCCGCTTCCAAATCGAAAATCAGCGGTGTAAATCCGAGAACGCGGAGTGCGGCCGCGCCGAAAATTCCGCCTTCGAGGCATGACGCGACGCGATCGTGCAGGACTTTCTTCGGCGAGCGCGCGGTGTAGCTGAGGTTGTAAGGCAGGTCGTCGAGAAACTTCTGTATGTCGGCCGGCGTTTTCAGTGCGCGCAACTGTCGCAACTCGGACGGCGTAAAACCGAATTTGTCAGTATTTCCCACGAAGAAAGCTCCAATATTAAGATCCAAGCTCCAGAGAAATTCCGCTTCCGGAAAGATTAACTTGGGCGGCTTTGAGTTTTTCGCGTTTGATGGGCTGCAGTGTGCGCTGTCTTCAGCGGATCTTATCTGCGCACGAATCCGCTGGGGACAGCGGACGCTACAGCGCTCACGCGGATGGATCGCTTGTCTCTTGTTTTGGTATGCACGAACGGCGAATCAAGGCGCGGTCGTCCATGTGGACGGATTGCGGACTGCTTCCACAACCTGCTTGATTGCGTCAATCACCAGTTGCGGTTCCTGAACTTGAATGTAGTGGGCGCTTTTGGTCGCGGTTTTGTGTTTGGCATTTGGTGCGAGCGTCGTCAGCGCGTCTTGCGACGTGTGCCATGCCTTGTCGAGTGCTCCGGGGAAATCGGCGGGCAACGGCTGCCATGGGCTAAGGTCGAACGGTTGGCCTTGCGTCAGAACAAAAAGAGGGATCGGGCGGAGAGGTTCT
>DATLPS010000057.1:0-8389 GCA_035535575.1 Candidatus Limnocylindria bacterium
AAGGCTTTCGAACCGCCGAACTGCTGATTGGTCCTCTGAAACCCGAAGAGTTGATTGCTGTTTGCGAATCGTAGGCCTGCACATGAAATTGTTCTGATGTCATTCGTCGAAACTCTTGACAATTTGGCACTGAAGAAATCGAAGTTGGTCGAGCGATTTCAGAATCTGATCGCCCCAAAGTCGGATCAGGAGTTCGAAGCGATGGCGCAAACCTCGCGGTCCCTAACGCTGCAAAATTTCGGACGCACGATGCGCCTGTTCGCACCGCTGTATCTTTCCAATGAGTGCATCAATAATTGTCGGTATTGCGGTTTTTCACGGGATAACCCGATCCTTCGCGTCACGCTCGACGTTGATGAAGTCGTCGCCGAAGCTCAGCACCTCGCGCGGCACGGGTTCCGGCAGATCCTTCTCGTCACGGGCGAGCATCCAAAATTTGTAAGCCGCGATTATCTCGCAGAATGCATTCGCGCACTCGCTCCCTATTTTTCGTCGATTGCAATCGAGGTCGGACCGATGGAAACGGAGGATTATGTGCCGATCGTCGAAGCGGGCGCGGAAGGACTCGTTGTTTATCAGGAGACTTACAATCGCGGCGTCTATGCCGAAATGCATACCGCGGGGCCGAAACGCGACTTCAATTTCCGGCTCGATTGCGCCGAGCGCGGGTATGCCTCCGGATTTCGCCGACTGGGCATTGGCGCACTCATTGGCTTATCGCGCTGGCAGGAAGAAGCAACCGCCCTTGCAGCGCATTTGGAACATTTATTTAAACACTGTTGGCAGGCGCAAATCACCGTCAGCCTGCCCCGATTGCGTCCGGCCGCCGGTGGATTTCGTCCGCTGTTCTCGATGACGGATCGCGAACTGGCGCAACTGGTTTGCGCGTTGCGTATTACTTTCCCGCAGCTCGGCATCGTGCTCAGCACGCGCGAACGCGCGCCACTGAGGGATTCACTGGCGTTAATCGGCGTAACGATGATGAGTGCGGGCAGCCACACGGAGCCTGGCGGTTATACCCGGCGGGGCCTCGAACATGTGCATCGCACTGTGCGAGGGCGCATCGTCGCGCCCGAATACCAGGATGGCGAAGATCAACTCGCCACCGGCCAGTTTGACATCAGCGATGAACGTTCCCCGGCCGAAATCGCCGCAGTCCTCCGCCGTCGCGGGATTGAACCGGTTTGGAAAGATTGGGACCAGGCGCTTCAAGGAGCGACGGCTTCCTAGCCGTCGCGGAAGTATAACGACTCGCAAGTCGTCATTCCTTGTCTTGCGATGAAAATCAAGCTTAATGGCGAATCGATCGACGCGCGCGAAGCCAAAACAATCGCGGAGCTAATCGAACGTTACGAATTGCCGCCGCAATCGGTTCTAGTGGAGCACAACGGTCTTGCCGTGCATCGACACGAGTGGGCTGAGCGATCATTAGCCGAAGGCGATCGCATCGAAGTCATCCGCGTCGTTGCCGGGGGATAAAAATGCGCAATATGCTCCGGCTGGCAGCCGAAATTTAGAATTCCCGTAGTCGCGTGGCAGAAAACGGCATTCCGACGACGATCCGCATCGGCGGAGAAGTTTTCGAGCGCATTCGTTACGGAAGTGAACAAGACGATTGGAGAGCAGATGAAAGCCTTGCCATGATTGCGGCGTTGCGAAAGGCGCGTTCCACATCTTCGGCTGCGACGTTGAGCGATACCCTCGCTGTGGAGGCAGGCGCTTTACTGCGACTGTCCATACGACGATTGATCGACGCGCGAGGTACGACGACCAAATCACCCCGATCGCTAATCCTGCGCAGCACTTTTCACGACAACGCGCATTCCATCGGTTTGGATGACGGTGACTGGGGTTCGCGGGGCGATGAATTCGCCTTCGGTGACGACATCGACAACGTGATCAGCAAAACGCGCCTTGCCGCTCGGTCGCAGGACGGTCACAGCAGTGCCATGCGTTCCCGGCGTCAGCGCGAATGCAGTCGCGAACTGTCTCGGTATTCCGGCCAGCGACGGGCCCGGTGGATTTGAATCCATCAGGGCGAACCGGCGATAAATACTCGTGCGCGGCAGATAGCGCGCGAGCAGAGCGATGACGATGAATGATCCGACAATTGCGATGAACATGTTAAGCAGCGGGACAGCGAGCGCTTTGCCGGTCGGAAAAAAGTTCTGACCGGGATAACGATCGACCATCGTCCACAGCAACGAAGCCAGCATGAGAAAAACACCAAGCACGCCGAAGATGATCGTGCTGTGCGCGAAGAAAAGTATCTCGATCAACACGAGAACCATTCCGAGGATAAAGAGTGCGACGACCTCCCAGCCTGCGAGGCCGGCCAGGTAATGGCCGAGGAAAAAAAGAGCGAAACAAATTGCAGAGATAACTCCCGGCCAAGTCACGCCTGGAATTTTGAATTCCAAATACGCACCGAGAATTCCCCCCAGCAGCAGCAATGGCGCAAGGGCGGTGATCCAAAACGCGATTTGTTCGAACCCAGTTGGCTGGATTGTAACGATGTTCCCTTTGAGGCCGGCTTTTTTGGTCAGATCGGCAATCGAATCGACGATGCTTTCTGCAAGTAACGGTTTGTTGTTGATCCGTTCAGTTGCTTCCTGAGCATTCAGACTCATGACGGCTCCCCTGGGGTGTACGACGCGGTCGCCGATTTTTACTTCCTTATCCTTGTTCATGAATGCTTCGGCGACGTCGGGATTGTGGCCATTCTTGATCGCGGAACCACGGACCAGCGCCGACCAGTACGAAATCGTCTTTTCCTTTGCGGTCGCGGGAAGATCCTCGCCAGTCGGGAGGATAGGCGCTGCGGCGCCAATGGCGCTTACCGGCGCCATGTAGATGTGTTGTGTTGCAATCGCGATGATCGCACCGGCCGATCCAGCGTTTGTGTCAACGAAGGTGTAAGTGGGGATTTTGGTTTGATTGAGCGCGTTCACAATATCCGTCGCGGTATCGAGCCGGCCGCCGTAGGTATTCATCTCAAAAATGATTGCGGAAGCTTCGTTGCTCTCGGCTGTTTTCACCGCGCGCCGCAAAAATGCCAGGAGCGAAGGCGCAACTTCACCTCGCAGCGGCACTACAGCCACATCGCCTTTGTGGATCGTCTCACGGCCTGCCGCTGTTGCTGTGCCAGTCAACGAGCAAACCAAAATGAAGATCAGTAATTTCACTCTCACAAGCTGGGGATTGAGTCGCACCGCATAAGTTTGGCATCGCTTCCAACCGCAAACGAGGCAAAAATAACCGGGCGCATGGGAACGATCCCTTCGGAAACAATCGAGCAAATCGCCGCCGCGAACGACATCGTGGAAGTAATCGGTTCATATTTTCCACTGAAACGCGCGGGAGCGAATTTCAAGGCGCTGTGCCCATTTCATCAGGAGAAAACGCCGTCGTTCACCGTCAGCCCCAGCCGTCAGATGTTTCATTGCTTCGGGTGCGGCGCGGGCGGAAGCGTCTTCCGGTTTGTGATGGATTACGAGCACATTGATTTCCCGGCGGCCGCGCGCAAACTCGGGGCGCGGTGTGGGATCACCGTGGTCGAGAAATTCCGCGGAGGCGCGCTCGGCGATGAAGAGCGCGAACGTGAATTGCGCCGGCGTTTGCTCAAGCTGCACGCCGAGGCTGCGCAATGGTTTCACGAAAACCTGCTCAAGAGAGAACTCGGCGAAGCCGCGCGAAAATATTTGAAGCAACGGGGAATCATGGCGGAGACCGCGAAACGCTGGCAACTCGGCTACGCGCCCGACGAATGGAACGCTTTCGGGAGTTCGGCACGCGAACAAGGCTATGATCTGCGCGATCTGATCGCGAGCGGACTCGTTAAAACGAAGGACGAGAGCGCCTCGACTACGTCTCAGCGGCCGGGAAGTGCGCTGAGCACAGCGCCCGCTACAACCGCGTACGACCGCTTTCGCGGACGAATTATGTTTCCGATCCGCAACGACATTGGTGAAGTGATTGCGTTCAGCGGTCGGCTTCTGAAAGACGAAGAGGGTGCGGCAAAATATCTGAATTCGCCGGAGACACCGTTGTTCCGAAAGGGGAGAGTCCTTTTTGGTTTGGACAAATCCAAGCGAGCCCTGATTGAAGCGAACTGCGCAGTTGTCTGCGAAGGCCAGCTCGATCTGATCAGTTTGTTCGAAGCGGGCATTACAAATGTGGTGGCGCCGCAGGGTACGGCATTTACCGAGGGGCAGGCACGGATCTTGAAGCGCTTCGTTAATGAAGTTGTGCTTTGCTTTGACGCCGACGCAGCAGGCCAGAAAGCCGCCGAACGTTCCCTCGACGCTCTGCTCCAGAATGACTTAATTGTGCGCGTGGCCCAAATGCCAGTTGGGGCAGATCCAGATTCCCTCGTACGGCGTGAAGGCAAAGAGGCCTTTGAAAGGCGCATTGCAGAAGCGCGCGATTTTTTCGATTACTGGATCGAGCGCGAGACCGCGACCGTCGATCTGGGGTCGTTCGGATCCAAGATACAGCTAGCCAGACGCCTGGCGGAGACCGTTTCTCGCGTGCGCGATCCACTCATGCGCGGTCAAGTGATCAGTAAGGTGAGCGCGCGTCTCGGTGTGACCGCACAGGATTTTGAGGCGCTCGTATCCAGGCAAAGAAGCGCTGCCCCTATTTTGCCTCGGGATCATCCGCCTGAAATGGATCGTACCGACGCGATGACGCCCGCGCCACGGCACGAGATCTCCCTGCTTTGCGTTTTGGCGCTACGAGATGAAACGGCTCGAGATTTTCTTCGCCAGCAAAACTGGCGCGAGATTCTCGCGGAAGTGCCGGATGCAGAAATTCTTGTGCGTATTCTCGAAGGTGACTTGCGTCCGGGCGACGCGGCCTCGCTGAATGCTTTCATGGTAACGCTTTCTCCGGCAGATGAACGGTTGGTTTCTTCATGGCTTCTGCAAAAGATGCCGCCCAACGCTGGAGCGATGGTCGAAGAATGGTGGCTGGGCATTCGACAGGCCGTTTTGCGCCGTCAGCTCAATGTAGCGACGAACCAGATAAGACTTCCAGAGCTGAGTACCGGCGACATCATAAATTTACAAAAACAAATTCTTGACCTGCAGGAACAGCTCCACGAGCTTTCGCAGCCCGCCGGCGCGGCCGACAATTAGTTGTCGATCCATCGCTGCGCGGAACATCGAACGTCTTAGTCAAATCCCTAACCGTATAATCTTGGCCAGGCATTCGAAACGAAGGGGAGGCAGCCGACAGTCGTCGGCAAAACGCCTTAACCGAAGGATGGGTAAAGGCGGTCGAAAAGGTATTGCTGTCGGAGCCAATCTGAAGAAAAAACCACGAATCGCTGCGCTGAAGATCGCGCGCCGCGGGCCCGCCTCGAAGCGATCTAAAAATGGGGCCATTCCTGATCTGACTGAGGGTGCATTGGCCTCTGGTTTGTATTCGGCTGTTGAAGTCCAGAATCGCATTCGCGAACTGATCAAGCTGGCAAAAGAACAAGGTTACCTCACATTTGATGACTTAAACGAGGCGTTGCCCGAGGGAGTCACCGATGCCGATGAACTGGACCTGATCCTGACGCGCCTGCGCCGCCTGGAAATCGATATTATCGAAGCGTCCGAAGTAGATCGCTACAAGGACGGCAAGAAGGACGCAGACGAGGAAGAAGAGGAAGAAGAGAGAACGGGAGCCAAGGTCGATATTCTCGATGACCCGGTGCGGATGTATCTCAAACAGATGGGTCAGGTTCCACTTCTAACCCGGGAACAGGAAGTGGAAATATCAAAACGCATCGAGGACGCCGAAGGGATGGTGCAGAAGCAGATCAGTCGCTTTGGCTTTGTCGCACGCGCCCATCTGGACCTTGCCCAGAAACTACTCGAGGGCCGCGAACGCTTCGACCGCGTGATTCTCGATAAAAAAATTGAGAGCCGCGAAAGATACATGAAGAAACTCCCGCGTCTGTGTAAGCAGGTAGAGCAATTGAGTGCGTCGATCAGTCAGCAATTTTGTGATATTGCGCGCAACTCCTCGAAGAAACGATCTCAAAAGCTCAGAGCGTTGCAAAGAACGATGACTTCGCTGCAGAGGATTTATCCGAATTTTTACCTCAAGCAGCGAGTTACAGAAGAATTTGTGCACCTGGCGGACGACGCGCACCACACTTCGCTTTATCTGCGAACCGAGATGGCGAAAAATCCTCGGAGTCAAAAGAGGCGACTCCAGCTTCACAACAAGATCCGCGAGTTGGAAAAGAGCGTGTGGTTTTCGCTTTCTGAATATGCCGAAGAGTATCGGACGCTGAAAGGTTGGCTGCGGCAGGCGTTCAAAGCCAAAACCGAAATGGTGGAGGCTAATCTCCGTCTCGTTATTTCGATCGCAAAAAAATATACTAATCGCGGCCTTTCTTTTCTGGACCTCATCCAGGAAGGCAATATGGGATTGATGAAGGCCGTCGAGAAATTCGAATACCGGCGAGGATATAAATTTTCGACCTACGCGACGTGGTGGATTCGCCAGGCGATCACGCGGTCAATTGCCGATCAAGCGCGCACCATCCGAATTCCGGTGCATATGATTGAGACGATCAACAAGCTCATGCGCGTGCAAAAACAGCTCGTGCAGGAATATGGGCGAGAACCTTCGCCTGAAGAAGTGGCCGAAGAAGTGCTCCTGCCGGTTGATCGTGTTCGGGCGGTCCTAAAGATGGCTCAGCAACCAATCTCCCTCCAGTCTCCAGTGGGCGAGAGCGAAGAAACTAATTTCGGCGACTTTATCGAGGACAGAGGCGCCGAGAACCCGAGTGACATGACTGCCATTGTTTTGCTAAAGGAGAAAATCAAGGACGTGCTGGAGACGCTCACCGATCGGGAACGGCAAGTGCTAGAGCAGCGATTTGGATTAATTGATGGGTATAGCCGAACCTTGGAGGAAGTCGGCCGACAGTTCCAAGTTACCCGAGAGCGCATTCGTCAGATCGAGGCAAAGGCGTTGCGCAAGATGCGGCATCCAACTCGTATCCGGCAGCTCGAAGGTTTCCTTGAAGCCCCAGGAATATAATGTCAATCTTCAGCGGCGTTGGAGCGCAACTTCCGACGCTGCAGATAGTTCAATTCACTAGAGATTATGGAACCTGAAGACGACAAACCGTTGTGGAATATTCTGGGCCGAGTTCCCGAGCCCACTCTTTCGCCATTCTTCGCCCGCAATGTGGTAAGAAACATCCGCCAGGAAGCCGCTCGTTTCGGGGCCTCGCGGAACTGGTTTAGCCTGCGAAGGCTTGTTGCAGCATCCGCTGTGGCAATCCTCGTGGTCGGCATGGCTATCGCCACGCATCATCCAACCTCGCGGACAGCGTCCGCAAACGATTTAGACGTGGTCGCCAAAGTCGATCCACAAGATTATGACGTCGTCGCTGATCTGGATGAACTGATCGCCTGGGATGAAAATAGCGTGTGGGACGAAAAGGCGACGTTGTGAAATAGTCGTCGCTCTGTCGGTTTTGGCATTAACCTGCGCTGCCGCGCAAGCCCAACCACAGTCACATCGATCAGGCGGCCGGCCGCCGATGGGAGTCGGCCCTCACGGGCCGCCGCCAAGTCAGGGCATACGCGAGCGGTGGCTCGCAATGCCTCCGGCAGCCCGGCAAAATTTCCGGCGCAACGCCGAGCGTTGGATGCAGATGAGTCCGGAAGAGCGTAACGTCATGCGCCAACGAGAGAATCTGCGCCGTGAGACCATCAAGCGGGAGACCGAAGCGGCGCTTCGTGACTCCGGTCTCCGCCTGAGTCCTCAGGAACGCGCTCAATTTGAGTCCCGCTACATTCAGGAACGCAGGAAAGTGGAGCAAACGCTCCGGCGCCAAATCGAAGCCGAGCGGCAGCAGGAACTTCCGGCGCTGATCCAACAGCTGAAGAAAGAGTTCCAAATTGACCAGCCAGCGAGAAGTCCCGCCACCAAACCAGCGGAGTCGCCTCATTCAAAAAAATAGAGGCCGCAGTATTTTCCTTTTGCGCGCACTGGCAAGACGTTTGGCTCGAAATTGCTCTCGAGCCATCTCGGTCTGGATTTCTAAATCCTACGTCACCTTAGTATCGGTTATAATGGTGGTGGTGACGATGGTGGCGGTAGTAACGGTGCCCACCGTACCAATAGTAAGGCCGGTAATAATAACGGTACGGAGAATAGTACCCGTAAGGGTAATATCCGTAGTAACCCGGTCCGAACCCAATGCTGAAGTAGACTTGCGCATCGGAACGTGGCACCGCAGCAAAGGTCAAGCCCCCCGCCACCAGTGCAATTAACAGAACTTTCTTCATCCTTTTACCTCCCATTAATTAAACAGACCGTCGGAGTGAAAGTTTTCCGCTTTATTTCGATGGAATGCGCTCCGGATATCCCGTGA
>DATLPS010000058.1:0-34201 GCA_035535575.1 Candidatus Limnocylindria bacterium
AACCATTGTCTCCGAATAGGGAGCGTTGGAAGCGCAACTACAAAGCAATCCAGATAGAAGTAAACCGAACAGCAGACGTGCTTTCATCGTTTGTTGTGTCACACAGTGGATAATTTAGCATGAGACGAAAATCAACCAAAGTCCGTGCGATGAGCGGGCAACGGGAATCGAACCCGCATAGCCAGCTTGGAAGGCTGGAACTTTACCATTAAGCTATGCCCGCGTTTTCTAAGAAGTGAAAGGTGACTTGTGACTGGTTAATAGTCAAAAGCGAGGCAAGTCTAGGCGCGCCCGGCGGTCGCGCACTACCATTACTTCTCGAATGCTGCGGCGACCAGCGTCGCGTTGTGGCCGCCGAAGCCAAAGGAGTTATTCAGAGCGACGCGCACTTTCTTTTCGCGGGCGACGTTAGCCGTATAATCGAGGTCGCATTCTTCACCCGGATTCTCGAGATTGATTGTCGGCGGAATTACGGAATCGCGGATGGCAAGGGCGCAAGCAGCCATTTCTACTCCCCCGGCGCCACCTAGCATATGGCCGGTCATCGATTTTGTAGAACTGATAGGAACCTCGTAAGCGTAATCCCCGAAGACCTGCTTGATGGCGCGGGTCTCGCAAATGTCTCCGATATCGGTCGAGGTTGCATGCGCATTAATGTAATCAACCTGATCCGGAGCTATGCGGGCGTGCTCGAGCGCGAGTTGCATTGCGCGCGCTGCGCCTTCACCGTCCGGGGGCGGCGCGGTCATGTGATAAGCGTCGGCGGAAAGGCCGTATCCTGTAATTTCACAGTAGATCTTCGCGCCGCGCGCTTTGGCGTGCTCCAATTCCTCGACCACCACAACCCCTGCGCCTTCGCTCATCACAAAACCGTCGCGGTCACGATCGAATGGCCGGGAGGCGCGCTCGGGTTGATCGTTGCGGGTGCTGAGCGCTCTCATGGCTGAAAATCCTGCAAGACCAATCTCGACGATGGACGCCTCCGAGCCGCCTGCGAGGAATACGTCGGCGTCACCAAATTTAATAATTCGCCAGGATTCACCAATGGCGTTATTCGAAGTCGCGCAGGCGGTGACAATACACAAATTCGGGCCATGCAGGTTGAACTCCATGGAGATAAACCCACTGGCCATATTGCTGATCAGCATCGGAATGGTGAACGGCGAATTTCGCGAGGGACCCTTCGTCAGCAGGATCGTCAATTGCTCCTGGAGTGTTTTTAGTCCGCCGATGCCGGTGCTAACGATCACGCCGAAACGGTCTCGTCGTTTGAAATTCTCTATATCAATTCCGCTGTCTTGCAGCGCCATTTTTGCTGCCGCCATTGAAAGCTGGGTGAATCGATCGGTGCGGCGGACATCCTTCGGATTTTTGAAGAACGGTTTCGGGTCGAAATCGCGGACTTGCCCTCCGATTCGGCAATCGTATCCGCTGGTGTCGAACGCGTCGATTGCATGAATGCCGCTAACCCCGTTTTTGAGATTGGACCAAAACGTCTCGACGTCATTGCCAAGCGGCGTGAGAGAACCCAGGCCAGTGATAACAACTCTACGATCGTTGTTCATTTAGCGATTTAACGATTTAGCGATCCAGCGATTTAAGGGTGTAATGGTCTGGCGGTGTAGCGCGGCGTCAATCGCTAAATCGCGAAATTACTGAATCGCTGAGTTATTCTAGCTCGTTCCCATTCCGACGCTTTGAACGGTTTGGAAGAGTTTGCCTTCGGTCTTAATAGAAGGCGCGATGATTATCTCCGTCTGCTGAAATTCAGGGATGTTGCGCGCGCCGACATTGCCCATGCACGTGGTGATCGCGCCGACGAGATTTTGGCTGCCATCATCCACTTCCGCGGGCCCAAACAGGATTTGTTTCAGGGAACCGGTAGAGCCGACCCTGATGCGAGTCCCTCGCGGGAGGTTTGCATGTGGAGTGGCCATGCCCCAGTGGTAGCCCCGGCCCGGCGCTTCGTGCGCTTTGGCGAACGCGCTACCCACCATTACGGCATCTGCGCCGCACGCCAGCGCCTTGCAAACGTCGCCGCCTCGGCTCATTCCACCATCGGTGATGATCGGCACATAACGTGACGTTTTTTTGAAATAAGCGTCGCGCGCGGCTGCGCAATCGACTGTCGCGGTAACCTGCGGAACACCGAGTCCAAGCACGCCGCGCGAAGTGCAAGCCGCTCCGGGCCCGACGCCGATCAAAACCGCAGCCGGCCCGCACTCCATGATCTCGAAGGTCACGTCATACCCGACGGTATTTCCAACGATTACCGGGATGCGCATTTCACGACAAAACTTTTCCAGGTCAAGTGACTTATATTCCGACGAAATATGCCGGACCGTGGAAACCGTGCTTTGCACTACGAAAATATCAGCGCCAGCGTCTTGCGCGATCCTGCCAAATTCAGCGGCACGTTGAGGAATGGAACTCACCGCAGCCAATACACCGCCATCCTTGATCTGGCGCACACGCGCCGCGATCAAATCCTCCTGGATGGGTTCCTGGTAAATTCGTTGTAGCAGTGCAGTAATGTCAGACTTATCTGCTTCGACGATTTTTTGCAGTACTTCCTGCGGGTTTTTATAACGCGTTTGCACTCCTTCGAGATTCAGAACGGCGAGACCGCCCAGTTTGTTCATGGCGATGGCAAAATGCACGTCGACCACTCCATCCATGGCGCTGGCGAGGATCGGGATTTTCAGCCGAAGTGGCTCTGCGTCTTTACGCGGCAAACGGAAAATGATGTCGACTTCATTCGGGTTGATGGTTACCCGCCCCGGTACAAGCGCGATTTCGTCGAACCCGTAGGTCACACGCGCCTTGCGATTTCGGCCTATCCACATCCCCATATTAAATCCGCTCCATCTTGAATCGTTCGTTTAGACTTCCGCAGTGCGGGCACCGCGGAAGCAGCGCGTCGGTTCGATCTTCAAATTCGAACGCGCAAATCACGCAACGCAACCGGTGCTGCAGAGCCCTTCGCTCCCGCCGCCGGCGATTCCATTCTCCAACTATCCAGAAGAGAAAAACCGCCGCAAGAAAAAGCAGCAGATAAATCGTTACTAAACTAGCAAGACTAACGCGAATCACGGGGTCACGGCGGCTCCCGGTTGTGAATGCGCGCGAACGATATCATTGCCCCATTCAATTGTTGCGATCCCCCAAGCCAAGAAGGAATCGGCTTTTTCAGGATTCACGGTGTTTTTGGGAAAGCGGCAACGCTCCACATATAAAAGCGCTTGTTCATCCAGCGCCGGGTCACCCGACGAACTGACTGGAAAACAGTACTGAATTTCTCCAAGCTTGTTGACGGCCACGCGAAACCGAATGGATTGAGGCGTCTCCTCGTTCGAGGCCGCAAAATTCGCCGCTGGCAGGGTTGGAGAGCCAAAAACGTCGAACTCCTTTGAAAAGGAAACGGACGTGGAAAAAACAGCCCTGGCGCGCGCCGCTTTCGGGCGAGTAAGCCGTACCGCCCCCGACGGGTTGCAACTCGGGATGCGCAGATCGCGTTCCAGCGGCGGAATGTCCTTCAACGTGGGCTGTAGCGCGGAATATGACGGTACATGGTCAGCCTTGGGCAGGGCATGGAGCCTTGCTTCGGGCGGACGGCGAGTTGTGAAAGCGAGCGCAGGATCTTCCGAATCAATCCAGCGAAGAAGCGTGCGACCTTCTTCGGACGCCGAGGTAATCAACATGACGCGCGCTGGCGGTGGCAGAAGCGCGACCGTTGGCGGATACACGATCTGAAAAATGTAAAAGCAGAGAGCGTGCGCCACCAAAGAAAGCGCCAGAAAGATCGTGATCGCAAGCGTTCCGCGCCGAGGCGAATCCCAACTAAAGATAACCGGTTCGGCTGCGATCTCGGAGGCAACGCTGTTCATCGCGGCGGACTCGCAGCCAGCGCTACCGAAGTGATGCCGCGTTCGAGGGCAGCGTTTGCCACTTCGGCAACTGTTTCATAAGAAGTCGAACGGTCGGCCTTAATGATGATGGATCGGTCCTTGCGCTTGGCTGCATCCAGTAACGGCCCAAGTTGTTCCATTGTGACTCTTTGATCTTGGAAATAAATCGCCGGAACTGCCCCGCCGCTGATGCTGATGATTTGATTGCTCGTCTGCGGTCCGAGCGTAAAGCGCGAGAACGGCATCGAAATCGAGATGCCTTGTTGCAAAATAAAATTCGAACTTAGCAAGAGGAAGAAAACAAGCAGAAAGGCGACGTCTACCAGCGCCACCAGGATAACCCATCCGAAGTTGAAATTGATCGTGCGGCGAAGCTTCATGAGACGCTGCAGGTTCCTTCGATTATCGAATCGCCTCTACGAATCAAACTGCGCTTCGGACCGTGCCGGCTCTTCAGGTTGTTGAAAACTGATAATGCCACTAATCGGGCGGCTTTCAGTGAGCATGTGGACGATCTCGATTCCCGCGCGTTCCATGTCGTGGAGCATCGTGTTCACGCGCGAAGAAAGATAGCTGTACGCAACAAACGTCGGCGTCGCTACGACCAAGCCTGCTGCGGTGGTCAGCAAACTCTTGTAGACCCCGCTGGATAGCTCAGTCACTGTCGCGTAACCGCCGCTTGAAGCGATTGTACCAAAAGCGTCGATCATTCCGGTAACGGTCCCAAGTAATCCGAGCAACGGCGTCAGAAAGGCGATGGTAGCCAGCACCGCAAGGAACCGCTCAAGTTTTGGTACCTCGAGCTGGGCGGCTTCTTGTACGATATCGCGCAATTCGGCGCGGGGAGCATCGTGCCGGATAATCGCTGCATGGATCACCCGAGCCACCGGCCCCGGTGTCCCGGCGGACTCGTGAAGGGCTTCAGCGAAGTTCCGACGACGAATCAGGTTTGACAGTCCCTTCAAGAACTCGCCCAGATGAATCGTGGCGCGGTGCAGGTAAAACAGTCGCTCCGCGAAAACAGCAATCGCGAGGATGCTGCACCCCAGGATTGGCCACATTAGCAATCCGCCTTTTTGGATGTAATCAATCACGCCGTTTTTCTAGCGCTCTTTGCCAATCGTGGCAAGCCAACATGCTCTCTGCAGCGCAGTAAGAGGCACGCGAGGCGTTAGCGCGGGTGATATTGAAACACAACCAATTAGCGTCGGGGTTTCTCGTGCGATTTTGGTGAGGGAGACGGGCGAGCCTTCGCGGCGCTCGTGCGGCCCACTAATTTGCCCGATGCATCGAAAACGGAGTAGCCGGTCTGCTTTCCGGATGACTCGTAGCTGTAAACGATCTTGTGCTGAGGAGTGCCGTCTGGTGCGCTTTGCGCTTCTTCCATTAGGTGACCCCCATCGTCGTACTTGTAACGACTCTTGAGCCTAACCCGGCCATCAGGTCCGGAAATTTCCGCGCTTGAAAAACGTCCTGCGTCGTCCAGTTCATAACGAATGGTCTCGCGGACTTTGCCATCCTGGTCTGTGGTCGTGGCCGACGCCTTGTGCTGTGGAGCATCGAAATTGTAAACGGTCCGTGATCCGTCCGGGTGCATCGACATGGTCACCCGCACAGCGTCAGTGGGAGGTTGCGCTGGAGACTGCCCAAGCCCGCTGGTGTCGCCGAAGATCAGAAGACCGCAAGAGATCACGAGTCCCAGCGGGAAAAATTTCATGACCCGAGGAGCTTACGGTGAAGATGGCGGGCTGCAATAAGCCTGAAGATTTTTATTGACCGCCGGTTGTTGAGGTGGTTAAAAGTGGAGTCAAGTGGGGCAAAATGGACGAATGTTCCACTCGACTAATGGACGCCGATTCCCAACCCGAACGCCTCTTCGCCGGAGAATTCCGGCATTCCATCGACGACAAGAATCGGATCACTATTCCCTCTCGGTGGCGGCGCGGGCATCCTGAAGAATTCATTCTTCTGCCGGAGGCGACTCATCAATTTCTGATCGTCATGTCTCCGACGGAATTCGCAAAGATGAGTTCAGCCGCGGAAGCAAATCAGACCGTTTCTGCGCGCGACCGCCGCGTCTTCCTGCGCCATTTGCATTCTCGCGCTCAGCACGCAGGCGCCGATCGACAAGGGCGGCTAGTGTTGCCGGAAGATCTTTGCCGAAAGGTCGGATTGAAAGGCGAGGTTGCTCTTGTAGGCGGACAGGGCCGCTTTGAAATTTGGAATTTGCAACGCTGGAAACGGGCGCACGAGGAGGAAACGCCCACCTACCAGCACGTGGCAAGTGCAATTGGTTTATAAGCGAATGCTTCGTCAAAACATTATCAGCGGACTGTGCTTGGAGCGGCCTGCCTGGCTCGCGGTTGATCCGCGCACTGGCGAAGAGGAGACGAACGCACCGGAGGAGTTTGTATATCACCGTCCAGTTCTACAGAGGGAAGTGCTGGAGTTGCTCAAACCGCAAGCAGGCTCTCTCATCGTAGACGGAACCTGTGGCGGCGGTGGCCATACCGAAGCATTGTTGGAAAGCGGCGCCGAGGTTTTGGCCCTGGATCAGGACCCTGATGCGGTAAAGCATGTGACCGAGCGACTGGCGCATTTCGGCCGGCGGCTCATCGTGCGGCAGGCGAATTTCCGACATGCAGGCTGGGTTCTGGATGAGCTTGGTATCCGCGCGATCGGCGGAGCGCTTCTTGATCTTGGTGTTTCTTCCCGCCAACTGGAAAATGCAGAGCGCGGTTTCAGCTTCGTGCGAATCGGTCCGCTCGACATGCGAATGGACCCGCGAACGGAGCTAACTGCTGCTACAATTGTAAACGACTATGACGAAGAAGAATTGACCCGGTTGTTTCGTGAACTGGGCGAGGAACCAGCTGCGCGCAGAATTGCGAGTCTGATCGTTAAGATGCGCAAGACTTCGCCATTTCGTGAAACTCTGCCGCTTGCGCGCGCCATTGAAAGATTGGTGGGACGACACGGGCGGCAGCATCCAGCCACCCAGATTTTTCAAGCACTGCGGATGCAAGTAAATGACGAGCTTGGCGCGCTCGAAGAAGGCTTGCGCGTTTTAACTGCGCGACTCGCGTCCGGCGGGCGCATCGGGGTAATCACTTTTCACTCACTGGAGGATCGAATCGTGAAGAACTTCTTTCGCAATCATAGCCGGGAATGGCTCGACAGGCCGGAATGGCCGGAGCCACAGCGCAATCCCGATTACGACCTTAAATTGGTTACGCCGAAACCGGTGGAGCCCGCCGATGAAGAACAGCGCGCGAATCCCCGCTCGCGGAGCGCAAAGTTGCGCGTCGCTGAAAAAATAAATGAACCGCTCGCATCGAAGAAATCATAACGCGGTAAACGCGGCTTCGCTTGCGCGCTGGATCGTGATGACTGCCTTTTTGGCACTGGCCGGATTGAGCTACGTTTATTTGACGCTGCAACTTTATCATCTCGGCGAGCGGAGAAAAGCAGTCGAGAACGAGCTTGGCAGTCTGCGCACTCAAAATGATGTAGCAAGCGCCCAGATCGCAGCATTGACGTCACGCTCGGCATTACAACGCCGATTCAAAGAAGGCTACCTCAAAATGATCCCGATCTCAGAGGCGCACATCGTGCGGCTGACTGTTCCTCCCCGCTCGGCGGACGAAGACACGATCCAGCCGGTGGCCAACCCCTCCGCCGCAAGATGAATCCAAACAGCCGAAACCGTTGCGTGTTGGTATGCGCTGCTTTTATCGGGCTCTTCAGCATCTTTTCATTCCGTCTGATTTATCTACAGGCCATAAAACACGACGAGTACGCCGGTCTTGCTGCTGAAAAACACGTTTACAAGCAAATTATTTACGCAGAGCGCGGCACGATTCTCGACACGAACAACGAGGTTCTCGCGCACAACGTTCCCGTAGAAACGGTTATCGCCGATGCGACCCATCTTAACAACCGGGAGGCAACCCTGGACCTCCTAAGCAAGGAACTTGGGACTCCATCCGGCCAGCTTGCGGAAAAATTAAACTGTGGGCGCCGTTACATCGTAATCAAGCGCGAAATGTCCGAACGCGCCGCAAACACGCTGCGTGAAAAGCTTCGTGCCAGCAATTTGCGCGGAATTTATTTCGAGCATGACGCCACGCGCATCTACCCGAACGGTTCGATGCTTTGTCACGTCATTGGATTTACGGACTTTGACCACCGCGGTATCCAAGGCGTGGAAGCCTCGATGGAGGAGTATCTCCACGGGCAGGACGGCTATCGTTTTATCGAACACAACCGGGCTGGCCAGGAAATCGTACCTTATCGGGGACAGGAGCGGGCGCCGCGCGACGGCTACCAGGTCCATCTAACCGTCGATCTTGGTTTGCAGAACATCGTCGAGAACGAAATCGACGCGGCGATGCAACAATATTCGCCTCAAAAAGCCACCATTATTCTGATGCGGCCGCAGACAGGAGAAATTCTGGCGATGGCCAATAGACCACATTTTGATTTGAACCTTCGCTCGGAAGCGAAGGCCGACCAACTAAAAAACCGGGCGATTATCGACATGATGGAGCCGGGTTCGACTTTCAAGATCGTCGCGGCCGCCGCCGCTCTCAATGAACGCAAGGTGCGGCCTGATTCGAGCATCTTTTGTGAGAACGGCCTCTGGAAGTTCGGCGGCGCTGCCCTGCACGACCACCGCTCATTCTCGTACCTCAGTGTGCGCGACATTCTCATCAAATCGAGCAACATCGGAGCGGCCAAACTCGCGCTCACTGTGGGCGAACAGAAGTTCTACGAATACATTCGACGCTTCGGATTTGGCGAGCGCACAGGAATCGAACTGCCTGGCGAGATCAACGGGCTCATTCGGCCTCCGCAATCCTGGAGCAAAATCTCCATCACACGTATTCCGATGGGGCACGAGATCGGGGTGACACCGTTGCAGATGACGGCCGCAATGGCGACGATTGCCAACGGCGGCAAACTGGTCATGCCGCGGATCGTGAAATCGATTACCACGTTGGAGGGCAAAACCATCAGTTCACTCTCCCCAGTGGTGTTGCGTCAGGTCATTTCTTCTGAAACCGCCAGAGAAATTGGCGACGCGCTTCGAGGAGTGGTCAGCGATAACGGCACCGCTGCTGCGGCGGCGGTGCCGGGTTTTATCATTGCCGGAAAAACGGGAACAGCACAGAAGGTCAATCCTCGAGGCGGGTACGAACAAGGGAAGTACGTCGTTTCTTTTGCCGGCTATCTGCCCGCCGAGCATCCGGAGTTTGTCGGTCTGGTTGTGCTCGATGATGCACACACCAGCAAACCGGAATTGAACTATGGTGGGCTTGTCGCGGGTCCGATCTTTTCCCGTGTTGCCGAGCGGGCTGCCCGCTACCTCGATCTTGAGCCGCATGAGGAGATTCGCAAAGCGATTCCCGTGGCGCGAGTGGAAAAAAAGACGCCGCCTGAGCGAGTCCACAAGACTGCGCCGGCGGAACGAATCGCCTTGACCAATGCCTCGCACCATTGAATGCCTCGTCCCAGTTGGGCGCTGCGAATCCGTCCTCCCGTACGGGGGACGTACATGTTAAAGCCTCATGCAGCTCAAGACTCTCCTTTCCGCGACGCCAGTTCGCCAAATCATCGGGCCACTTGATCGCCCGGTGGAGAACATCGCGTATGACTCGCGGCGAGTGCAAAGGAACACCTTGTTCGTGGCATTGCGAGGCGAGAAAACTGACGGGCACCAATTCATCGGTCAAGCCATCAATAAAGGCGCATCGGTGATCGTTGCCGAACGCGAGGAAAAAGATCCGCGCGTTACCTATCTCGTCGTCGAGGACACACGTACTGCGCTTGCTGATTTTTCGGCGACTTTCTACGGACACCCGGCACGCAAATTGAAATTGGCGGCGGTCACGGGCACGAACGGCAAGACAACGACGACGTTTCTCATCAAGCACCTCTGTGAAAGTGCTGGCTTGCGCTGCGGATTAATCGGCACGGTGCGCTACGAGATCGGTGAGCGGCTTCTGCCGGCGATCCGCACCACGCCGGAGTCACTCGATCTTCAGGAGTTGCTGGCGCAGATCGCCAGCGCGGGTTGCAAGGCGGCGGCGATGGAAGTTTCTTCCCATGCGCTTGCGCAAGATCGCACGCGTGGGCTCGAATGGAACGTAGCCGTCTTTACAAATCTCACCCAAGACCATCTCGATTTTCACGGGACGATGGAAAACTACTTCGACGCGAAGCTGAAGCTGTTCATCGGTCTCGCGAATCAGAAAAGAAAGCGCAAACCCGTTGCGATTGTGAATGTCGACGACCGTTACGGCCAACAACTGTTGGGCAAAATCGACAAAAGCGTGGCGGTCGTCACGTATGGAATGGGGATGCGCGCGGATTTCCGCGCTTCAAATTATCGCGCCGAGTTTACCGGAACGTCGTACCAGCTGGACGCGCATGGCAAGAGTTACCTGGTTCGTCTCCCATTAATTGGCCGGTTTAATGTAACAAATTCGCTCGGTGCTTTGACTGCGGCCGATGCTCTCGGAATTAATCTGCGAAACGCGGTATTTAGCCTCGCGAAGTCGCCGCAAGTGCCGGGGCGTTTGGAATTGGTTCCGGCGAAGCGACAATTCCAGGTATTCGTCGATTACGCGCATACGCCGGACGCCCTCGCTAACGTTCTGAAAACCCTTCGGGAACTCCACCCGCAGCGTTTGATTGTCGTTTTTGGCTGCGGCGGCGATCGTGATCGGCAAAAGCGTCCGTTGATGGCTGAGATGGCAGATCGCCTCGCTGACTACTCCATCATCACCTCTGATAATCCGCGCAAGGAAGATCCGAACGCGATCATCGCTGAGGTCGAAAAAGGATTTCGCTCGGATCGGTATGAAAAAATGGTTGATCGCACGCAGGCGATCGATCGCGCAATTGCGCTAGCGCGTCCGCGAGACATTGTATTGATTGCTGGCAAAGGGCACGAAAATTATCAGGAGTTCGGCGACTACACGATCCCGTTCGACGATATCCAAGTCGCACGACGCGCGATTGAAAACCATCCCGTGGAGTTTTTGTCATGATGATCTGTTGGAATTTTCGTAGCACAGGCGTCTTGCTATGAATCCGCTTCCACTGCCTCAAATCGCGCAATTTGCTGGCGGCTCGATTTCATGCGGCGACGAAACTGTCATGGTCAATAAGATCAGTACCGATTCACGGACGCTTAAGCCCGGCGAATTGTTCGTCGCAGTGCGGGGTGAAAATTTCGATGGACACAATTTCATAGAGTCCGCCGCAAAAGCTGGCGCAGTTGGCGCAATCGTTGAGTCCACTTGGAACGGGAAAGTTTTCAAAAATTTCGCGGTTATTCGGGCGAAAGATACTTTGCAGGCGTACCAGGAGCTCTCAGCCAACTACCGCAAATCGCTCCAGCTAAAGGTCGTTGCCATTACCGGAAGCAACGGCAAAACGAGCACAAAAGACTTTGCCGCGGCAGTGCTGTCCCGCCGTTTTCGAGTCACAAAAACAGAAGGAAATTTCAATAACCATGTCGGTCTGCCCCGAACAATTTTAGAGGCAAAGTCCGGGGACGAAGTCGCTGTCTGGGAGATTGGCATGAATCATCCCGGCGAAATTGCAGCGTTGGCGAAACTCGCAGCGCCCGATGTGGCCATCCTCACAAATATTGGTGTGGCTCACATCGAGTTCATGGGTTCACGCGAGAAAATTGCGGAGGAGAAAGGGGCGCTCGCAGAAGCCGTGGATACCGACGGAACAGTCATTTTGAATGCCGATGATCCGTTTACCGGCAATATCGCGACACGCGCACGCGGGAAAGTGATTTTGGCAGGTACTGCCGCCGGCACCATCCGGGCCGATGAAATTACGCACAGCGGGACTGGAACAGATTTCACAATTTTCGAGGACGCGCATCGCTGCCGAGCCCAGTTGTCTGTGCCCGGCTTGCATATGGTGCAGAACGCGCTGCTGGCGGTCGCGGCCGGTCGTGTATTTGGTCTCTCCCTGGAGGATTGCGCCGCCGGGCTCGTCGCCGCCCCGCTCACAAAAGCGCGTTCGCAAATCAAGGACATCGGTGGCGTGCAATTTCTCGATGACAGCTACAACGCAAATCCCGATTCGATGAAAGCAGCGTTGCGAACATTGGTTGAACTGGACGCCGACGGAAAGCGGATTGCGGTTCTGGGCGAAATGCGCGAATTGGGCGAGGAATCCGAACGTGGACATCGCGAGGTGGGCGAAACCGCCGCCGCGCTAAAGATCGATCAATTGATCGCTATTGGAGATGTCGCGGCTGCCATTGCTGACGCCGCAAGACTCGCAGGTTTGCGAAAAACGACTGTTGTAAACTCAGCATCCGACGCCGCAGAACTTCTGCGAGAGATCGCCGCGCCCGGCGACCTCATCCTAATCAAGGGAAGCCGCGCCGTGCGAACAGAGGAAGTAATCGAGCACTTCAGCCTTCGGCATTCGCCACTCGTTACATCGCCATGATGTACTACCTCCATAATCTGAGTGATCGCTTCATCGGATTTAATGTTTTCCTTTACGTCACTTTCCGAGCCATTGCTGCGGCCGTCACTGCTTTCGTTGGTACATTAATCTTTGGAAATTTTATCATTCGAATGCTGACGGCGCTGAAGCTGGGACAACCAATTCGCGGAGCGGCAGAAGTTCACCGCCTTGCCGAGCTGCATGGCGTCAAGCAAGGCACGCCCACCATGGGAGGTGTGCTGGTTATCGGAGCCGTTTTCGTGGCGAGCGTGATGTGGGCGCGCCTCGACAATCGATTCGTTTGGCTGGCTCTCTTCAGCATGGTGTATCTCGGGGCGCTTGGCTTCGCCGACGATTACCTCAAGGTCACAAAGAAAAAGTCCGACGGCATCAGCGGCCGGATCAAACTCGTTTGTCAAATCGCTCTTGCGGCAATTGTCACTGGCGTTTTCCTCACGAATCCGCTGCTGGAAGTGCAGGCGCGTTCTCTCTACCTGCCGTTTATCAAGGCGCCTGTCATTGCAAACATGAGCTGGTTTACCTTCGTGTTTTTTGCACTCGTCATCGTGGGCTCATCGAATGCGGTAAACCTCACTGACGGGCTGGATGGATTAGCTATCGGTTGCACCATTACCGCGGCGTTCGCATACGCGTTGCTTTCCTATGCAGCCGGCAATTTCCGGATTGCCGAATACCTGCAAGTTCCGTTTTACCCGTTTGCTGGAGAACTGACGGTGGTCTGCTCGGCATTGATTGGCGCGGGTCTCGGTTTTCTCTGGTTTAACTGCTATCCAGCCAAAGTTTTCATGGGTGATACCGGATCGTTGGCCATCGGCGGCATGATGGGCGTCGTCGCGATTTGCTGTAAACAGGAGCTGCTGTTGGTCGTGGTCGGCGGTGTTTTCGTCATCGAAGCGGTCTCAGTGATCTTGCAGGTGTTGAGTTTTAAGCTCACGGGCAAGCGATTTTTTGTGATGTCTCCGCTTCACCATCATTTCGAGCTAACCGGCTGGAAAGAAAGCACCGTGATCGTTCGATTTTGGATTCTCTCAATCATCTTCGCCTTACTTGGCTTGGCGACACTCAAACTGCGATGACCAACGGCCGCTATCAAAATCAAAATATCGCTGTTCTTGGTGCAGGTTTGAGCGGCAGCGCGGCGGCGCTTCTGCTCAGGTCCGAGGGCGCGCAGGTCACATTGCTGGATAGCGCCGAGGAGAAAAATTTACTCAAGTCAACCATAGATAATCTGCGGATACACGGGGTCCGTGTGATTTGCGGCGTTGCAGCTGACAAAGATTCAGCCGCGTATCACATGGCGATTTTAAGTCCGGGCATCGACCCGACTTCGCGATTGGCGCGCAATTTTTCCTCCCGAGGAATTGATGTGATTAGCGAACTCGAGTTGGGCTGGCGCTCCTGCGAAATTCCGGTCATCGCCGTTACCGGCACGAACGGCAAAACGACAACGACCGAATTGCTGGCTGAAATGTTGAATGCTTGTGGTCAGCGAACAATTGCTTGCGGAAACATTGGTAAACCGCTTTCAGAAGTCGCGCGCGAAAAGCAGCCATTCAATGTGCTTACGGTGGAGGTGAGCTCGTTCCAACTGGAAGCGATCCGCACCTTTCGCCCATCTATCAGTCTCTGGCTCAACTTCGCTCCCGACCATCTCGATCGGTATCGCTCCGTCGCTGATTATCGCGCGGCCAAACTGCGCATTTTCGAAAATCAAACCGAAAGCGACGTCGCAGTCGTAAACGCGGTCGAAAAATTACCAGCGGTTCGCCCGCGCAAGATCAGCTTTAGCGCTTATGCAGATCAAGCAGACTTCCGCCTGTCGCAGGGGGCGATTTTTTATCAAGACCGAGCAGTCCTGCGGCTGACGGACACTAAACTGCGCGGTTTGCATAACATCGAAAATTTGATGGCGACACTCGCGGCCGGCATGGCACGCGGATTGTCGTTCGAGGAGATGGTGCCGCCGTTGTGTGCATATGAGCCACGACCGCACCGATGCGAATTTGTGCGCGAAGTGGGCGGCGTCGGATATGTGAACGATTCCAAGGCGACAAACCTCGACGCACTGGACAAAGCGCTGCGTGCGCAAAACAAGCCAGTCATCCTAATCGCCGGCGGCAAGGACAAAGGGTTTAGCTTTGATCCACTTCGACCTCTGGTGTCAGAGAAGGTCAGATCGACAATTTTGATTGGCGAAATGGCCGAGAGCATCAGGCTTTCATGGAATGGTGCGGTCGAGTGCGAGATCGCAAACTCGCTAGCGGATGCAGTTGAGCGCGCACATGCCAGGGCAAAACCGGGTGAAGTGGTTCTGTTTTCCCCGGGCACATCCTCGTTCGACATGTTCAAAAGCTATGGTGATCGAGGTGATCAGTTTCGCGCGCTCGTGCGGGCCTTGCCCAAAATAGATCGATGAAAATCCCGCAGTTCTTCACACATAAAAAACTCCGGGCCGCAACCGCGCGCCGCGCTTCTGCTGCCTCTGCCGGAATGGATTTTGGGGACATTCCGGAACCAAACATGAAGTTGTCGCGAGCCTTGCTGATAGTTCTGCTTTTGCATGTGGTTGCCGTGTCGGGAATCATCGCGTTTAACGCGATTAAGACCCGAGAGAACTCATTTGCATCGGCATCGCCACCGAATGCGGAAAACAACATTGCCACCCCAGCGGGATCGCCAGTTCACACGGAGGTTGCCAAGCCACAGGCTGCGGTTTCGCAAAAAGAAATTGCGCCTCGTAACGATCCGAAGCCTTCACATTCGACTTCGAAGGACGAACACGTGAAGACGGCTTCCTCTTCTGGAAAGACTTACATCGTAAAGAAGGGCGATAACCCCGTAACAATCGCAAAGAGGCTCAAAATCTCTTACGACGATCTGATTGCCCTGAACCACATCGAAGATCCGCACAAATTGCAGATTGGCCAAAAGCTGCTGATTCCGGCTAAGGCAAGTAAAATAAAAACGAGCAAGGGCAACCAATGAAGCTCCGAGGCAACAGCAGTTTCGTGCAGCGCAGACATTCACGGCGTAGTTATGCATCGTAAGAGCGCTTATATCCTTTTTCTCGCAGTGCTGGGGCTACTCGTTATCGGGATTGTCATGCTTTTCAGTACGAGCGCATTTGCACGCGATAGTCATGGAGACGTTTACTTCTTCATCAAGCGCCAGGCCATGTGGTTTGGCGTTGGACTTGTGGTCTGCACCGTCGCCGCGCTGATCGATTATCATCTGTGGCAGCGGACGTGGTGGCTTTGGTTCGCACTGGCGCTGGTGGTTTTGGCGCTTTGCTATGTGCCGCACATTGGCCTGCGCCTGAATGGGTCTCGCCGCTGGATTGGCTGGGGTCCAATTACTGTTCAGCCGTCGGAACTGGCAAAGGTGGCCGTAATCTTTTTTCTCTCTGCTTGGTTTACACGACACGAAAAGCCCACCCGTAAACTGCTCCTGGGATTCGTTCTCCCCGTTGCGATCATCAGCCTGCCGGCTGCGCTTGTGCTGGGCGAAGTCGATTTGGGAACAACGGCTTTAATTGGAACCACGGCGTTTGTCGTAATGTTTGTTGCCGGGGCCAATCCTCTATGGCTCGGCATTGTATCGCTCAGTGGCCTGGGAGCTCTTTTAATCGTTGCTACACAGATCTCCGAGCGGATGGGAAGGCTGTCCGCTTTTCTTCATCCGCAGCATTTCCAGGAAGATGCTGGTTTACAGCAGATGCAGGCGTTGATCGCCTGGGGCAGTGGCGGAATGGAAGGCCTCGGTTTGGGCAACGGGCGCCAGAAGATGCTGTATCTGCCTTACGCGCACACTGATTTTATTTTTCCAATTGTGGGTGAAGAGCTTGGTCTGCGGTTTAGTCTCCTGGTGGTTTTTTTGTTCGTAGTGATAATTGTCTGCGGCACGATGATCGCGCTACACGCCAAAGATCGTTTCGGTTTGCTCCTGGGTTGCGGCGTGGTTTCACTCCTGGCTCTGCAAGCCGCAGTCAATATAGGCGTGACCACCTCGCTGCTGCCGAATAAAGGCCTGCCACTGCCTTTTATCAGCTACGGAGGTTCAAACCTCGTCGCGTGCATGTTTGGCGTCGGTCTGTTGCTGAACATTTATCGGCAGGGCATCCTTGAACCGCCAAATAAGAAACACGCCACGATGCATGCTCGAATAGCACCGCGGATTTAGAAACCAGTGATGAATCCTAAATCCGCGCAGCAACCAGAGACTGGGAATCGAAATTTATGAATGCAGTGATCGCATGCGGAGGCACTGGTGGCCATCTCTTCCCCGGCATCGCGGTGGCAGAAGTGCTGCGCGATCGTGGCCACGAAGTGATGCTGTTGATTTCCGAAAAGGATATCGATGCCCTTGCGCTGTCGGGGCGCAGCAATTTTCGAGTTGAAAAATTACCCACTGTTGGGCTGCCTTCAGCGTTTTCTCCTGCGTTCTTTGGTTTTGTTCGCCGGTTTTACGAAAGCTTGTCGCTTTGCCGCTCTCTTTACCGCAAATTCAAGCCTCAGGTGGTCCTCGGCATGGGGGGATTCACTTCCACTGCGCCGGTGTTGGCCGGACGTATACGAGGGATTGCCACCTTTATCCATGAATCAAATGCTGTTCCGGGAAAGGCGAACCGAATGACGGCGCGGATGGTGCAAGCGGTGATGCTCGGGTTCAAGGAATGCGCGCCTTTCTTTCCAAAAACGCACACCGAAGTCACCGGCACGCCAGTCCGGACCGAACTAGTGCGTTTGGATCGGCGAGTCGCGCGCCGAAAACTCGGACTGGATGAGGATCTGGCCACGTTGCTTGTAATGGGAGGCAGCCAGGGAGCGAGTGGAATTAATCAGGCACTAATCAAATCCCTGCCGTTCTTGCAAGGTTTGCCCTTGCAGGTGATCCACCTTTCCGGCGCGCGGGACGAACGTTTACTTGCAGATAACTATCGCCGCGAGAACCTCCCTGCCTACATCGCAGCGTTTCATCATCGAATGGAAGAAGTTTACAGCGCGGCGGATCTGGTTGTGGCGCGAGCCGGCGCGGCCAGTCTCGCTGAGTTCGCGGCTTTTTCGCTACCGGGCATCTTGATCCCATTTCCCTATGCCACTGACGATCATCAGACTCGCAACGCAGAGATTTACGCTCGCGTTCAAGCAGCGATTCTTCTGAAGGAGTCAGAGATCTCGGGCGAACTGCTCGCGCGCAAGATCCGTGAGTTGATCGAGGACCCAAAGCGGATTGAGCAAATGGCTGCGAATTGTGCACATCTGGCGCCGAAAGATGCGGCTGGCCGCGTGGCCACCACGATGGAGAAATATACGACCGATGAAGCCCGCTTTTGAAGAACGCAGCGCGCCCGCTGATTGCGTGTTAGCGATTGATTTGCCGCGGTTCCTCACCCGTGAACATCACCGGATTCACCTTGTTGGGGTGGCCGGAAGCGGTATGAGCGGTCTGGCTGCGCTTTTGATTGAGCTTGGGCATTCGGTGAGCGGCTCGGACAAGGTGACCACAATGGAAACAGATCGATTGCAGCGACTCGGTCTGCGCTTCTATGAACAACATCGCTCAGAACATGCAGACGCCGCCGAGCTTGTTGTTTTTTCCTCCGCAATCAAGAGCGACAATCCAGTTCTGGTAAAAGCGCGCGATTTGACAAGACCAGTCGCGCGACGCGCGGAAGCCCTGGCTGCAGTCATGCGCGCGAAGCGCGGCATTGTTGTCGCCGGAATGCACGGCAAAACAACAACCTCGGCAATGACAGCACATGTTTTGCGCGAAGGTGGATTGCATCCATCGCATTACGTTGGCGCAGAAATTCCGATTCTGAGCACAAACGCCCATTGGGACATGCGCGGCGAATGGTTCGTCGCTGAAGGCGACGAGAGCGATGGCACGCTGGAGCTCTTTCACCCCGAGCACGCGCTGGTTCTGAACATCGAGGAGGAGCATCTCGATTTTTACGCCGATCTTGCTGCAATCGAAAAAGTCTTCGCCCGGCTAATCGATCAAACCAGCGGAATAGTTTTTTACAACACCGACGACGCGAGCACGGCGCAACTATGCGCAACCCGCAAAAACGGGATCTCGTTCGGGTTTTCGGACACGGCCGATTACCGAGGCACGGAAGTGGGCTTGCACGCCTTCAGTTCAAATTTTTGCGTTTATTCACGAGGCAAAAAACTGGGTGAAGTGCTCCTGAATGTTCCTGGCTGGCACAACGTGCATAACGCGATCGGCGTTGTTGCGCTGGCAACTGAGCTTGGGATTGCTTTCGACAAAATCGCAAAGTCACTGGAAAAGTTCGAACACGCCCGGCGGCGATTTGAAATCAAGTATGCGAGTGAGCGGTTCTTGCTTGTCGATGATTACGCGCATCATCCTACAGAAATTCGCGCGACGCTGAAAGCGGCGCGCGCGGTGGGACGGAAGCGCGTTCTGACGATGTTTCAGCCGCATCGCTATTCGCGCACCGCGGCGCTGCGGAAAGAATTCGCCCAGGCATTTGATGACGCCGACAGGGTTGTGGTCACCGATGTCTACCCTGCGAGTGAATCGCCGATCCCCGGCGTCAGCGGGCAGACGATTGTCGAAGAAATCGTGAAATACGGTCATCGCGGTGCCAGTTACCAGCCGCGATTTGAGCACCTGCATTGCGATATCGGCAACACTCTCGATGTCGGCGATCTCGTATTAAGCCTCGGCGCTGGCAACATTCACGAGCAATTATCGATCCTCGCGGCGGATCTGGTGATTGCCGAAAAATTGACGGCCATCGTAGGGGAAACCGGTAGAGTCCGCCTTTACGAGCCGCTCTCGAAACACACTACGCTGCGCGTGGGCGGACCCGCACAGTTTTGGGTTGAGCCGCAGAGCGAAAAAGCATTTGCGGAGCTGATTCGGTTCTGTCGCGACGAAAACCTGCCGCTTTTCGTCATCGGTCGCGGATCGAATCTTCTTGTCCGCGACGGTGGCATCCGCGGAGTTGTGGTTCATCCGTGCGGCGATGAATTCAGCAAAGTTGAGGTCAATGGCTCCGAAATCACCGCAGGCGTCGGCGCGAAATTCAGAGAAGTCGCTTATGCAGGGAAGGCAGCCGGCATCGGTGGGCTGGAGTGGATGGAAGGAATTCCGGGAGCGGTCGGGGGCGGATTGCGCATGAACGCGGGAGCAATGGGCGCGCAGACATTCGAGAACGTCGTGAGCGTTCGCTATCTAGATGGAAACGGCGAGGCGCACATGAAAACACGCGACGAACTGGAAGTGCATTACCGCAACTTCCCGTTGCTTGAAAACAATTTTGCAGTTTCTGCTGTTTTTCGCGGGCAACCGGCGCCGCTGGAAGAAATCGTGCGGAAGTTGAGCGCGTCGCAGGAAAAGCGTCGCACGTCGCAGCCAGCAGCAAAGAGCGCGGGCTGCATTTTTAAAAATCCCGATTCGTGCCCGGCCGGAAAACTGGTCGATGAGTTGGGTCTCAAGGATTTGCGGGTTGGCAAAGCGCGGGTGTCGGAGGTGCACGGCAATTTCATCGTTAATGACGGCGGGGCGACGGCGGCGGAAATGCTCGAATTAATCGAAATGATCAAGGCAAGGGCGCGGACAAAGCGCGGGATTGAATTGGAAACTGAAGTACAAATTGTGGGGGAACCGGGTTGATGAAGCACGAGGATTTACCGAAAAAAATTGCGGTTCTCATGGGAGGCCCTGGCTCCGAGCGCGACGTTTCACTCGCAACGGGGCAAGGTGTATCAAAGGCACTTCGCTCGTTAGGCGCAGAGGTAGCAGAAATCGATGTGCGGGATGAAAACTTCCAATTACCAAACGATGTCGATCTTGCGTTCCTCACCATTCACGGAACTTTCGGTGAAGACGGGCAGCTCCAGAAAATTCTGGAGCGCCGCGGCATCGCTTATACCGGTGAAGGCATAGAGGGAAGCCAGACCGCTTTCGACAAAATTCGCGCAAAGGAAAAATTTCGTGAACACGGCGTAACGACTCCGCTCTGGGAAGTGATTCATCCCGGACAGCGCCCAACAATTCCGCTGCCGATCGTCGTCAAGCCGCCACGCGAAGGATCGACTGTGGGTGTTGTAATCGTGAAGAATGAAGACGAGATCGAATCCGCCACCAGCGAAGCCGCAAAGTACGGCCGCGAATTATTGATAGAACAATTTGTGCCTGGCCGGGAATTGACGATAGGTGTCCTCGGTGACGAAGCCCTGCCTATTATCGAAATAATTCCGAAAGGCGGCTTCTATGATTTCACCAACAAGTATCCTTTTCTCAATCCGCAGGCTGGCGGTGGAGCAGAGCATGTCTGCCCGGCGAAGATCGACGCCGAAAAAACAAAGGAGATTCAAGAGTTAGCGCTCCGCGCATTTCGCGCGGCTGGCCTGCAGGTGTACGGGCGAGTGGACGCCATTTTGTCCGAAAGCGGCGAGCCGTTCATCCTGGAGATCAACAACATACCTGGAATGACCGAAGCTAGTCTGCTGCCCGAGGCTGCTGCGGCAGCAGGCGTCAGCTACATCGATCTGTGCGCCCGTATTATCGAGCTGTCTCGCGCCAGAACAGAAGGGAGTCGACAATGAGTTTTGGCCAAAAAAGCTCGAGATCGCGCAATCGACGAGTGTCCAATGTGCGCCAGCGGCGTCAGCAGCATTTGCTCGATGTGAAGGTCCGTTCCCGCAGAGCGACGCAGCATCGCGTTCGGAGAGCGATGGGCGTACTCATCAAGATAATTTTGGTCGCGGCATTGCTTGGCGTTTCTTATGCCGGAGCGCGCGCAGCTGCAAAACGGCTGTTGTTTGAAAATCCAGATTTCCAACTGAAGACAATTGAACTGCAGACTGACGGCTCTTTGCAGCGTGAGCAGGTTTTGAAAACAGTCGATCTGCACGAAGGCGAAAACATTTTTAATGTGAACCTGGCGCGCGTGCATGATCGCATACAGCAGCTTCCTCAGACGGACGAAGTGCAGGTGGTGCGGAAATTGCCGGGCGAAATCGATATTCGTGTAGTGGAACGAAAACCGGTCGCTTGGATCACAAGTGAAAAGGAAATTTCGGATCCATTTGTGTCAGATGGCGCTTTTTTGGTGGACGCGCGGGGCGTTTTGATGAAACAAAAGAAGTTGTTGCCCGAATACCTCGGACTGCCGCTCATTGTGGGATGCTCGAGCGAATCGCTCGAAGCCGGAAAAGTCGTCGAATCATTCGAAGCGAAAACAGCACTGGAGCTGCTGCGCCTAAGTGAGCGCAGTTTTTTGCAAATGCGTTTCCAGATTCGCGAGATCGACGTTTCAAAAGGCTATTGCCTGCTGGTGACGGACAAAAATCGCGCACGCGTGACGTTCGGGTTTAATGATCTGGAAACGCAACTGCGTCGACTGGAACAATTTCTTGTCTATTGCGACGGCTCAAAACAGGAACTCGGGACTGTAAACCTGCTTGTGCAACGAAACATTCCCGTGACTTTCGCCGAGGCTCCGGCAGCCGTGATTAACGACACGATTGAGCCCGCTGTGGAGCCGCGGATCATGAAGGCAATCCCGGTGCGTGCACCCGATAAACCTGCGCCGCCTGCGCCCAAGCCGCGCGTCGGTTCGACGCCCGTTACCAAAAAAACTTCCAGCCAACGACACAAAACGGATTAACAACACATGGCGAGCAATAATCTGATGATCGGTCTTGAGATTGGCACATCCAAAATCTGTGTCGTTGTTGGCGAAAGTCGACCCGACGGCACAATCAAAATCTTAGGAGTCGGCCAGGCGCCATCACGCGGCGTGCGCAAGGGCGAAATCGTTGATTTTGAGACGGCGATGAAATGCGTGCACGAAGCAGTGGTGGATGCCGAACAGAAAAGCGACGTGATGATCAGGAGCGTTTATGTCGCTGTCGCCGGCTCGCATCTGCAAAGTTTTAATAATCGGGGATGCGTCATGCTGCCGGAGGATCGCGATGAAATTGATGAGCAGGATGTTGACGACGTAAAAATTAATGCGCGCGAGGTGAGCATTCCGGCGCAAAATGCGTTCCTCCATTCGCTCATTCAACATTACCACGTCGATGGACAAGACGGCGTGCTGAACCCAATCGGGATGCTGGGGCAAAAATTGGAAGCCGATTTTCATATCATTCACGGGGTGCGCACCCGGATTCAAAATACCATCCGCTGTGTCAAAGAGCTGCCGCTGGACGTGGAGGACGTTGTTTTTGGCGGGCTTGCTTCTGCGCAAGTCGTGCTCACGCAGCATCAGAAAGATCTTGGCGCGCTCGTGATCGATATGGGCGGCGGGACGACTGATTACGTGTTGTACGCCGACGGTGCTGTAAAACAAAGCGGTTGTCTGGCTCTGGGTGGCGACCACATCACCAACGATATCTCCATGGGGTTGCGCATCCCGATGGCCCGGGCGGAGAAGTTAAAGGTTGAAGAGGGTAGTTGTATCCTCGGCAATTGTTTGCCCGGCGAAATGATTTCGTTGAAGGACGACTCAGGGTTCGCGGGAAAAGAGATCGAGCGGGAAACGCTGAACACCATAATTCACCTGCGCGTGCGCGAAGGATTTGAGCTACTCAAACGCAGGCTCGATGAGGGGCAATATCTCAGTTATCTCGGCGGCGGCATTTTCATTACCGGCGGTTGTAGCCTCCTTGGCGGAATCGATCACCTCGCAGAGGAGATTTTCGAGATGCCTGCGCACGTGGCGCACGCGCAGACCACCTGGGGCGTAACAGCCGCAGTAGAGGATCCCCAGTTCTCGACTGCGATTGGATTGGTGAAGTTCGCACAAGTGATGCATACGGATCGGCCGCCGCGACGGCTTGGCCGAATCTTTGGAAAGCTTTTCAGCGGAATGCGATGATAACGAATCCAAGTTTACGGAGGGCGCGACCGCCGGACGCGCCGCAAAACGCTAAATCTCGGACGACCCGGCGGGCCGTCCCTACTTTATGATTCAACTCGATAAAAACTACAGTCTCCCCGAGGGGCTGGCAGAATCCATTCCGGTAAAAGTTGTGAGCGTCGGTGGC
Organism: Candidatus Limnocylindria bacterium; assembly: GCA_035535575.1. GTDB lineage: Bacteria > Verrucomicrobiota > Verrucomicrobiia > Chthoniobacterales > UBA10450 > Udaeobacter. Next base: position 23,447 of record DATLPS010000058.1, read on the forward strand.
GCTGGTTTAAATGCGCTCGATCGAATTGTGCTCGACGGCTTGGAGAAGGCCAGCGTGGTTGCAATTAATACCGACGTGCAGTCACTCACAAGTTCGGTAGCGGCGCATAAGGTGCAGCTCGGCCGTACTATGACGCGCGGTTTGGGCACGGGCGGCGACCCCGAACTCGGTTATGACGCAGCCGTGGAATCGGCTGATGAAATTCGCGAAGCGATGGCCGATGCGCGTATGATTTTCGTCTGTGCAGGGCTCGGCGGCGGCACCGGGTCGGGTGCGGCGCCGTACGTCGCGCAGCTGGCCCGCGAAGCTGGCGCCCTTGTGATCGCCTTTGTCACTCTTCCATTCACATTTGAGGGCAAACGGCGCAACGCACAGGCACGAGAGGCGCTTGCCAGGCTCACCGAGGTTGCCCACTCGGTGATCTGCTTCGAGAACGATCGAATGGGCGATATCGTCCCGCCGCAAGCGGGAATTCATCAGGCGTTCGCAACGGCCGACACCACAATCAGCCAAAGTGTTCGATCAATTGTGAACTTGATCCAGCGGCCGGGACTCATTCGCATCGGCTTCGATGATTTGCTGGCAGCATTGCGCCCGCGCAACGGTAGTTGCTTGTTTGGCTTCGGTGAATCCGATTCGGACAATCGCGCCCACGACGCTCTCACACAGGCGCTTAAAAATCCATTGATGGATCGTGGCCGGATGCTGGCAGACGCCACAAATGTGCTCGTGCAAGTAGCGGGTGGACCCGGAATGACGCTCTCCGAGGTCGAAGTCCTCATGCAGGAGCTTGGCCGTCACGTTCACGAGCAGACCCAAATTCTGTTCGGTGCAGTCGTGGACGGGCGATTGGGAGATCGTTTGACCGTGACCATTATCAGCTCCCTCGCTGCGGATGAGGATTTGATTTCGCAACCTCAGGACTCCGGGACCTTGAGCAGCCCGGCCGCGGCGCCGCGAGCCGAGGAGCATTACCAGCACCCTCCGCCACAGATTTATATCGAACCAGAACCGCTAGCGATGGAACCTGCGCCTCTTGAGGAAGGTACTTCGTTTGAGGAGCCGGTCGCGGCAGAAGCAGTGCCCGCCCCACAACCCATTGCAACCAAGCCGGAGCCGGTCACACATAGCCCGCAGAAGAAGACAGCGCCGGAGAAGGAGGAAAAACCACTCGCCGAAAAATCTGTTCCAGCGAAACAGGAAACTTTGCAATTCGAGCCGGTCACGCGCGGACGATTTGAAAAAAGCGAACCTACGATCGTGGAAGGCGAAGATCTGGATGTGCCCACTTATCTCCGGAAGAACATCAAGGTGAAGTGACTCCGTGCGTTAAATCGTTAAAACCGATCCCGTTTTAACGTTGTAACGAATCACGCGACCTGCCTATTTCTTCATCAACTCGAGCACCGCATCTGTCATCGCGACAACGCCGGTGCGGATTGTCGGCTCGGGGACCGGCGCGAACTTACTGGAATGCAGGGTTGGCAATTCTTTTCCCTTCTGTTTGTACTCCGCGATCTTCGCTGGCTCGACTGCGCCGAAGTGAAAATTAACCGCCGGAATGGAGTGGTCCGGCAGGGTATATTCGGAAAAATCGTCGCCACCCATCACTGCATCGACAATCTTCACGCTCTCGTCGCCCAACGAGCTCTTCCAAACGGTGATGAGCCGCTTGGTCAGTTCAGGGTTGTTGTAAGTTGCGGGGCAGAATTCATCTTTGCTTATCGTCACGATCGGAGCGCGCTCTGGCGGTACGCCAGCCGCCGTTGCACAGCCTTTTGCAATCCGATCAATAGCCGCCAACACGCGCTCGCGTGTCTCAGGTTTGTAGGTGCGCACGGTCAACTGCATTTTCACTTCGTCCGGAATGATGTTGCGCTTTGTCCCGCCATGGATCGAACCGACCGTGACAACGATTGGATCGAGCGGATTACTTTCCCGGCTTGCGATGGTTTGCCAGTCGTTGATCATTTCCGCCGCGAGTACGATCGGGTCTTTCGTCTTGTGCGGGTACGCGCCGTGCCCGCCCACCCCTCGGACGGTGACATCGACTGAATCGACGTTTGCAGTTGTGTAACCTTCAGTCACGCCAATGCGGCCGGTTTCCAGATCGGCTTTGTCATGGAATCCCAACGCGAAATTCGGCTTGCCGAATTTTTCATAAAGACCGTCTTTGAGCAGCGCGCGTGCGCCGTTGCCAGTCTCCTCCGCTGGTTGCCCGACGAACACGATTGTGCCGTGCCATTGATCTTTTAACTTCGCCAGAGCGCGCACGGTGCCGATAAACGCCGCAATGTGTACGTCATGCCCACAGGCGTGCATTACATGGACGTCCTTACCTTCATCGTTTTTGGCGACGACCTTGCTGGCGTACGGCAAACCAGTGTCTTCTTCGACTGGCAACGCATCCATGTCCGTGCGCACAAGCACGGTCGGCCCGTCGCCATTCTTGATCACTCCAACCACGCCGTAGCCCTTAAGCTTGGAATTTTCATATTTTCCGAGATGCTCAGTGACTTGGCAGCCCGCCGCGCGCAATTCTTTCGCGACTAACGCTGCGGTTCGCTCCTCATATCCGGATAATTCCGGGTGAATGTGAATATCTTTGTAGATCCCAAGCAACGAGGGAAGCTCAGCGTCAGCGAGCGATTGCGGCGTTTGCTGCGCGACTGCAAGCGTCGGAACGAGGATGGAAAGTAATACGATCGACGACGAAACTGTCTTCATTGTGTCATGCTAAGCGAAGCCGAAGCATCTCTTAATTCCTATTCCGTGCAATCACAGTAAGAGATTTCTCGACTTCGCTCGAAATGACACAAACTTGGATCACTCATGGAATTTGAGAAAAACACGTTGCTTTTTGGCGCTGATCCTACGCCGCGAATTGTCGCCATCGAGCTCGGCGAAACTGGAACGATTAAAGTTTTTCGCCGGGAAATTGATGGATCGATAGTCGCCGATGTCGAGCCGTTCCACCCGTTCGCATGGGCCGATAGTGATGTTGTCGACCTCGGTATCGAATCCGAAAAACTCCAGGGCGACCTTAACTATGGCTGGCTGATCACTGTCGATAGCTGGAAGGAGCTAATCGCCTTGCGGAATGGACTGAAAAACGCCGGTCGCGATTTCTTCGCGTTCACCGACCCGGTGCAGCATTACCTTACGGCCACAGGCCGCACATTGTTCAAAGAACTGCCGTTTGAAGAATTGAAACGAATGCAGCTCGAAGTGCTTTCTGTAGCCGGGGTCGCTGACCCCGGGGGCGCGGCCGACGCCCCCGGCAACCACGATCACATCATGAGCGTCGCGCTTTCAGATAGCACCGGCTGGGAAGAATTGATCGTTGTCGCTCCGAATAACATTGAAGAATCCGAGCGCGATGCACTGAAACGACTAACCAGTCTCGTTAAAGAGCGCGATCCGGACGTGATCGAAGGCCACAACTTGTTTCGGTTCGATCTGCCTTATCTCGTTAATCGCGCAAAGAAGCTGAAAACGAAACTCGATTGGGGACGTAGCGGCGGATTCTTACGTTCGCGTCCGTCGCGACTTCAAATCGCCGAAAAAACGATTGATTACCCGAAGTTCACCGTCGGTGGACGCCATTTCGTCGATACCTTTTTACTCGCGCAATTCTACGATGTCGGCATGCGTTCCCTGGCCGGCTTCGAACGCGCGGACGTTGCACGACATTTCGATCTCTGCGACAGCGAAGAAACTTCAGCGCTCACGGGCAAGGAATTGCAGCGCGCGTACCTGGGGGATTCAGAAATTTTCCGGCGACGTGCTTTGTGCGGCATTCGGGAGACGCGCGCCTTATCCGACTTGCTGAGCCCGAGCTACTTCATCCAGGCTCAAATCTTTCCCTACAATTATCAGGATGTGATCGTGCGCGGCAACGCTACGCGCATCAACGCACTTTTTGTCCGCGAGTATTTTCGGCAACGGCATTCCATTCCCGAACTGCCGATGGTAAGCGCATTCGAAGGCGGGTACACCGACATTTTCTTCACCGGCGTCGCGCGCAACGTCTGGCACTGCGACATCGCCTCGCTTTATCCGTCGGTGATGTTGCAGTTCGATTGTTTTCCTGCAACCGACCAACTCGAAATCTTCCGGCATTTGCTGACCGATCTCCGCACGTTCCGCCTGGAAGCGAAGGCGAAAATGCGCGCGGAAAAAGATCCAGCAAAGCAACACCACCTTCAGGCGCTGCAAAACACCTTCAAAATTCTGCTCAACAGCTTCTACGGATATCTTGGATTCGCACAGGGCCATTTCGCCGATTTCGATGCCGCCGCGCGCGTGACGCAGATCGGGCGCGATCTGCTTAAGAAAATGATTGACTGGCTCAACGCACGCGGCGCGCAGGTCATCGAAGTCGATACCGATGGAATTTATTTCGTGCCCCCCAAGAACATTTATGTTGAGGATTTGCAGAAAGATCTGGCGAAGGAACTACCACCGGGAATCGACGTCGAAATCGATGAGCAATTCGACGCGATGTTTAGTTACAAAGCAAAAAACTACGCGCTGCTCACAAAAGACGGCGGCGTGATTATCAAAGGCGGCGCGCTGAAATCGCGCGGGCTCGAAAAATTCCAGCGGGTTTTTCTAGAGCAAATGATCAAGCTCATCATGCAGGGAAAATCGGAAGCAGTGGGCGAGCTGCGCAGCGAATTCGAGCAAAAGATTCGGAATCAGGAATGGAAGATCGACATGCTAATGAAGACTGACACGCTCCAGGATTCACTCGATAAATATCGGGCGAAGATTGCCGGCTCTGCGCGGAATCGCGCCGCCGCGTACGAGCTTGCTCTCGCGAGCGGCCGCAATTACAAACCCGGCGACCAGATCAGCTATTACATCAAGGCTACGCCGAAAAAGGTTCCCGCGTACGAAGCCGCCAAACTCGCCAGCGAGTTCGACCCGCAAAACCGTGATGAAAATGTCGATTACTATGTAGCGAAGCTTGACGAGCTCGCGAAGAAATTCCGCAGCCTTACTGATGTGACTTCAACTCCGAAACAGGAGAGCTTAGCTTTTTAAGGAAGTATTATGAACACACGAATCCTATCACTCGTCGCATTTATCGCTCTTATCGTAGGCGCTAACCGCGGCGTCTCAGCGGAAACCCCTCTCGATCCAATCAAAGCCGAAATCACAAACCGCCACGAGGAGGCGGTGAAGCGGTTGCAGGATTGGATCGGGCAGGTGTCGATTGCGGCGGAGAACCGCGGCTATCCCGAAGGCGCGGAGTACATGGCGAAGCTTGCGCGCGACGCGGGATTTCAGCAGGCGACGGTGATCAATACCGAAGGGAAACCGGGCGTGTTCGCGACACTCGATGCGAGCGCGCCGAAAACGGTCGGACTCTATTTCATGTATGACGTGAAACAGTTCGATCCGGCCGAATGGTCGTCGCCGCCGACGGAAGCGCGAATCGTGGACAAATCGCCGCTGGGCAAAGTCATCATCGGCCGCGGCGCGGTGAATCAAAAGGGACCGGAGGCGGCATTCCTCGCCGCGCTGCATGCGATCCGCGGCGCAGGCAAGAAGATGCCAGTGAATCTGGTGCTGGTCGCCGAAGGCGAAGAAGAGATCGGTTCGCCGCACATTCTGCAACTCGTCAGGCGGCCGGAAGTGCTGGACGCGCTGAAGAAATGTGTCGGGGTGTTTATGCCTTCAGCGACGCAGGACTTGGACGGCATTGTGACGGTAAACCTCGGATCGAAAGGCGTGATTGAGCTGGAGCTGGTATCGAGCGGCGAGAAATGGGGACGCGGTCCGGCCAAAGACATTCATTCGTCGCTCAAGGCAATGGTGGACAGCCCGGCGTGGCATCTGGTCAAAGCGCTCAACACGCTCGTCTCAGACGACGGCAATGAAATCATGATCGACAACTATCCGAAGCCGCTTCCGCTAAGCGCCGAACAAAAGACAATGATCGAAAAAGTGTCGAAGGTTCGCAGCGAAGCACAGGCCAAGAAGCAATTCAGCGTGCAACATTGGATTAATGATCTGCCGTGGGACCAAGCGAACGAACGGCTCGAATCACAGCCGACGGTCAATATTGAAGGATTAGTCGGCGGTTACACCGGCTCCGGCGGCAAAACGATTTTGCCGCATCGCGCCGTGGCAAAGATCGACATGCGTCTGGTGCCAGAGATGAAAGCGGCGGACGCCCTCGCTGCATTAAAGGCGCATTTGGCGAAGCGCGGCTTCGGCGACATCGAAGTGAACATGACCGGCGGATACGACCCCACGAGCACGTCTGCTGATTCCGCACTCATCGAGGCACAGGGCACCACGTATAAAAAATTCGGAATCGATTCGCTGCTCTGGCCGCGCAACGCCGGCTCATATCCCGGCTATGTGTTTACCGGTGAGCCGCTGAAAGTTGCCGCCGGCCATTTCGGACTTGGTCACGGCAGCGGCGCGCACGCGCCGGACGAGTATTACATCATCGAATCGGCGAACCCGAAGCTACAGGGATTCGACGGTGCCGTGATGTCATTCGTTGAATATCTCTACGAATTGGCAAAGTAAGGCGAGGCCGACATCTCGCGGATTGTGGAGATCGGCACTAAGCACGGAATTCATTTCGTGCAGAGATAACCGAGAACATCTTCGCTCACGGAGCCGCGCTTACTTTATCATTCGGTACAATGCAACGATCATCGAGACGATCGGCCAGGCCGCAACTCCTGTGATCAGGCTGAAGACCGCGAGTTCGGCGACATAATTGCGGCTCGCTTCTGCGCCAAGGAAATCGCTGCTCAATTTGCGGAACATGCGGAGCTTCGAAACACGGAATGTGTCTCCGGAAATTGGAGAAGAGCTGCCGCCTGGATTTGTGTTGGATTGATAGAAGCAATCCATTAACGGACTGCTTTGGCGATTGCGCCGGGCGCGACTATCGCGACGTGAGTCACGCTGATCGATACTAATGTAAGGTTTTGGTTTCATAACTGTTTCCTGAAGTGAGGTGGTGTTCGATTCGAATGACCTCGGCAAAAGCCGCCGGGGGATTCCACCACTGGGGTGCCGTAGAGAGCGGGCTCCAACTTGGCGAGATCGAGACGCGCGCTTATCGAGCCTGCCGGTTATCGGCGGCCAAAAGTGGCGCGTTGATCGTTTTCATCCGCACCTATCTACAGGGGTTTCGGGATTTGTCCAGGACGTTAGAGCAATTTAAGTCGTAAATGCCTCACGCAGTGAGAGAAGCAGCCTGCTTTATTTTCACGTTTGCCTATCAAAAGGCAGAGTTAGCGTCGTACCTTGGTGGCTTACCCGGACGAGATCGCCGGCAGCGGTTTGTCATTTTCGTAGGCGATCTTTAAACACGCCGCCATTCAGCTTCTGCGGCTACACTACTAACTTGGCCTCGAGATTGATCTGCGTACCGGCGAGAGCGACCGATACCGGGCAAGTCTTCTTGGTTAGCTCGGCTTGCTCGCGAAAGGTTGCTTCGTCGATTCCGGGAACATCGGCTTCAGTCTTTAAGTCGATCGTGGTGATTTTTGGTCCGCCGCCGACCATGTCGAGTCTCACTGTCGCGGTAGTGCTAACGCGTTTTGCGGGATGACCAGCCTTTTCCAGATTCGCCGAGAGGGCCATCGTGTAACAACCGGCCTCGGCCGCGCCGATGAGTTCTTCCGGATTAGTGCCTTTTCCCTCTTCAAAGCGCGATGAAAATGAGTAAGGGCCTTCGAAGGCGCCGCTCCCAAGTTTCATGGTTCCCCTGCCCTGCTTCAGTGTGCCTTCCCATACAGCCGATCCAGTTCGTGTTGCCATTGTTTTACTCCTTTGATTGTTGCTCGGTTACGATTCTGCCGGATCCGGGCAAGCGCAATTTCTTTTCAGCCTAACGAACTCACGCCGGTTTCGCAGCTGCGACACCTTCAGCCAGACCAGCTTCTGAGCGATGCTGAGCATCCGCGAGAGCGCGCTGTTTGCGACCCAGCCAAACGCTCAGCGCGCACCATGCAGCAATAATTGGCACAGCAATGAAGCTGATCGCGTTCAAGCTCAGCCCCACCGCGTGCATCGCGCGATACGACCACGCGCCAACTTGATCGCCGAGGCGATAACCAAATGTGTCGATCACGCTTTTCGCTTTGTATTTGTCTTCGCGTCGCAAAACGGTGAACAGGATCTCGCGCGCCGGACGAAGCAACGCGAACCCCGTGGCGCGTCGCACCACCTGAAAAACCGCGAGCACAATCAGGATGGGCGCATAACCGATAGCGAGAAAACCCAGCCCACTTAACGCCGGCATGAGCACGAGAGTGAATCCGACACCGAACGACTTCAGCAGACGACTCGTTAGGCAAAGTTGAATTAGCACAGTGAGCGTGTTGACGGAGAAATCCAGTTTGCCGAAGAATGCAGTGCGGGCCGATCTATCCGCCAACTCATGTTGCGTGAGATCAGCCTGTTGAAAATAGGCCCATGTATTTGTCAGCGTGTAAATGAAGATGAAAAAGACGAGCGCCAACAAGTAGGGCGAACGCCCGATATGTGTAACGCTGTCCCAAATATTTCCGCCGATTGGTTTTTCGGCTGTCGCGGCTTCAGCATGCTCGCGAAATTCCGTTGGAAAAAAGCGGACGCATTGCGCCGCGATTTCGAACATCGCCGCTGACATGAGGCAGAAAATGCCGGTGCTGAATCGATCGACCAGAAACGTCGGGACGAGCGGACCGAGGATTGCACCTAACGAACCGCCCACCGCGATGAAACCGAAAAGGCGCTTGCCTTGTTCGGCGCTAAATAGGTCGGTCATGAAGGCCCAAAAAAGCGTGGTCGCGAAAAGATTGAAGACGCTAACCCAGACGAAAAACGAGCGCGCCAGTAACCATTGCCAGTTCGCCGGCACGAAGCGCATGAGAACGAAAAAGATGAAAAGATTAGCGATCGCAAACCGGTACGCGAGCGGCAGAAATTTGCGGCGCGACATACGTGATACGATGGCGGCGAAGAGCGCGTTCGCGATGAGCATGCCGATGAGCGTGGCCGTGTACATCCAGGGCAAATTTTCCACGCCGCTGGTCGCACCGATTTCTTCGCGAATCGGCCGCAAAATGTAGTAACCGGCAAGGACGACGAAGTTGAAAACGAAGGCAAGCCAAAGCGCGCGGAGCTCGTCCGGCTTAGCATCCACGATTTTCCTGAAGAGTTTTTTCATCAGTCCACGATGGTAGGGCGCGACCGCCGGGCGCGCCGGACGGCTCTATCCGTCCCTACCCTTTGCTTCTCTTCCAAGCAGCAAGCACTTCCGCTTCGCGTTCGGGTGTCAGACCGGCCCGCAATTTCGATTGTCGTTCTTGCGGCAATGATTTGAACCACGAGAGCGTGTCACGCGCTGTTTCGGCAAGCGGGCGAAACGTCAAGCCTTTCGCGAGGGCGCGATCGATCTTCGTTCGCGCAAGTCCGAGCTCGTCACCGGCCCAGACGGGCATGTCCGACCACGCTTCAACCTTTTGCTGTTGGAGAAACTCAGCGGGTAACCAGGTGAATGTGGCGCTCGAATGGAGCGCATCTTTGATTTCGGGGAACATCTGACCGATTTCGAGCGGCTTGGCGGGACCGGTTGCGTTGTAAATTCCAGTCTCGCGATTTTCCGCCATGCGGATTGTCCATTCGGCCAGGTCTCGTGCATCGATGAATTGCACCGGATCGCTTGGTTTGCCCGGGGCCAACACTTCGCCACCTCGATCGATGCGCACCGGCCAATACGTGAAGCGATCGGTCTCGTCCCGCGGTCCGACTATGAGGCCCGGGCGGATGATTAACGTTTTTCCGGGAAACCATTTCTCGGCTTCCTTTTCCGACAACGCTTTGAGCGGGCCGTAAGTTTTGTAACCTGATGCCTTCACTGCTTCGATCGTCTCTTTGTACGGGTCGAGGCCGTCGTATTTTGCAAGCGGCGCCGTTTCATCCACGCCCTGGCCCGTGTCGGCGTAAACCGAGATTGTCGAGATAAACACGTAACGCTCGACATGGCCTTTCAGAATTTGTGTTGCATCACGGACCCAGCCTGGAAGCGTGGTGGGATTATCGATCGCCACATCCCACTGCCGATTTTTCAACGCGTCGAGCTGACCGTTGCGATCACCGATCAATTGCTCGACTTCTTTTGGTAACTCTCCAGGATGCGTTTTGCCGCGGTTAAAAGTGGTAACCTTATGGCCGCGGCTCAGAGCGTATCGAACCTGATATGGCCCGGTGAACCCGGTGCCGCCAAGAATGAGAATGCGCAGAGGTTTCACGGATTTCTCTGCGAGCAGCGTTGTCGATCTTGTAGTCAAGGCAAAGGCGCCACCAGCGGCAGCAAAGAGTTTGATAAATTCACGACGCGTCGTCTTCATGTAGCGCCTTAACCTTTCTTGTCATTCTAATCGAAGTCGAGGAATCTCTTGCTGTTATCGTTGGAAAATAGAGATGTCTCCAGACCCTTCACATAAAGCTACGGCTTGGGAGGCGACTTCGCTCGACATGACAAGGAAGAGGACGACCCAATGACTCGACGTGAAGCCACGCGCTTAATTGGCGTCAGCGCAGCGGGATTGTGTTTGCCGGCTCGTGCGTCGCGCGCGCAGGCAAAAGCCGAATCATCAACGATTCTGACGCGCGCAATTCCTTCATCCGGCGAAAAGCTGCCGGTGATCGGCTTGGGGACCTGGCAGGCGTTCGATGTGGATCTTACATCGGACAACCGGAGACAGCTTGGAGACGTCCTCTCCCTTTTTG
>DATLPS010000059.1:0-5498 GCA_035535575.1 Candidatus Limnocylindria bacterium
ACCGCGCCCTCCAATTCGTCCACGTTTACGGCTCGTCCGTCCAACTTGATCTCGTCATTTTCACTGATGCTGACGATTGCGTGGTCGAGTTCAGCCGGCCGTTTCTGTGCTGTTTTTGATTCCGGCAAATTAATCTGGACCTCCGGCTGGTCCTTTTTAAACGACGTCGAAACGACAAAGAAGATCAGGAGGATGATCAGAATATCGACGAGCGAAACGATGATAATGAGAGGCGCCCGCCGTTTTCGCACTGCGAAATTCATGTGCTGAGATGCGCCGCGCGCTTCAGGTTACCGGCGTCGGAATCGGTACTTGCGCGGCGGGCGGTATGTTTGCCGCCCCAAACTCGCGCGAGGAGCGGCCGTAATAGCATTTGTTAATCAACTCAACCACCAACGTTTCCATTTCGACCGACATCACTTCCACTTTTCTGGAAAAATAGCTAAACCCGATCAGCGTCGGCACAGCAATCGACAGCCCGAAAACGGTTGCATTCAGCGCTTCCGCAATGCCAAGTGCAATCTGGCGCGTATCGGATGCGCCCGAGCTCAGCCCGAGATGGGAAAAAACGTGCACCAATCCTGAGACGGCACCGATCAAACCCAGCAGCGGCGCAATGCCTACAATCACTTCAAGAACGATCAGACCTTTTTCCAGGCGCACCATCTCGTGCCGCGCACGTGTTTGAACCACTTCCACGTTTTCCGAACGCGGGCTGCGCAAATGTTGCAGCGCGACACGAGTGACGCGCGCCAGCGAGGAATGATCATGGTGCACAATGCGCGATAGTCTCTCTGGATTTTCGCCCGGCTCGAGACGTTCTATTTCATGTTGGATTAGTGGCGGCATCACGTTTTTCTCGCGTAAAGCCAGGCCTCGCAAAATCATCGTCGTCACCGAGACAATCGAGCAGGCCAGCAGCGGCCACATGAACAGCCCACCCCTCGTGAAGAATCCGAACACGATATTCACGATTCCTGGCGCTTCGGCAATCATCCAGGCGGCGACCATCAGTTTGGATAAATGGTGAAGCCGAAGGCGGGTACTTCCAAGCCTTCAGCCGGCAAGCTATTGGCGACGTCATTCGGAATGGGCGGAAGATGCGCTTCCAGCACCGATTGTAAGCACACGTTTGCGAACGCCTCGTTCGAACTGTTCTCTGTGATCTTGAGATCCTTTACTTGTCCGCTTCGATCAATCCGAAATCGCAGACGCAGAGTGCCGATAGTGATTAAATCACGCTTCTGATCCATGTATGTATACCAGCGTGATCCGATTGAATCCGACACGATCTTCTGATAGCGACCGAGCGGTGTGCCCAAAGCGTTCACGGCCGAAATACCGCGATTGGTAATGTTGCCGGAGATATGGTTTCGCTCCTTCAAACGCCGATACGCGGATTGGGCCTGCGATGCTGAAGTCGAGGGCTCGACTGCAGCAGTTGGCTTTTGAGCCAAGAGAGCAAATTGCTCCGCAGCGGTAATGGGCGCGGATTGCGGAGCAGGCATTTGTTTTTGTTGTGATGCAGCCTTCGACTGCTGCGGTTGTGCTCCCTTTGTATCCAGCGAGTACGGATTTGTCTCTAAATCCATAAACGGCCGATCTTTCCCCGTTTGCGAGGGCAACGGCAATTCACCAGTGGTGGCAAGCTCGCTTGCTCCAACTGAATTGGCATTCGACTCGAATGTTTTCTCTTTCGGCTCCGGTGCTTTTTTCGATTCATCGGTTTCGATGAACGCGGAATTCTTTGGGGTTGGTGATAGATCGACAAAAGTGAGTTCGGCGGGCTTTTCCTGCATCGGAATGGCTGGCGAAAAAACGCCGCTGAACGCAGCGAGCAAGAACGCCACCGCCAGGTGAATTACAATCGCCGCGAGCAACGCCCAGAAAATCGTTCGCGCGTCGTATTCCCGATCGCGAAAGCCTTCGGGATGGCCGGGCTGGGCGAACATAATGTCAGCCGTTGTCATGAGAGCGTTCTCTTAAGAAGGCAAATTCAGGCTAGAGTTTTCTCAGGTAAAAGCCGGGAACATTATCCCACGCTTGAGGCGCTGACAACCTGCGCGCCTGCCGCTGTTCCTCCTGGGTCCTTGTCCGAGCGTCCCCTTTTGTCATTCCGAGCCCCGAAAGTTTTCGGGGTCGAGGAACCCCTGGATAGTCCTGATTTGCGTAAAGCAGTGCGGGCATGGTGAAACAAATACTGCTGTGCGTAGCCGCCGTGTTCGCCAAAATAGCTTTCGGAAAATTCACTCAGCTGCTGTGCCGTCATTTTCCTTCGACGCTGCAAATAATGTTGTCTCAGAACCCGCTCGATCCACACATCGATCGGGAATGCGCGGAGTCGCTCGTATGCAAAGAGCATCACGCAATTTGCAATCTTCGCCCCTACACCGGGCAGTTCGAACAGATTTTTTCGAAGATCGCCATCTGGAAGCTTCGACCATTTCTCAAGCTCGGATTCGCGCGAGCTGACTTGCTGGGCTGTCGCGCGCAGATTTTTGGCGCGATAACCAAGCTTGCATTCGCGCAGTTCTGTCTCAGAAAGGCGCGCAATCCGCTGCGCCGGCGGAAACGTGTAAACCACATGATTGCCAATCTCCCGCCGCTCGCCGAAGCGGGTCCGGAGCGCCGCCGAGATTTGGCGAATGTGCGCCACCTGCTTCAGGGACGAACAGATAAATGTGGCGAGACACTCCCATTTTGGCTGGCGAATGATCCGCAAGCCGCGACAAAAATCGCGCGCAGCATTCATCAGCGCATCGTCTGGAAACGAGGCGCATATATCAGCTAGCGGGTGATCCAACGCGAAATAGTGCGCAACAGTTTTAGAAAAACTCGACGGCTTAAAGCCGTCGAGTTTCCCTCCACTTGTGTGTGTCTTCAAAACGCTTCCGCACTGCTCGACGTAAGCAGCGCAGTCGCCAATCGTGCCCACAAATCCAGTGCCGGCCTTTTCCCAATGGAATACCTGGCCGGAATCAAGCGTCATCGCCAGATCAAAGGCCGGTGCGGGTATCTCATGGAATTTCATCAACAATTTTGTCGCCACAAATTAACACGGATCAAACACAGATGATGTAATTGGAAATCTTCATTTCTTTATCTGTGTAAATCTGTGTCGGTCTGTGGCTAACTATGCGCCGACATGGACAGCCGGCTCGCCATCGATTGCGCGGTTTTGCTTCTCTATTTTATCCTCATCATGTCCATCGGCCTTTACATGGGCCGGAAGGAGGAAAATCTCAAAGACTTCGCGCTCGGCGGTCGCGGAATTCCGTGGTGGGCAATTCTCGCTTCGCTCATTGCTGCGGAAACGAGCGCGGGAACATTTTTCGGTACGCCCGGGGAAGGATTCACGTTTCGAAACTACACGTATCTCCAGCTCGCTCTCGGCACAATTCTGGCGCGCATCCTGGTCAGTTACATTTTCATCAAGCCGTACTACGACTACAAAGTCTATTCGATCTACGAATATCTCACGGCGCGCTTCGGCGTCGGCACCAAGAACGCGGCATCGGCGGTTTTTCTTTTCACGCGGTTGCTCGCGTCAGGCGCGCGCTTGTATGTCGCCGCGATCGCACTTGCCCTGGCTTATGAAATGATCCGAGGCGTTCAACCAGGCCAAAGAGAAGCGCTTTTTATTTACATTGGAGCGACAGCCGTCATCGTGGCCCTGACTGCGATTTACACCACGCTGGGCGGAATCAAGGCGGTCATCTGGACCGACGTGATCCAGGCCTCAATCATGATCGGAAGCGCGGTGGTTGCGCTTGGTTTACTTTATTTTTCGATTCCCGGCGGCTGGAACGAAATCGTCCAACGCCATGGCGGATTTCACATTTCCGATTTTATCACGACTGGACTGAACCCCGCCCAAACCGGTTGGGATAAAATCAAAGGTATGTTCGCGATCGAGTATACGATTTTCGCGGGACTCATCGGTTCGACCTTTATGACCATGTCCACACACGGCACCGATCAGGACATGGTGCAACGGATGTTGACCGCGCCCGACGTGCGACGCAGCCGCCGCTCACTTATCATGTCTGGACTGGCCGATATTCCGATCGCCTTCACCTTTCTGAGCATCGGCGTGTTGCTGTGGGTTTTTTACCAGACGCATCAGGACCCGGCGTTGCCGAAAACCCCCAACGAAATTTTTTGCCACTACATTCTTTATGAAATGCCAGTCGGCATTCGCGGCTTGCTTCTCGCCGGAATTTTCGCGACCGCCATGGGCTCGCTTAGCACCGCGATCAATGCGCTGGCCACCAGCTTTACCCGCGATTGGTACGAGCCCTACATCAACCCAGGATCGACCGCAGAACAGAGTCTGCGTGCCGTCCGTTGGGCCACAGTCTGGTTCTCAATCCTGATGATCGTTGTCGCATCGACAACCTCGTACCTCGTCATCGTCCATCCAAACGTTCGTATCATTCCGATCGTTTTGGGAATTTACGGGTACACCTACGGCTCGGTACTCGGAATCTTTCTCGCTGGTTTGCTGACGAAATCCCGCGGAAACAATCGCGGCAACATTATCGCGATGATCATCGGCTTTATCGTGGTTGCGATCCTAAGCGGATTGCCCAACGGCATCGCCGGCATCTTCGGCGCGCAGCTTTATCCACAGCCGAACTGGCTGCCGGTGATGAAATTTCCCTGGTGGATCTGCTTCGGCACCATCGTTACGTTTTTCGTAGCCATTTTGTTCCGGAGTGGCCGCGAGCATCATCCACCAGTTGCCGCTTAACGCAGGAATTGACTGCCAGTCGATCGCTAATTACTTAATGCGTGCCAGCAGTTTCCTATATGGAACCCTGAACCACTGAAAATCCCATGGCCCACATCGTCACCGAAAAATGTAACGGATGTAAGTTCACTGACTGTGTAGAGGTGTGCCCGGTCGCTTGCTTCTACGAACTCGAGACCCAGCTGGTCATTCACCCGGATGAATGCATTGATTGCATGGCATGTGTAGAGGTATGCCCCGTGCACGCCATCTATGCGGACATGGATCTGCCGCCGGAATTCACGAAGGATACCGAGTTCAACGCGATCAAGGCACAGGAGGTGAAGGACTCGGGCGCGGAGGCGATCACAGTCCGCAAGGATCCGCTGCCTACCGCCGCGGAGCGAAAAGCGGCGCTCGGTTATTAAGCAAGCCGCGCTGGCGCTCAGGACTTTGGGCGCGCCACATCCCCAGGCAGAATGCGGCTGACACAGCCGCCGCTACACTTTTTTGTCTTTGGCGAGATTGATTCCCAGATCGCGCAACTGGCGGGAGTCGACTTCCGCTGGTGAGTTGGTCATCAAGTCCATAGCGCGATTATTTTTCGGGAAGGCCATCACGTCGCGAATGCTTTGTTCGCCGCAGATCAGCATGACCAGCCGGTCGAGACCGAGCGCGATGCCGCCGTGTGGCGGCGCGCCGAGCCGCAGAGCGCGCAGCAAATGTCCAAATTGGGATTGCTGATCTTCTGGCCTGATCCCGAGCG
>DATLPS010000060.1:0-10269 GCA_035535575.1 Candidatus Limnocylindria bacterium
GCGCGGATGATGCTTGGCGATCGCGTGTTCCGTGAGATCACAGACAATGTTTGGGATCCCACGCGTCGGATCGAAGAAATGGACTCTGTCGGCGTTTCCATGCAGGTGCTCTCCACCGTGCCGGTGATGTTTAGTTACTGGGCCAAACCAAAGGACGCTCTAGATATCTCGCGGTTCCTGAACGATCATATCGCCGAAGTCGTTCGCGATTATCCAACGCGCTTCGCCGGGTTGGGCACCCTCCCAATGCAGGATCCGGATCTTGCGGCGCAGGAACTTGAGCGCTGCGTTAACGAACTGGGTTTGCGCGGAGTCGAGATCGGAACCCATGTCGATCCTAACGATCATTGCCACGGACCCGATTGCCGGAACCTGGATCATCCTTCGCTCGATATTGTCTGGAAAACGGCGGAACAACTCAACGCTGCGATCTTCGTCCATCCATGGGACATGATGGGTAAAGAACGGATGCCGAAATACTGGCTGCCTTGGCTCGTCGGCATGCCTGCGGAAACATCGCTCGCGATTTGTTCGATGATTTTCGGCGGCGTGTTCGAGCGGTTTCCGAAACTTCGCGTCGCGTTCGCCCATGGCGGCGGCGCATTTCCAGGAACAATCGGACGAATCGAGCATGGATTTTTTGTACGGCCCGACCTGGTCGCGATCGACAACAAAACCGAGCCGCGCAAATATCTGGCGAATAACCAGGAGCCTGCGCGGTTCTATGTCGATTCGCTCGTTCACGACTCGGACGCATTAATGCAGTTGCTTAAATTGTTCGGCCCGGAGCGCGTCGCGCTCGGGTCGGATTATCCTTTTCCGCTGGGCGAAACGAAACCGGGCCACCTCGTCGAATCGATGAAACTCTCCGTCAAGGAGAAGGCATGCGTGCTTTCCGGGACCGCCCGCGAATTTCTAGGCTTGATATCGTGATCCGTTAAAGCGGTCGTGATATTCCGCGCAATTTGACGTTTAACGCTTCAACACTTCAACGCTTCAACGATACTGCAGCGTCACAGTTCATGCCGGATCGCCCACAAATCGTGGAAGACCGGCCTGAACAGCGATTCCTTTAGGAACGGCACGCCGGGTGATCCGCCGGTGCCTTTCTTTGCGCCGATCGTTCGCTCGACCAATTTGATGTGGCGATAACGCCATTCCTGCAATCCCTCATCGAAATCTGTCATCAATTCGAACAGGATCGAGGACTCGGGCGAATCCTTGTAGAGACGAAGGATTTCTTTCTGCACACGCTCGTCTGGGCCATTTGGTTGCGTGACGTCGCGGTTCTTGAGCTCTGTGGGAATTTGTGCCCCGCGCGTGGCAAGAAAATCGTAGAAATGATCGACTACACTGCGTTCACGGAGCAACTGTTGCAGCCGACCATATCCGGGGAAATCCGTCTTCAGATACCTGACTGTCGATTCACGCTTGTATCCCAGCGCAAATTCAATTTCCCGAAACTGCACCGATTGAAATCCGGATGCCGTCTCGAGCCGATCACGAAAGCTCGAGAAGGACGATGGCGTCATTGTTTCGAGAATGTCTACCTGCGCCACCAGCACCTTCATGATTGTGCGTACGCGTTTAAAGGTGTGGATCGCTCCAAAGAGATCACCTGCGGAAAAGTCTCGCTTGATCTTCTCAAACTCGTGCAGCAGCTGCTTGAACCAGAGCTCGTACGTTTGATGAATGATGATGAAGAGCGTCTCATCGTGTTCCGGTGGGCTGGAGCGCGGTTTCTGAAGCGAAAGCAGTTTCTCCAAATCGAGATAACTGGCGTACGTCAGCGGCGGCATAACTCAAGCCTCCACAAACTGCGCTCCGACGTCAACGCACCAGAAATGACCCGCAGGTTGAACCCGATTCAAAATAGGACGAGCAGCTCGCTTTAGCCAGATCATCGGAGTTACGATCGTGTCTGCTCAACAAGACATTATTATGGAAAACGACCAAAGCTCAGCTGGCCCATGGGCCGATCGTGATCGCTTTTCATTGCTGCTCGACAAAGCACGTCAATTTGCCGGTGAGTATATCGACACCCTCGAAGACCGCCCGGTGTTTCCAGCAGAGGCTTCGCTCCTGGCGATGAACGCGTTGGACGAACCATTGCCCGAAAATCCCAGCGATCCACTCGCGGCGTTGCAACTACTTCATGACATCGGATCTCCCGCCGCGGTAGCTCAAACCAGCGGAAGGTACTTTGGCTTCGTTAATGGTGGAATGATTCCGGTCGGGCTTACGGCGAAATGGCTGGCTGATGCCTGGGATCAGAACACCGCGCACTATGTAATGTCGCCGATCAACTCCCGTCTTGAAGAGATCTGCGAACGCTGGATCGTGTCGCTCCTTCGCCTTCCCGCCGGGACCGTCGCCGGTTTCGTGTCCGGGACGACCATTGCGAATTTTTCCGGCTTGTGCGCCGGACGAAATGAATTGCTCCGGCGGCGCGGCTGGGACGTTGTTAAGAAAGGTCTGTACGGCGCGCCCCGAATTCGCGTCATCGTTGGCGCGGACGCTCACGCGGCCGTGCATAAATCCATTTCGATGCTGGGCCTTGGCTCCGACAACGTCGAAATCGTTTCCGCGGACGATCAAGGACGGATGCGGCCGGACCAAATGCCGAAACTCGACGAGGGCTCGCTGGTTGTAGCGCAGGTCGGCAACGTCAACTCCGGCGCGATCGACCCGGTTGGCGCCATCTGTGATCGTGCGCGCGCTGCCGGTTCATGGGTGCATGTCGATGGCGCGTTCGGACTCTGGGCGCGCGTGCTCCCGTCCATAAGCGAGATTTGTGACGGGATTGAAAAAGCGGATTCGTGGTCGGTCGACGCGCACAAGACACTCAACGTCCCGTACGACAGCGGCATGATTCTTTGCCGGGATCGCGAAGCGTTAACCAGCGCCTTCAAAGCTTCCGCCTCTTATTTGCAATGGAGCGAGCACCGCGACGGTATGAATTTCACGCCTTCGATGTCTAAGCGGGCTCGCGTGATCGAGCTATGGGCGGTCCTGAAGAGCCTTGGGCGTAAAGGAGTGCAACAGCTGGTGGAGCGGCTCTGCCAAAACGCGCGACTCTTCGCCCGGTTGCTCGCCGAACAAGGCTTTCAAATCCACAACGACGTCATTTTCAATCAGGTGCTCGTGTCGTGCGAAGAGGATGCGTTGACTACGGCAACGCTTCGGAACATTCAGGCTTCCGGCGAGTGCTGGTGCGGCGGCTCGACTTGGCGAGGCCGGGCGGTGATCCGAATCAGCGTTTGTGATTGGGCCACCCAGCCGAAAGACGTCGAGCGATCCGTTCGCGCGTTCGTTCAAGCTCGAACCGCCGCAATTGAGGAATGAGGTCGAGCATGAGTCAGCGCGAAACTGCGAGCACAGCTTCTGACTTCAACATTGAACCTTCGATGTTAAACACTGGTTGAGCTTCCCAATCGATCTCGACGATGATTAGCTCACCGCAGCAGAGGTAATGCGATGAAACGCAAATTCATCAATGTCGTTGTCGGAATAGCTGTCGCTTTCAGCACGTGTTCTGCCTTCGCCGGAGACAAGATCGACGTATCAGCGGTCGTCACAAAGTCCGACGCCGAGGCTATTCTGGGTGTGCCGGTCAAAGATCCGAAGGGACGAAACAAGGAAGGCAGCGATGGGTACTATGATTCTGAGTGGAGTTATTATGCAGTGAAAGGCGACAAGGCGCTCGTGTTCGACGTGCTCTACGCAGGGCGAGAAGCCCCGCCGCACCTTACTCAGACAATGTTTTCCGTGCTCGGCCCGGAGCGGGGCAAGCCAACCACCGTCGATGGCTTCGGCGATAAGGCCATCTTTTACCACGACAAAACTGGTCTCGAGATGCTGAACATCCTGAAGGGAAACATCTTGATCACGATCGGAATGCACGGCGTGCCGGCCAAGACTGCGCTCGAGCAGGAGAAATCGCTCGCGAAGAAAATTCTCGCCAAGTTGTAGAAGGCTTGAGTGCGCTACGTCAGCGCATCTGGCGCAGATAATACTTGTCCCACGCTGCCGGAATGCTTTCGCGCGACGAGTACGGCCCCGGCTCATATGCGCGTGAGGCAATACCTTGCTGGCTCAATTCGCAAACGTGCCAGTCTTGCGTGTTTACCATGTCCCAAAATTCGATTGCATCATCCGGATTGAAATCTTCGCCCTCAAACGCCTCCGGATGAAAAAACCAATCGCACAATATCAGTGTGCGCTCTGGCGACTGCGGCCACAGCTGATGCACCATCAGGTATTCCGGATGCAGACTGAGGAGCATGTTCGGGAAAATGGAATAATAAAAAACCTGCTGAAGATTCTCGATCTTACCGACGAACGCGGCGCAGGCGTTGCCGCTCATGGTCAGGCTCTTGCCTTGATTAATCTTCATGAACCCGCCGAGGAATGCCCCTTCTGCCAGATCGTTCTCCGCCGAATCGTACGGTGAAACTTTCTGCAACTGCGGATGCACCCCCGGGCAGTGATAACACTCCGAATAATTCTCGAACATCAACTTCCAATTGGCTCGCACGTCGTACTCGATTCGTTTCGCCGAGCGCAAGATCGACATGTTCCAATGCGAAAATTTTTTATTCAACGGCGCAAACCATTCCTCCAGCGACATGTAGCCGCCTCGCCTTGTAGCCGCCTCGCTCTGCCGAGGCGTTTCCTTCTGTTCCGCCAGATTCACAAAAATGAATCCTTCCCACAGCGCGATGTTTACCGGATGCAACGAATAATCGCCCTTATTAAAGTCCGGCACATCATCCATGTGCGGCGCGCCGAGTAAGCGCCCATCCAGTGCGTACATCCACGCATGATACGGACACTGAATTGCAGTGGAGAGTTGTCCATTTCTGTTTTCGATGAGTCGACTTCCGCGGTGCCGACACACGTTGTAGAATCCACGGATCTCTCCGCGTTTGTCGCGTACAACGATCAAGTTTTCGCCGGCGACCTCCGCGATGAAATAGTCACCGGCATGGACGATGCAGCTCTGATGTCCCAGTAATACCCAGTGTCTTGAGAAAATCCTCTCTTGCTCTTCGGCGAAGACGTCCGCAGAGATGAAGTACTGTTGTGGCAGCGTCTTTGCCCCAGGTGTGAAAGTCTCCGCGGTTTTGCGAAAGCTAGATATTGCTGTCGTAGGCATGCGATAAATAGGCGATGCAACTCTCAACCACGAAGCACCGCTTGATGAAACTCATACCAGTCGTCGAGATTATTGAGGTTCACCGCGTCTTTTGGCGCGGAAGCATCGTCGGTGATGCCGCATGCGTTCAGAATGCCCTTGCGCGTTTCGTCGTCATGATTGTAGCCCCGCACCGCCGCATTGTGCTTTTCGATCGCCTCTCGATTTAGCGATTTGGCATTTTTCTTCACCCACGCCTCGAACTGAGGATAACTCGGCTTATTCTCCTTAATGTAATCTCTCACGGCCTGCTCTTCGAGACCAAGCGCGGCGAGCGTCATCGCGTCAAAACCTTTGCCGACGCCAGGATAGCCGGAAGCCAGTTTACCGTCTTGCTCGAGAGATACCTTCTGCCAAAGCCGCGGGAGATGCAGAATGCCAAGCGGCCCCGCAACGCCGGAACTGATCAGTGGAACGTATGTGTTGCTCATAATGATTTTCGTTTTTGATGTTGATGTTTCGCCCGCTGCGGCGGGCAAATCAAAGTTCATCTGCCACCTGCGCTCGTCAATAAGCGATCAACCGAAGTAGCAGAGCGATCAATAAGATCGAGAGCGCAATGAGGCTGCCGTAAACGATAACGTCCTGGCGTCGTGCCCGGCGGGCGGCTTCTGCGTATGGGATCCGTGCAAAAGTCACCATCGTGTAAAGCGGCAAGTAGACGCCGGGCAGCGCGGCTTCGAGGAGATGATCGAGTTTCTTTTTGGCGCGAAACGTTCTCGAGGCTGTTTTGTCGCGCATCTCGATGAAATTGTCGACCGCGAGATCAGCGAGAGCATCGGCGTTTTCTTTGCGCCGGGAAAAATATTCAGCGAACGCGTGCTCGCGATTATCCGGAGATTTCTCTAGGCAGTCGTCGAACACGACGCAATCTTCGAATGCTGCATTCATTCCCTGGCCGTAGAACGGCACAACCGCGTGCGCGGCATCGCCGAGCAGGCAAACTTTGTCGCGGTAATACCACGGCGCACAGCGTATGGTCACCAGTGAACCGGTCGGGTTTTGGCGGAAATCTTCGAGCAACGTTGACATGATTGGAATGGCATCGGGAAATTCTTCTTCGAAAAACCGGCGGACATCCTCGTCGCTCTTCGTGGTCGCAAAACTGCGCGGTCCTTCGAATTCCCAAAAGAGGGTGCAGGTGAACGAACCATCGGGATTAGGCAGCGCAATCATCATGAAACTTTTACGCGGCCAGATGTGGAGCGCGTTCTTCTCCATGCGCCATGAACCATCCGGACCAGGCGGGATGGTCAATTCTTTGTAGCCGTGGGCGAGATAACTCTCGTCGTACTGGAAGCTGTCGATATGCATTTGCATCGACTGCCGCACAGCGGAGAACGCGCCATCGACGCCGATCACCGCGTCACCGGAGACTTGGATTATTTCCGGATTTGCCGTTGTGACAGCGGCCGCTACAGCACCATCAGTCCTTTCTAAATAGCAGACCGCTTCGGTCAGATCGACGTCGGCGCATTTGTGATTGAAATGCACGCGCACGTTCGGATACCGCTGTGCTGCTTCGATGACAGTCGTGTTGAGCGATGCGCGCCCGATCGAATTGATGCATTTTTTGGGATCGACATCGTACGGCGTAAAATGTAGCCCGCCGGACTTATCGTGAATCATCCGACCGCGCATTGGAATCGCGTGTTGCAACGCTTCATCCGCAATGCCGATCTGTTCGAGCGCATGAATGCCCCGGGTCGAAATCGCCAGATTTATTGAACGCCCGCCGACGATGTTGCCTTCGCGCGGATCAGCGCGTCGCTCGTAAAGCTCGACCTCATATCCTCGCCGCCCCAAATACGCCGCAAGCAGTCCGCCGGCTAAACCACTCCCAATTAAGACAAACTTCGCCACGGCTGAAGACTCAATGAATCAGGAAGCCATGAAAACAGGAAATCAAGGCGACCAGGCCATTTACTCGCGAAAGCTTTCGGAGCTGCCGACCAAACAAATTTAGAATTCAAGCAAAGAAACCTCGCACAAAGTCCGCCAAGGACGCAACGTAACTCACCACGATATGGAGAATCGATCCTGCCAACTATTCATGTTGCTCGTTTGCATTTGCGCGATGAGCCATCCATTGAACGCGCAGACCCAGGCATCAACGAAGCCGAAAGAGTTTATCTATGTGCTAAGACTCGTGCCACGTTTGTACGACGACAAAAGCTGGACGAAAGAGGACAGTGCAGCGCTGGAGCGACATTTCGCGCGATTCCAGGAAGCGATAAAATCCGGTCAGTTAATCTTGGCTGGACGCACAAAAGAACCAGGCGATAAGACATTCGGCATTGCGATCTTTAGGGCACCCGATGAAGCGGCCGCACGCGCATTCATGGAGGCTGATCCCGCTGTCTCTGACGGACTCATGACCGCAGAGTTACATCCGTTCGCTGTCGCACTCGAACACACCAATCCCTAGCGTCTGCGCATAATCCTCCCGCGGTGCGAGAGGAACAATTCCTCGCCAGCGACGCTGCTGGGCGGTACTAACTCAGCGCGATGCGGTGGCTTTTTTCGGCTCCTGCTCGCTCGTTTGATACTCCTGGAGCCAAGCACTCCACTTCATGTTTTCTTTCCAAACAGTGATCCCGGAATGACCGTAGTGCTGTTCCACTTCGTACTCGTCATCTTTCGTGACGGGGCACCAGAATAATCGTCCGGCCCTGCGCCAGCCGTCGAGGATGATTCCATCTTGAAACGGCTGGTTACGCGCAGTGACCACCAGGGCATTGTTCTCGCTCGTTGTGTTAGGATAAGCTTCACCCCAGTGGAGCACGAGCGTCTTGAGCTTGAGTTCTTTCAACTCCGCGCCGATATCCTGTGCCCAGTGTCCGCACCAGCCGCGTTTTCGCATACCGATATTGTACAGGAAGACCGTGAACTCGGGGTTAAGAACGACCCGGTATTCGCGTTTCAGACGGCGCGCCGTGGTATGCGCCGTGATTGATAGCGATTGCGCTTCAGCCGGATCGACGTCAGCCGCGAGCCCTGTCAGCGCTTTGCTCAAATCCTTGATCGATCGCTCGTCTCCCGCGGTCGCCGCATGGATCAGAAACAGAAATGCAATGATGAATGAACTCGTTCGCATGATTTAGGTATTTCTGTCGCACTGGAGATCAGGATTGCAATCGCAAAGCGCAGTCACGTCAGATACAACTTTCATCGACAGCTACTATCGTCTCCTTAATTCACGAAAATACGCAGCGACATTTGGTTTGAAATAGAAATACCACACCGCAGCGGAACCGAAGATGGAGGCATTCACGATAGCGCGCCACATGATTGTGGTGCGAAGCACGTTTAGTGCGCCGAGGGTCGACGCATAGAGGATAATCAAGGTGAACATAGCTATGATCGCATGGCGCGACCACGGTTTGCCCGCGCGAAACCCGTATGCGATCAAAGCCATAAGACAGCCAATGCTGGCCACGAGTGGCGCGGCGATGTGCAACCATTCCGATCGGGTGACTCGTTCGCCACCCATGATGTGTGGCCCGACATCCATAACAGCCAACAGGATCGACACGAACATTCCCATGGAGCTGAACGCCGCCAACCAAGTCAAAATTCGAATGGTGAACGGTTGCTGCATTTGCTGCACTAACTTTGTAGTCCAGCGTGCCTGGCACCGTCGAATATTTTAGGGGCAAGGCGCGCGCAGCCTTAAGCAGGCGTTAGCATCAGCGGTGCTCTGCAGAAGCGACTTGTGCTATCAGTCGCGATGACGAACTGATCCGGCGCCGCTGATGTGTTTTTCAATCGTTGGAGGATCGCCGGAGTACTGAACTTTCCCCGCGCCAGTGATGACGACTTTCAGCGTCTCAGCTACTGCGATCTCCGCATCCCCCGCGCCTGTAGTGGAGATCTCCGCGGTTTTGGTATGCAATTCATTCGCCGCTAGCTTGCTTGCGCCAGTCATATCTGCCAGGAGTTGGTCAATGTTCCCTTCAAGCGAGACGCGCGACGCGCCGCGCGCTTCCAACGCGAACCTGGATCCGCTCAGCTGCTTTGCAGCGAGCTTCACTGCGCCGCTGATTCTCGCTCCTGCCCGCGTTGGGCTTGAGATGATCACCCGCACTCCATGGGTCGGCCGGATCTGCTCGCGCGTACGCAAATGAAGTGTGTCGCCCGAGACGTTGCTATTGATGTAAGGAAGAAGATTCTCGTCCGTGGTGATGCGAAGGCTGGGCTGTCCACTTTGCCATTCGATGGTGAAAGCGCCTCTCACATCGATGTTGGCGAACGCGCTTACCGGGCGTTCATCTGTCTTGATATCGCCGTTGCCGCGAATTCCAACCCAGTGGCATGCAGTGGCCGACACGCTGCACACCGCGAGAAAAACAATCGTAATCTTCTTCATTTCTCTAGTTACGATGCAGCGGCGAATTGTTTTGGATTCAGGAAAATGTTCCGCCGAAGTCACCGACGGGAGTCTGTAACCAACCACGTCGGGCGCAGGCCGCCATTCATTCCACAATTTTTAACTTCACCGCATCCACGAAGACGTCGTCAACATAGAATTCCACCCGGTAATCACCGAGCGCCCAACCGTCTTCGGGTCGTGCCAGCATGAACGCGCCATGTGCGCTCGCGGCTTCCGCGACAGCGGAGGCTTCATCCACCTTGTAATCTTGAGGAAAATCTTCGCCGATATTCTCCGCGATCCACACAGCTTTCACCTTTGCGCCTTGTCGTAACCGCTGTCCCTGCCAGCGCGCGTAGATCTCCGGCGTATTTGACGAAAACGTCGTCACCGGTTTTCCCAACCGCCCTTTTGAAACGTTCACTGAAAGCTGCTTCGGGATCGCATCAGATTTCACTTCGGGCCGACTCATGATTTTCGGTGCTTCCGCAAGCTCGAGAGAAATGCGCTGGAGCAAATCGCCCCTGGCGGCGCGCATTGTCGTTACGTCCTTCACGATACCGGTGCCGCTTGCGAACCAGCGATCAATTGTCATCTGGCTCGGCGATGTTTGCTCTCCATGAATACGGAACGCATGAAATTTGCCGGCCTGCACCTCGATCTCTTGCTCTCCGATCACATCGTAATGCTGATGCACTTT
>DATLPS010000061.1:0-7809 GCA_035535575.1 Candidatus Limnocylindria bacterium
AACGCCTCAGATGCTTTCGCTCGATTTCTGCCTGACAAATCTCAAGGGCGTTTTGCAACAATGTGTGGGCGTCAACGACTTCAAAATTGAGCTGCACTTTGCCGCGATCGATGCGCGTCAGATCAAGTAAGTCATCGATCAGCCGCGCCTCCAGTTCCACATTGCGGCGAATCATTTGCAGCGATTCCTGAATATCTTTCGGCAACTCCGGCTCGCTCTCCATTGCAAGAGCAGAGGCGAGCACGGGCGTTAGAGGTGTGCGCAATTCGTGACTGAGCATGGCCAGAAATTGGTCCTTCGCGAGATTCGAGCGCGCCTTTTCCTCGAGCTCCAGGTTTGTCTTCTGCAACTCCGCCGCGAGCGACTGCGACTGTTTGAGGAGATTTTCTGTTTGCGTGCTGGCCTCGATGGTATTGAGCACGATGCCGATGCTCTCGGTTAATTGATCCAGGAACGCCTCATGAGTGGGACTGAATCGCTCAACCGACGAAAGTTCCATGACCGCTTTCACCTGGCCTTCAAAGAGAATCGGCAGAACCACGATGTTCGTCGGCTGAAATTCTCGCAGGCCCGAACTCACTTTCGCGTAGTTGCTCGGTACATTAGTCAAAAGAATGGGCCGTTTTTCCAACGCTGCTTGTCCCACGAGACTCTCACCCATTTTGAAGCGATTCTTTGCGCCATTGCCTTCCTGTGAAGCGTAGCTCGCCAGCAGCCTCAGCTCGGATTCACCATTAGACTTATCCATCATGTAGAAGGCGCCCTGTTGCGCTGAAACCAGCGGAGCGAGTTCCGATAGAATGAGTTTGCCAACCGTCAGGAAATCGCGCTGTCCCTGCAGCATGCGCGTGAATTTTGCGAGGTTCGTTTTCAGCCAGTCCTGTTCCTTGTTCCGCAACGTGGTGTCCCTCAGATTACGGATCATTTCGTTGATGTTGTCCTTGACGAATGCGACCTCGCCTTGTGCTTCCACCTGAATTGAACGGGTGAGGTCGCCCTTGGTGACTGCGGTCGCGACATCAGCAATGGCGCGAAGCTGCGTGGTCAGATTTGCTGCCAGTCGGTTGACGTTGTCGGTCAAGTCCCGCCATGTACCCGCGGCGCCAGGCACGTTCGCCTGACCGCCGAGCTTTCCTTCGATGCCCACTTCGCGAGCTACAGTGGTAACTTGATCAGCAAAGATGGCGAGGGTATCGATCATATTGTTGATCGTCTCGGCGAGCTCGGCGATTTCGCCCTTGGCTTCCAGGAAAAGCTTGCGTTTCAAATCGCCCTTTGCGACTGCCGTCACTACCTTGGCAATGCCACGCACCTGATCGGTCAGGTTGGAGGCCATGAAGTTCACGTTGTCGGTAAGATCTTTCCAAGTTCCCGAAACTCCTTTCACCTCAGCCTGACCACCGAGCTTTCCTTCCATACCGACCTCGCGGGCGACGCGCGTGACTTCATCGGCGAATGATGACAGTTGATCCACCATCGTGTTCACCGTGTTTTTCAATTCGAGAATTTCCCCTTTAACGTCGACGGTGATTTTCCTGCTCAGATCGCCCGTGGCAACCGCAGTGGTCACGGCTGCGATGTTGCGCACTTGTGTCGTGAGGTTGGAGGCCATGAAGTTGACGTTGTCGCCGAGGTCCTTCCATACGCCTGCCAGCCCGCGCACATCAGCTTGTCCACCCAATTTGCCTTCGGAACCGACTTCGCGCGCGACACGAGTAACCTCCGATCCGAACGAGCGAAGTTGGTCCACCATCGTATTAATCGTGTCCTTCAGTTCCAGAATCTCGCCTTTCACATCGACGGTGATTTTCTTGGACAAGTCGCCCATCGCGACGGCCGTGGTTACTGCAGCGATGTTGCGGACCTGCGCGGTCAGGTTGGAGGCCATCGAATTCACAGAATCGGTCAGGTCTTTCCACGTGCCGGCAACACCACGCACATTGGCCTGGCCGCCGAGTTTTCCGTCAGTGCCGACCTCGCGCGCCACTCGCGTCACTTCGGCTGCGAACGATGAAAGCTGATCGACCATTGTGTTGATGGTGTTCTTTAACCCGAGGATTTCGCCTTGGACGTCCACAGTGATCTTTTTGGACAAATCGCCGCTGGCCACTGCGGTAGTCACGTCCGCAATATTGCGCACTTGTGCCGTCAAGTTGGAGGCCATGGAGTTCACCGAATCGGTCAAATCTTTCCAAGTGCCCCCGACCCCGGGCACCTGCGCCTGGCCGCCGAGTTTTCCTTCTGTGCCAACTTCGCGGGCTACGCGCGTAACTTCCGCAGCGAACGAGCGGAGTTGATCTACCATGGTGTTGATCGTGTCCTTGAGTTGGAGAATTTCGCCGCGTACGTCCACCGTGATTTTTTTTGACAAATCACCCTTGGCCACGGCGGTAGTGACGTCGGCAATGTTGCGAACTTGGCCCGTCAGGTTGGACGCCATCGAGTTCACGGAATCAGTAAGATCCTTCCACGTGCCGGCCACACCCCGCACATCCGCCTGGCCGCCCAGCCTGCCTTCTGTGCCGACCTCACGAGCCACGCGTGTCACCTCCGCCGCGAACGAGCTGAGCTGGTCGACCATCGTGTTGATCGTGTTTTTCAGCTCTGAAATCTCGCCTTTTACATCGACTGTGATTTTCTTTGAAAGATCGCCATTCGCGACTGCGGTTGTTACCTCAGCAATGTTTCTCACCTGGCCTGTGAGGTTGCCGGCCATGAAATTGACGCTGTCGGTGAGATCTTTCCATGTGCCTGCGACGCCCTTGACGTCGGCCTGCCCACCCAATTTTCCTTCGGTGCCCACTTCCCTCGCCACCCGTGTCACTTCCGATGCAAACGAACTGAGCTGATCAACCATCGTATTGATTGTGTTTTTCAGCTCGAGGATTTCACCCTTCACATCGACTGTGATCTTCTTCGACAGATCTCCCCTCGCGACAGCAGTCGTGACGGCGGCAATGTTGCGCACCTGTCCGGTCAGATTGCGCGCCATGAAATTAACCGAGTCGGTCAGATCCTTCCATGTACCGGACACCCCTTCCACGCGAGCTTGTCCGCCTAGAATTCCCTCAGAACCTACTTCGCGCGCCACACGCGTTACCTCCGAGGCAAACGACCGAAGCTGATCCACCATGACATTGACCGTGTCTTTCAGCTCAAGAAACTCACCTTTCACATCGACTGTGATTTTCTTGGTCAAGTTGCCGTTCGCCACTGCAGTCGTGACCGTCGCGATATTGCGGACCTGAGCCGTGAGATTGCCGGCCATTAAATTGACGTTTTCGGTTAAATCTTTCCAGGTACCGGCAACGCCTTTTACTTTTGCCTGGCCGCCCAGCTTTCCTTCCGTGCCAACTTCGCGCGCCACGCGCGTGACTTCCGACGCAAATGCGCCGAGCTGATCGACCATCGTGTTTACAATTCTTGCCGTGCGCAAAAACTCTCCTTTAAGCGACTGTCCGTCGATCTTAGTGGCCATCGTTTGGGACAAATCGCCTTTCGCGACAGCGCCGATCACGCGCGCCATTTCGCTTGTCGGACGGAGCAGATCCTCGATCAAGACATTGATGCATCGGATGGCATCGGCCCAGGACTCGGAGACGTTGTTCAGCGATGCCCGCTGTGTAATTCGGCCTTCTTTTCCGACCGCATTCACGATGCGTTCTAATTCCCGGCTCATGCGTTCGTTCGTTTCGATGACTGTGTTGAAGGTGTCGGCGATCTTGCCCGGCACGCCGGTCCAATCCTGCGGAAG
Source organism: Candidatus Limnocylindria bacterium (assembly GCA_035535575.1). GTDB lineage: Bacteria > Verrucomicrobiota > Verrucomicrobiia > Chthoniobacterales > UBA10450 > Udaeobacter. The sequence continues at coordinate 3,755 of DATLPS010000061.1, forward strand.
TCGTGCGGAAAAATCACCGCGTTTGAATGCTATTAACGCGGCAAGCAATTGCCTCGTATCGAGTTCACTTCCGTTCGACTGCGGGCGATTTCGCGGTCGCGTAGTTGTAGCAAGGGGAGCTTTTTTCATAGAGGGGCCTTAGAAAAATGGGGTTCTCTTCGCAGTCACAAATCCGACGCGCGACATGAGACAGTTCATATCCAGCGCCATAGAGTAATCGCCCAATCCATCGCACCAAGCCGCATTTTCTTCAACAAAACCGCCGCTAGCGCGTTTGGTCGCGCAAAAAAACACTTCGTGGCAGAGATTTCCCGAATGAGGGGGCCCAGTAGGCAGCCTCGTGACGCGGTTGAGAACCGCGTATCTAAACCGTTCGCTTAGCTACTCGTACTCTCTGCAGCCGGCATTGAATGCCGAACCAAGAGCAAGCAAACGACGGAATTTTTCTGCTGACTAGCGCACAGGCAATGTCGGTAGGCTGCGCAACCGGAACCCAAAAATGATCCCCAGAACACCCAGTATCACTGCGTACCATGCGATGATCCAGATCACCGCTGCCGCACCGGCGACCGGATTCCACAAAAGCAGGAATGCAAAGGCAATCGAAGCGAGGCCCATGAGGATGAGGAACCATTCGCCCTTAATTTCCCGGCGCAGCCTGACTGCCAGCGCAATCTCCGTTGCGCCAACCATCAGCGCCCAGGCCGCAATATAGATGACCAACGCCAGAGCCGTTATCCTCGGCGCATGGAACGTGAGGAACCCGATGATAATCCCCAGAATCCCGATGATTAGATGGAATCCCCAGTCCGGATCGGAAGCGCGATGGCTAATGGCGCCTATAACGCGAAAGATGCCGTCGACCAGCACCCAGGCGCCAAATAACAGCACAAGCACTGCGACTGTTAAGCCAGGATAGACGAATGCGATTACTCCGAAGACGATTGCAGCGATGCCCCTTATGACCGGAACCCACCAATGACGTTTTAAGGTTTCGATAAGCATTTCGTCGTTTTAAAGATTCGTTTGCGGCGATGCAAGCCAGTTTTGAGAGCTGGCTCCACTCATGACTTGGCGACGCGAGCTACCACGACCAGTCGTTGATCAAAGCCCGCACTTTGTGCAGGCTTCGGTAATACTGGAACGGGTCCGAAGGAGAGATGCTAAATATGTGTCGACCAAAGGCGCGTTATTGATTCGCGCCAGATTCGCAGGTGCCTGAAGACGCGAGAAAATCGCGTACGCAATCTTGCTTCGCGGAACAGATTTCTCACCGTAACCGCTTGGAATGTTACTCGACCAATACCGGACATACTGGCCGTCCGGTCGATTCTCCATTCCGAGAAAAATTGTGGAGTGTCCGTGCTCATTTTTTCCCACCTGGCGTGACCAAAAGATTTTCATGAAATCGCCCGGGCTGGCCTGATCGAAGTTGTCGAAGTTTCGCCCCAGCCGAAGCTCGTGAAAAAGACGCGCAGTGCCTGGGCCATTTGCATTCCAGCGGCCCCAGATTCCTTCGCCATCGCGTTGATCACGAATGATGAGCTTTTCCAAGGTCGCATAGTCCATATGAAGCTCGCCTCGTGCGCGCAAAGCCTCGATTGTTCTGATGAACACCAGATAGGTTGCTCCCGAGCAGAAACTCGGCCCCGCCGGCACGATGAAAAATTTGCCGGATTCGAAATGCGCCGAAGATTGCAGGCGGATCTTTGCGAAATGCGAAACAGAATACCGGCCGCCTTGCGGCATCTGTTTAACCTGCTCGAGGATCAAGCCGTTGTAGTCTGCGGCGAACGACCCATGCGGCGTCAGTGCAAGAATCGCAAGAAAAACGCAGGCCGCCAGTCCGTTCACGGCGGAATAAGTAATCATCAAAAGCGCATCTGGCAATGACGCGTAAACAAGGAAGGGCGATTCTCAATCGCCGGCGGCGTGTTGAAAACCGCCGCTCCTTGGCTTTCGCCGCATACTATGCTAGACGAAAAAGTATGGTGCGTTTCGCCAAAATGAATGGCGCGGGAAACGATTTCATCCTGATCGATAACAGGGCGGGGGACATCCATCTGGATCGCAGCCAGATTGCGCGTCTATGCGATCGCCACCGTGGTATCGGGGCGGACGGAGTTTTGCTCCTCGAAGAAGCATCGAACCACGCGGATTTTCGCATGCGCTACTTTAATGCCGACGGAGGAGAGGCGGAGATGTGCGGCAACGGTGCTCGCTGCTTCGCGCGCTTTGCAAACCAGGTCGCAGGAGCACCGACAAAAATGTCTTTTGAAACGCCAGCGGGCGTGATTGCCGCGGAGCTAACGGGCGATTCTGTGACGCTTCAGATGACGGAGCCAACCGATTTACGACTAAACATCGAGGTCTGCGCGGCGGACGAAAACAAGATCGTTCACTTCATCAACAGCGGCGTACCGCACGTCGTCATTCCGGTTTCACGAATCGAGGATGTCGATGTCCGTCGAGAAGGTTCAGTCGTTCGCTATCACAAAATGTTTTCGCCAAATGGCACGAACGTAAACTTCATCGAAAGACGCGGACCGAAAAAAATTGCCGTCCGCACCTACGAGCGCGGCGTTGAAGACGAAACGCTCGCTTGCGGCACCGGCGTGGTCGCGGGCGCGCTCATCTTTGCCGCCGTAGAAAAGGTGAATGGACCAATCACCGTGATCGCGCGAGGCGGAGACGAACTTCAAGTCGGATTTGAAAAGAGCGATGGAGGATTTCGTAATGTCACTCTCACCGGCCCAGCGGAGTTTGTCTTCGAAGGAACGATCGAGGTTTGACCTTCGTATCGTTGGCCGCTTTTCCATTCCGAGCGAAGTCGAGGAATCTCTAATCTCAAGACAGAAACAATCAGAGATGTCTCGACGTCGCTCGACATGACAATTGAGCAGGCCGCCCTACAATTAACCACCATGTTTCGCGGCACGTTCACGGCACTGGTCACGCCTTTTCGCAATGGTGGCATTGATGTTGCTGCTTTTGAAAAACTGATCGAGGCACAAATCGCCGCAGGAATCACAGGCGTTGTCGCGATTGGAACGACGGGCGAATCGCCGACACTGTCACACGACGAGCGCAAACAATTGATCAGACTGGCAGTTGCAACAGCAAACAAACGTTGCCTGGTGCTCGCGGGAACAGGCTCAAATGCTACCGAACACGCGGTGGCCGACACAAAGTTGGCCGAGAAACTCGGTGTCGATGGCGCGCTGCTCGTTGCGCCCTATTACAATAAGCCAAGTCAGGAAGGGCTCTTTCGCCACTTTAAGGCGATTGCCGACGCCACATCGCTGCCGATTCTGCTCTACAACATTCCTGGACGCTGCGGCGTGGACATCAGTCCTGAAACTGTGGTGCGTTTGGCAAAAGAATGCCGCAATATTGTCTCGATCAAGGAAGCGAGCGGCAGCGTGGAGCGAGTGAGCGATCTGCGCCGACGTTTGCCCGAATCGTTTACTGTTTTGAGCGGGGATGATTCGCTCACGCTGCCCTTCATGGCGGTTGGCGCCGCTGGGGTGGTAAGCGTAGCGTCAAATCTATTTCCCTCGCAAGTGTGTGCGCTCGTTCGGGCCTGCGACTCAGGCGATTTGAAGTCGGCGGAAAAGTTGCATCGGAAATTGTTGCCGTTGTTTAAAGATTTATTCATCGAGCCAAATCCGGTGCCCGTGAAAACGGCTCTGGGCTGGCGGAGCGTGATGTCATGTGAAGTTCGTTTGCCCCTGTGCGAGATGATCGAAGCAAACCAGGCGCGCTTACGCAAAACTCTGGAACAATTCGAGCAAAACAAATGAACTCCCCCGCGCGCGTGTTGCTCATCGGCGCGGCTGGACGCATGGGGAAAACGGTTGTCGATCTAGTTAGGAGCGATCAAGAAATCAATATCGTCGCGCAATGCGACCTCGGCGACGCAGTCGAGCCGCCGATGCAAAACTGCGACGTTGCAATCGATTTTAGTCATGCGGGAGCCACCGCTGAGATCTGCCGTGCTGCGCTGCGCCACAATAAGCCGCTTGTCATTGGCACGACGGGGCATTCGCAACAGC
>DATLPS010000062.1:0-25126 GCA_035535575.1 Candidatus Limnocylindria bacterium
TACAGCAGGTCAGCTATGGTGAACAAGTACGTTCTTTGGGTTGGTGCGATACGTCCAATCGCGCGCATGCTCGCTTGATGAATTGATGTCATTCAACACTGCATCCACGAGTGCGCGATTTGACGACAGTGTGCACACCGGGTCGGTGTTCGCGGCGTTCCCGGTCAGCAATGCGGCCTGACAACGGCAACCACCAAAGTCGATTTCTCTTTGCGGGCAACTCTGACACGGTTCCGGCATCCATTCCGTGCCGCGGAACCGATTGAAACTCTCCGATTCGCGCCAGATCCAATCGAGCGTGTGCGCCCGGGCATTTTCAAAACGCAGATCGGGAATGGCCGATGAAGCGGTCGGGCAGGGGAGCACGTCACCGATCGGGTTGACGGTGAGGTAATGTTGCCCCCAGCCGTTGAGACACGGTTTGGGCCGTGTTTCGTAATAGTCCGGCAGCACGTAAAAGATGTCGATCGTGCCGGCTAGTCGCGCTTTTGCTGCGGTCGCGATTTCTCGCGCGCGCACGACTTGTTCGCGTGTTGGGAGCAATGCCGCGCGATTTAGAAAAGCCCAGCCGTAAAACTGCACGTTCGCTAGCTCAACTCTCTCGGCTCCGAGCATCTCCGTGAGCTCAATCATTTGCGGCAAGCGATCGATGTTGCGGCGGTGAATCACAAAGTTCAGGCTGAGCGGGATTCCTGCTGCGCGAATTTTCACCGCAGCATCCAGCTTGCGCTGGTGCGCGCGGGCACCCGCGATTTCGTCCGCGAGATCAGTATTGTCCGATTGGAAACTTAGCTGGATGGAGTCCAGGCCGGCATCTCGCAACACACACACGCGATCGTCATCAAGGCCGATGCCACTGGTGATGAGATTGCTGTAAAGGTTTTCCTCGCGTGCGGCGCGAATCAAATCGGTCAGATCGCGCCGGGCGAGCGGTTCGCCTCCGGAAAAACCAATTTGCAATACGCCTAGCGCGGCGGCTTCATGAATTACGCGCTTCCAATCGTTGGTGGTCAATTCATGATCGTTTCGGGCGCGCGTCGGATTGGAACAGTACGGGCAATGCAACGGGCACTGATACGTAAGTTCAGCGAGCAATGCGTATGGACGCGGCGCGGTCATCTCAATTCAATCAGCTTGCGTTGGTGAAGATCGGCCAGGGTTTCCCGTACATCCGCGGCCAGCGGCGTTGGATCAGCATCGTATTCTTCGGCCAGCGTGTGCACGATTTCGCTGAACGTTCGGCCATCGCAACGTGAAAGAATTTCGTGCGCGGTCTCGTTCAATTCGACGATGCCCTCCGGGAAAAGCAAAACGCTTTTGCCCGTCATCGAATCACTTTGCAATCGGACTCGTTTCGCAAGGCACGGCCGGGCAGCATCAGGAATTGTCACACTTGCCATAGGCGTGATGAATAGCGTCGAGCATCGACCAGAGCACATCGCATTTAAACTCGAGCGCCCGCACGGCGTCCCGCTGGAGCTCTGGCGTGTTGCAATACTCGAGCGTGATCGCGAGCGCCTCATCAGAATCGCGCTGCGCTTGTGTCGTGCGGCGACGGAAATAATTCAAGCCATCTCGGTCGACCCACGGATAAGATTTTTCGAATGCCGAAAGTCGTGCTGCCATCAGATCAGGCGCAAAAAGTTCAGTGAGTGATGATGCAATTGCAATCGGCCACGGCTGAGTACGCGCGAAATTCACGTAACCGTCTACGGCGAAACGAACCCCGGGTTGCAAATGCCGATCTTCGATGAGTCCGTCTCGCGGTAGTCCGCACGCTTCACCGAGACGCAGCCAAGCTTCGATGCCGCCTTCATTGTCTGCGTCGCCGTCATGATCGAGAATGCGATGGATCCAAAGTCGCCGCACTTCGCGTACCGGGCAGTTGGAGAGAATTGCTGCGTCTTTGATCGGAATGTTTCGCTGGTAATAGAAGCGATTGGCGACCCAGCCGCGCAACGCGTCCGGCGAGAGCCGCCCTTCATTCATCGCCACGTGGAATGGATGTTTATCGTGGTAAGCCCGCGCGCCGATCGCGCGCAATTTCTCAATGAAAGTTTCGCGATCCCAAAGTCCAGTGGTCATAAGACTATTTCCAATCCGTCCCGCGCGATCTCGATTCCGGCCTGCTCTACTTGTGCACGTTCTCGAGTGCCGGGCATCAGAATCGGGTTCGTGTTATTTATGTGGGTGTAAATCTTCCGGCGCATCGACGATTCGCGCAAGAAATCAAGACTGCCGTCGCTGACAGGCAAATGATTCATTTGGCGTGCGGTACGCGCGCCTGGCCGCACAAGAGCGAGTTCGCCGTCGCTCCAGAATGTGCCGTCAAATATGATGAGATCGGACGCATGGACTGCATCGCGCAGTTCATCAGTTACTTCACCGACACTGGGCGCCAAAAGCGCAGTGGCTCCGGACGTGTCGTCCCGAAATTGAAACGCAACGCTGCCGTGCAAGGCAATCGCTCGAAACGCGATGCTGCCACTCAAGGATTGAAAATCAGCGCTGATCTTTCGCCATTCGATTCCGCAGAATGGCGCTAAGATACCGTGAATCCATGCGAGCGCCTTTTGCGTTTCATCGGCCGCGTAAACGACCACCGGCGTTGCCTGTTGCCGCAAGAGCAGTAAACCCAGCGCATGATCGATGTCGGCGTTTGTCAAAAGAACTCCTGCGATCGGGCTGTTGCGCGGTCCGGCGTCTGCCGGACGGCCGGGTTGCAATTGCCGCGTGCTTTCGATCTGCCGAGGCAAATCGGGGGATGCGTTAATCAAGAACCAGCGTTGAACCCCTTCGGAGTCGCCGCTGATAGCGATGCTGGATTGCGTCTGCGGCGCAATTTTCCCAACGCGCGCGGCGACGCAATTGGCACAGGCACAGTTCCATTGCGGCAAGCCACCGCCGGCTGCGCTTCCGAGAATGTGGATGCGAATCAACCGGAGTTACGCAGTAATTAGTCCCGTTCGATCACACCGCGCCAGCGTAACACGTGCACTCAAAAAAGATGGGCACGGTTTTCAGCATCGGTTTGATCCAGCGCTTCTTGGTTCGTCTCATGAGTCCCGTAGGTTTAATAGGTCAAATGGACCATATGGGTCAAACTATTTCTTGATGAAACTGATGTCGCCGCTGCGTTCGACACGTGCAAGTCGAATTCCGGAAAGGTCATCGGTATGAGCGCTAAGACGCATGTCCTCCTCGAGATCATGCATCGAGACGTGGTTGCGCCGCATCACTCGGAAATCGCATTGGCCATCGCGCACGATAGTGTCGGGGTGGCCTTTGACCAGAATCCCAAACCCATGGGAATAGAATGCCAGATACGCGAAAAGGCGGTGGAGCAGGACCAAAACCACGCCTCCGCCGAGCGTGGCGAAAAAAGCTGCCGAACCGTTGATGGCACGCGAAAGGACCGCGGCCAGAATCACGAGCAGGACGGCGTCGAACGGAGTCTTACGCGAGAGCGAGCGTTTGTGTCCAATCCGCACTGCGGTCAGTGTGACAAGAAAGACAATGATTCCGCGCAGAGAGATTTGAATAAACGTCAAATCCTTCGGTTCTACCCCCAAGCCAAGCAAGGTTTCAAAAGAGTTCCAGAATGCATTCATAGGTAAGATTGTATCGCCGCAACAAACTTTGTCGCGTGCACAACTGCTCGAACCGCGAGTAGTTCCAGGCTAATGATTGATATCTGCTTCGCCACGCTTGCGCGAGAAACCGTCGCGTGGCATAAGACGACCGCTCGCAGGATTTGACCCGCCGAGCGCATGAAATTTATGCCAACGGCTACACCTCCTTCTCGTGACGTCGCACTGGAAACGCGCGTCTTTTGGGAACGTTTCAAGAAAGAAATCGCCGTGGCGCTCCTCATCGTGCTGCTCGGTGTGATCGCGTTTACTGGTTATCGCTTTTATGCCGATCGACGCGCAGCAGCTGCATCGGCCTTGCTAGCCAGCGCGAAAACCGCGCAAGAGTACCAACAGGTGATACTCCAGTATGGGAACACGCCAGCAGCCGCCGACGCTTACCTGTTGCTTGCTGAAGCTCAGCGGAGCGAAAAGAAATTCGCGGAAGCGAACGCAACGCTTGAAACCTTCATCTCAAAGTACCCACAGCATGAGCTTGTGAGCACCGCGCGAATGGCAATGGCGGCTAACCTGGAGTCGTTGGGAAAAACCGATGAGGCGTTGGCGATGTATCAGCAGATCGCGTCGGCGTACCCGAACAGCTTTACCGCTCCAATGGCTTTGCTTTCACAGGTGTACATCCTGAAGGCGAAAAATCGAAACGACGACGCTCGCCGCATCTGCGAAACCGTCCTGACGCAATACCGAACGAGCTTCTGGGCCGGCGAGGCCATGCAGCAATTGCGTTTGCTGAAACCGAGTAGCTCACCGGGGCCCGGGCCTGCACAGGCCGCAACAGTTCCGCCGCTATTGGCGCCTCCTCCGCCAGCAGCGCCGCCGCCGGCTCCCCAAGCTCCGCCGCCACCAAAGAAACCGTAGCGCCCTCTATTCTGGCTTCGTGGGACGTCACTCCCACGAGTCGCTGATTAACGCTTCGAGAATTGAAAGCGCTTTCGCGCGCCGGGTTGGCCGGATTTTTTTCGCTCCTTCATCCTCGGATCGCGGCGAAGCAGACCCTCGGCTTTCAACGCGCCTCGCAAATTGACATCGACTTGAAGCAGCGCCCGCGCAATAGCCAGCTGCGCCGCACCCGCCTGTCCGACCGCGCCACCACCGCTGGCATTAATCCACAAATCATAAGCATTCACCGCCTTGGCGGTTTGAAGCGGCTGGAGCACAACGTTCTGTAATGGTACGGTTGGAAAATAATCTTCGAAGCTGCGGCCATTGATATCAATCTTCCCGCTGCCCGGCGCCATGCGAATGCGCGCGACCGATGTTTTCCGGCGGCCCGTGGCGACGAATTCCTCAGTTGCTGGCATAAGATCAGGACTTCTGGAGTTTGACAGCCTTGGGCTGTTGCGCGGCATGTGGATGAGAATCGCCGCGATAGACTTTCAACTTTCGATAAACATGCCGACCGAGACGATTATGCGGAATCATTCCACGCACGGCGCGCTCGATTAGCAGTTCCGGATGTCGAGCGCGGCGCGCCCGGACATTCTCGGCTTTATGCCCACCCACGTAACCTGAAAAACTCATATAACTCTTCTGTTCTTCTTTCTTCCCGGTAAGTCGCACTTTTTCTGCATTGATGACGATCACAAAATCGCCCGTATCCACATGTGGTGTGAAAACGATCTTCTCTTTGCCACGCAACAAATTGGCTGCCTTAACCGCTACCTTTCCCAAAATCTGATCTGCGGCGTCGATCACCCACCATTTGTGCGGGACTTCGCTGGCCTTGGCAGAAAACGTTTTCATTTTTGAAAAAGGGCACGAAAACTACCGGCGGCACAAGTGGCTGTCAACCTGCGGGGTGGTCCATGAGACACATGAGTGATGTGGGAAACATGTATTCTAATGTCAGAAAAGCTCGCTGGCGATTTCGCCCCCGCGCGCTTAATTCTCCGCCATGTCGAACTCGACAGTGACGAAAAGCGCGATCACGCCGTGCCGAGACGAAGACTTTCCGGAGTGGTACCAACAGGTCATCCGCGCGGCGGAATTGGCCGAGCCCTCGGACGTACGCGGCTGCATGGTGATTCGTCCGTGGGGTTATGGGATTTGGGAGAACATGCAGCGCCAACTTGACGGTATGTTCCGCGCCACCGGCCATCGCAACGCTTATTTCCCGCTTTTCATTCCGCTGAGTTATTTCGCCAAGGAAGCGGAACACGTTGAAGGCTTCGCGAAGGAATGCGCTGTCGTCACACACACGCGCCTGGAAGTGGATGCTGATGGAAAAATGAAACCGGCCAGCCCGTTGACGGAACCGCTTGTGATCAGGCCCACTTCGGAGACGATCATCGGCGCCAGCTATGCAAGATGGGTGCAATCCTATCGCGATCTACCAATTTTAATAAATCAATGGGCAAACGTGGTCCGCTGGGAAATGCGGCCACGCTTGTTTCTGCGCACAACAGAGTTTCTCTGGCAGGAAGGCCACACCGTCCATGAGACCGAGGCGGAAGCGCGCTCGGAAGCCAAATTGATCCTCGACATTTACGAACGGTTTGCCCGTGATCATTTGGCTCTGCCTGTTTTCAGCGGCGAAAAATCCGAGAGTGAACGTTTTCCGGGCGCGGTGCAGACCTTAACGATTGAAACAATGGTGCAGGACCGGAAAGCGATTCAGGCAGGGACCTCACATTTCCTCGGCCAAAATTTTTCTCGCGCGAGCGGGATCCAATTCCAAAACCGCGAAGGCAAACAGGAATTCGGCTGGACAACGAGCTGGGGTGTGACCACGCGCTTGATTGGTACTGCGCTAATGATGCACGGAGATGATGATGGCGCCGTTCTGCCGCCGCGGATCGCGCCTACGCAAATTGTCGTTTTGCCAATTACGCCGAAAGAAGAAACCCGCGCGCGAGTGCTCGAGACATGCGACAGTCTTGCGCTTCAACTACGCGGCAAAAACTTTGTGGATCTTCCAATCGAAGTTGGGGTGGACAAGCGCGACCTCGGCGGCGGAGTGAAAAATTGGGAGTGGATTAAGAAAGGCGTGCCGATTCGCGTCGAGATCGGTCCTCGCGATCTGGAAAAAAATTCGCTGGTTGTAAGTCGACGCGATCAACCGGTGAAATCGAAAGAAACGATGTCGATACAAGAATTTGTCGCCACTGCGCCGGAAATTCTGATGTCGATCCAACAAAATCTTTATGAGCGCGCGGAAAAATTTCAGGAACAACACACGCGCAAGATCGACAGCAAAAAAGAATTCTACGATTTCTTTACGGCGAAGAATCCTGCAAAACCGGAAATCCACGGTGGCTTTGCTCTCGCGCACTGGAACGGCTCACCCGAAATCGAAGAACAAATCAAAAATGACCTTAAAGTGACGATCCGTGTTATTCCGCTCGATGATTCGGCTGAATCCGGGCAATGCATTTTTACGGGTGAACCGAGCGCGCGGCGCGTCATTTGGGCGAAATCGTACTGAAAGCCTGGGCCAGAGTCGGAGAGTTGTGAGGACAGTTGACTGCGCGGTATCCACTCGTTTAATTCCGCCCTGCCGATGGAATTAAAGCTGTACAGTCGCGAGTGGTGCTCGTGGTGTATCGATGCGAAAGATTACCTCAGCGAGAAAGGCTATCGCTTCCAGGAGATTGACGTCGGTAAAGATCGCCAGGCATATGAGGATATGAAAAGACTTTCGGCCCAAACGTATGTTCCCACCTTCGTTGCGGGTGAGAAAGTCCTGGCCAATTTCGACACCAATCAGCTCGAAAAATTCCTGAACGAGCACGAGATCAATCCGTAGGGACCTGTTCCTAATGCTTTTTGGGGTCTTTCTTACACTCGGCGTGGCCGTGTTGAGCGTTGGCCTGCGCAGTTTCCAAAATTCGTATTTACAAAAAGCGGGCGCGCTGGGCATTCTCGCCGCCACTTTTTTGACCGTTTTTTTCATCACAGGCAGCTGGATCTGGGGCTTGGTGGCGGCAATGGCCTGGCTCTTTCTGCCGTGGCTGGAAATTCTCACCCGCATTCGTGCGCTCAGGCTTCCTAAAGAGAAACAGCTTCGTCCGAAAAGTCCGCCGTCTTCCGATACTTTCCCTGCGCTTAGCGAGATCACGCGCGAGATCGAGGATGAAGGCTTTGTGCATGTCGGCGATGCTGGGTGGGATTGGGAAGATTACCGGCAATTTTTCCGGCTGTTTTATCGGGAAGAGGATCGAGCCCAGGCCGCGATCTGCCTGAACGAGCAACATGATTTTTCATTTTATTATCTTCGCGTTTCGTCGCGCGGTAAAGACGGCACGGTTTGGACAACATGGAATTATCCGTTGTCCTACGGCTTGAAACTGACTCCTGCATTCCGGATCAATCGACAGCGGGCGGACCGATCGTTTTGGCAGCTTTATCAAAGCCATCGCGAGTTTCTACGTCGAAACAGGATTGATTCCGGCGACATCGACGCGCTGGATGAAGAGCAAATTGAAACTGAAATGGAAAAGGATCTGCGCGACCAAATCGCGCACAATATTCACAAAGGCGTTCTCAAACAAACGGCGACAGGTGATGTTAAATACTCCTGGCGGGGTATGATTTACCTTTGGTGCCAGTTTTTGGTCGACCTGGTGCGGCTGTAATTTTCATTGCGTCATCCGGAAATGGAACGACTCGTGTCACGGGTTGATCTGTTCATTTGAACTTGCTATTCGCACCGATTGAACGATTATGGCGCGATGCTGACGGAGCGGCAGAAAAGCGTTCTAGATTTCATCCAGCGCGAGCAGCGCGAGAAAGGCATGACGCCCAGCACCCGCGAAATCCAAAATCATTTCGGCTTCGCCAGCCAGACGTCAGTGATGCAGTACATCGCCGCACTCGAGCGAAAAGGGTTTCTAGATCGGCATGCGCGGAAGGCCCGGGCGTTGATTACTCCAGCCATGAAGGTGAGAATTACCGATATCCCAATTTATGGTCAGATTCCGGCGGGGATGTCGACGTTGACCGAGCAAACGGTTGAAGGTCACGTCTCACTCGATCTGCGCTCAGCAAATGTTCTAAAGAATCGCGGCACATTTGCCTTGCGGGTCCGGGGCGATTCGATGATCGGCGCGCACATTGTCGATGGTGACATTGTGATTTTGGAAGACACCAAAGAGGTGCACAACGGCGATATTGTTGCGGCGTTAATCGACGGGGAAACATCATTGAAACGATACGTTATGGAGCACGGCCGGCCATATCTCAAAGCGGAAAACCCGCGCTACCCTGATCTAGTGCCGGCCCGCGAGTTAAAGATTCAAGGCGTCATGGTATCGCTGATCCGCAAACAAGAGCGCCGCAAGAAACATTGACGCCGAATATGGTCTGCAACCCCGCAGAAATGTTCTCTTGAACATATACCACAAAAGCGCCATGTTTTCTTCATGCCTGCAAGCGGCAAGATTATCGATCTTCGGAAACTGCTGGCGGAGCGTTTCCCCCATGCCCCTGCTGCGCCAGCAACGCGTTTAGCTACCATACCTGTTCTTGATGAATTCACCGAGGGCGGATTGCCGCGAGGCGCGATTACTGAATTAATCAGTCCACGAACAAGTGCAGGAAGCGCGTCGCTTATTCATGCGCTTCTTCATGCCGCGCATCGCGATAATTATTTCCTCGCGCTGATTGATGGCCGGGATTCGTTTGATCCCTGCGGGTTAAATACTGCCTCACTGCGGCAACTGCTTTGGATTCGTTGCAGCAAAGCATCTGAAGCGATCAAAGCGGCTGATCTGCTCTTGCGGGATGGCAATTTCCCACTCGTGATTATCGATCTTGTCCTGAATTTGGCGGAAGAATTGCGCAAAATTCCGCAAACGAATTGGTATCGCTTGCAACGGCTCGTCGAATTAGCCCCTACGGCATGTCTAGTCCTCAGCCGCTACGAAATGGTCGGCAGCGCACAACTGAAACTTCTCCTCGAAAATTCCTGGAACCTCGAAACTTTTGACACGCACGATGCGCTTTCATGGCTGCGAATTATTGTGAAACGATCACATCTCCAGCCAGAGATCAGACATGAGAGATCAGGGATCAGCTAGAGTGATGTTTGCCACGATTTACCTACCGAATTTCTATTTGCAGGCTGCTATCCGGCATCAGCCAGAACTTCGCGCAAAACCGGTGGCATTGATCGAAGAACAGGAAAGAAAACCGGTTCTCATTCAACTGAACGAGCCTGCGGAAAAGGCCGGAATTCGAAAAGGAATGACGCCTAGTCAGGCTCTGGCCCGCTGTTTGCATGTGGTGATCAAGACTCGTGCACAGATGCAGGAAAAATCGATCCAGGAAATCTTAATCCATTACGCGTTTACTCTCAGTCCGTTTGTAGAAGCAACCGTACCCGGAATCTGCACAGTTCAATTCACCGATAATCGCAATTTGAGGGAAAAACTTTCGCGAGTTATCCAGCACTTGGCTGAATGCGAAATCGCTGCACAAGCCGCGATCGCTCCCACACCAGATACAAGTTTTCTCGCAGCAAATCTGGCGCGGGCAGTTTTGGAGATTGAAAATGCAAAAGATTTTCTTGCCCCTTTGCCGATCGAGACCTTGGCGATTGCGGGTGGAGGCGATTGACTCCATTCGCGGAAGGCAGGCGCTTGCTCGGGGATCAGCGGTTCTTTTTTGGTTTCCCTATTTTTTCCGACTGCTTTACGACGAATGATTTTACGCGGACACACTCCTTCTGAACACCGCTGCCGAAATCGCGAGGGCCGTACTCGAACAGTACAACGAAGCAAAAAGTGAAAACGATGAACAGAGCGAACCAAAAAAGTCCGCGCAGAAACGCCATGCAAAGAGATTAGCCGCTGCAAATGTGCGAGCAACAGCGGTTAGTAGGGCGTTTTTCCGCAGCCTGTCGCCGCTACGTCTGTACGCTGACGCTACCGGCTGATCCGGAGATTTCGCGCGAAGCGCAGCGTTATGTGGTGAACGCGATCGTTGAAATTTTTCCAATAAAGATCGACAATTAGCGTTCGCATGCGGCTTCGCCGCTGCGAGTGTTCCGCTTTCACCAAGGGTAGGTACCGAAGTGGCCAAACGGGGCAGACTGTAAATCTGCTGGCTTACGCCTTCGCTGGTTCGAATCCAGCCCTGCCCAATCTCCTCTCGCAGAAGCCGTGATTCGCCAATTCGTCAGTGGCCTCTTCGCTGGCCACCGTCCCGGCGACCACCGTATCCGCCGCCACCGCCGTACCCGCGTCCCCCACCGCCGCCGGGCGCTCGCTGTTCTCTCGGGCGGGCTTCATTTACCGTTAATGCACGGCCTTCGATGGTCTGACCATTTAGCTTCGAAATGGCGTTTTGAGCGTCCTCTTCCGAGCCCATGGTAATGAAAGCGAAGCCGCGCGATTTGCCGGTGAATCTGTCCTGCATGAGAGTGACTTCCTGCACAGCTCCAGCCTGTGCGAAAAGCTCCTGCAGTTCGTTTTCCGTGGTGTTGAAGGGAAGATTGCCTACGTATAATTTAGTTCCCATTGAGTCTATTCTGGAAAACGCAGCCAGGTCACTGTTCCCGCTTATCGGATTTCAAATCGCCACTGAATAAACTCAACTGACAATCCACCAACTCCCGGGCTTCCGTTTCCGTTATTGGGCACATTTGTAAGATGCTTCCTGTAAGAAAGCAATAGAAAATCGCGAAGCAATTTTTGCTTTCAACTATGGCTCAATCAAACAGCCCAAACCGGAAAAAGATGACTGCTCGTGTGGCGGTTGTGGCTGCAGGGGTCGTCAGCCCGCTGGGCTTTGGGTTGACTGAAACAGTCGATTCGCTGCGCAAGTCGAGCGATTGCGTTAGCCTCGTCACGCGATTTTCGGTCGGGCAATGCCGATGTAAAACCGCCGGTCAAGTTTCCGACGACCGCCTTCTTGCGATCCGGGGTGACGCGCCACGTTCACGACGCCTGCATCGCGCCTCGCACATGATGATGCAAGCGCTAACAGAAGTTGTAATGCAAGAACCGCAATTTAAACCGGAGTTGACGATAATCGGAACAACAAGCGGCGGCATGTCGTACGGAGAACATTACTACCGCTCATTACGGCAAGCTGGGGATCTGCGGCACGCGCCGACCTGGATCGCAAATTATCCAGCTCAAAAGCCTGTGATCGACGCTCACGAGTCCCTCGGAATCTCTTCGCCATGCCAGGTGATTGCGAACGCATGTGCCTCGGGCACAAATGCGATCGGGCATGCGTTCGAATGCGTGCGATCGGGTCGGTATCAGCGCGTATTGGCGGGCGGGTATGACGCTCTCTCAGAACTCGTCTTTACGGGCTTCGATTCGCTTCAAGCGTCAACGCCGGAGAAATGCCGGCCGTTTGATCGACGGCGTACGGGTATGGTGTTGGGAGAAGGTGCCGCGCTCCTAGAATTGGAGAATCTCGACAGCGCGCAACAACGTGGTGCATCTATCCTGGCAGAAATTATCGGCTACGGCATTTCTACGGATAATTTTCATATCACACAGCCGGATCCTTCCGGTATCGGACCGCGGCAAGCGATGGAGCGGGCTGTTCAAAGTGCGCGCGTTTCAGAGAACGAAATCGATTACATCAATGCCCACGGCACGGCCACGCTGTTTAACGACGCGGCCGAAGGGAAGGCGATCAACGAGTTGTTTAATGGCGTTCCGGTGAGCTCGACCAAGAGCATGATGGGGCATTCACTAGGAGCCGCCGGTGCGGTCGAAGCCGTTGTGTGCTTGCTGGCGCTCCAACACCAATTTCTCCCTGCGAACATCAATTTTGAGGCGGCAGACGACGATCTCGATCTAAACATTGTGGCGAACGAATCGCGCCCGGCTTTTTTGCGTACAGTGCTTTCGAATTCCTTTGGTTTCGGTGGAACAAATGCTTCGATTCTCATGCGCAGGTTTGAAGCATGAGTCTGGCAATCGCCGGCATGGGGTGGGTGACCCCTCTCGGAAGCGGCGTTGATTCGGTGTGGGAACGATTGCTTCAAGGGCATGAGGCGTCCGCGACAACGATTTCGGAACCGTTCAGCGATCGTTCTTACAGCGCTTTCCGCGTGCCGGAATCGGCGATGGCTGGAGTCAGGTATCCGCGCCTTCGCCGAGCCAGTGTCATTTCACGATTTGCAGCAGCAGCAGGGTTGGATGCCTTACGCGCTGCGGGAGT
The DNA here is from genome assembly GCA_035535575.1 of Candidatus Limnocylindria bacterium. Classification (GTDB taxonomy): domain Bacteria; phylum Verrucomicrobiota; class Verrucomicrobiia; order Chthoniobacterales; family UBA10450; genus Udaeobacter. The sequence continues at coordinate 12,774 of DATLPS010000062.1, forward strand.
AGAGATTAGTTCGCAGAATGCAGAGCGAATTGCGCTGATCTTCGCCATCTCAAATGGCGGCGTGATTTATACGAAACGTTTTTACCGCGATATTGTTGACGCCGGCGCGCAGTCTGCCAGCCCGCTGTTGTTTCCAGAAACCGTCTTCAATGCTCCGGCGAGCCATCTTGCGGCGATTCTCGGTATTACTGGCGCTACTTATACCTTGGTGGGCGACGGAGCAGTCGGTCTCCTGGCGATAAAAATGGCCGAAGACCTAATGGCGAATGAGACGCTCGACGGCTGCCTTGTCGTCGGAACGGAAGAAGTCGATTGGCTCTTGTGCGATGCGTACCGGCGATGGCGGTTGGTTCGCTTGGCACCTCCGATTGAACCATTCAGCAAAGACCAACGCGGAACGATTTTGAGCGAAGGCGCGGGTGCAGTCCTTCTCACACGAGAGGGTTCGTTTACAATTGAATCCGCTCATCCCGGTGGATACTTCACCAAGCGCGCCGAAGCCGTGAAAATTTTGAAGCGAATTCTTAGCGATCTCAGCCAAAAGAAGATCGATCTCGTGATCTCGAGCGCAAATGGAACGTTTGTCGATCGAGTCGAATACCAAGCGATACGCCAGGTTGTTCCCGATGCGTTCGTTTACACGGGCAAACCAGCGCTGGGCGAAAGCGTCGGTGCCGCGGGGCTATGGCAGATCGTCCTGGCAGCCCAAGCCTTGCGTTCGACGGAGCTTCCGCCTGTGCTTCACGCAGGATTAGACATTTCAATCCAACTTTCGCATTCGCGCATGCCTATCCCAGGAGCGCGCCGCGCAGTCGTCCTTATCTGCGGGCTCAATCAGCAGGCCGCGGGATTGCGACTGGCAATCGATATCTGATCTCTCTCTGCTTTAGCGAAGCGGGACGAGCTTCCAGTTGATTTCTCCATCTGAAATTTCGAGCCATGCGACGCTTGGAGGCGCACCCTGGTTGGCGCGCGTTACGCAGCCGGGATTTAGAAACAGGACACGCCCACGCCGCTCATATCGCGGGACATGCGTGTGTCCATGCAGCACCGCATCGACGTCATCCGGCGGCTGGTCAGGTGGAACGTGTTGGAGACGAAATTTCAAACCGCCTCGCGTGAGATCTAGGACCAGCGGCCATTCGAAATTGCTGTCGCAATTTCCTCGCACGACCATTGTTCGCGGCCCGATTGCACAAAGTGCATCGAGAATAGCTTCCGTGCAGACATCGCCTAGATGCCAGATTTCATCCGCGTCTCTGGCGATTTTACTCACCCTTTCCGGCAAACGATTGTGCGTGTCCGCGAGCACGAAAATACGCCGGATCTTCTCGGTGGACTCGTTGAGGTTCGCGATATTTGGTTTCAAGGCAGATATTATTCGCGCCGCAAAGCAGAGGCGCGCGGACGACGGTATTATTGACGAAACGTCTCTCGACCGCGACGCTCGATTAGCTTACGTAACTCCCGCGTCCATGGCCATTGAAGTGAAAATTCCAGCAGTCGGTGAATCGATCACCAGTGGTGTCGTCTCCGTCTGGCACAAGAAATCCGGCGAGTTCGTGAATGAAGGCGAGCCGCTCTTCACACTTGAGACTGACAAGGTTTCTACGGAGATCGTCGCCGAAAAAGCAGGCCTGCTCGACACAAAGGTGCCTGAAGGCCAGGAAGTGAAGATCGGCGAAGTGGTCGCTACGATCGATGATTCAAAGGCGAAGCCAGAGGAAAAGAAAGCCCCGGAAGCAAAGAAGGCTGAGAAGCCTCCAGAAAAAAAGAGAGAACCCGAGGAGAAAAAGCAACAAGCCGAGCCGAAGAAAAAGAGTGTCGAAGAAAGAGAAGCTGTAGCCGCGGGCGCTGACCGCGGCAGGCCGGAACCATCGACTCCACCTACAAGGCTTTCGCCTGCAGTCCGCCGCATTATCGAAGAAGAGAAGCTTGAGCCGGAGAAAATCGACGGCAGTGGCAGAGGTGGACGTTTGACCAAGGCTGACGTGCTGGAAGCCGCGCAGAAACGCGGCAAGGCTGACGAAGGCACTGAGACTCGCGAAGCTCAAGCATCCGTCGATGGCCGATTCATTCGCAAAAAGATGTCGCCGCTGCGCCGCAAGATCGCGCAGCAACTGGTGATGGCGCAGCACACCGCAGCGATTCTTACCACCTTCAACGAGTGTGACATGAGCGCCGTACAGCAATTGCGTAGCAAAGCTCAGGAGGAATTTACAAAAACGAACGGCATAAAACTCGGTTTGATGTCGTTCTTTATTAAAGCGTCGGTGGAAGCGCTCAAAGCCGTGCCCGTGGTCAATGGGCGTATCGATGGCGACGATTTCATTCAAAACAATTTCTACGATATCGGCGTAGCCGTTGGCACCGAGCGTGGACTCGTCGTGCCCATAGTACGTGACGCGGACAAGAAGAGTTTTGCGGATTTGGAACGTGATATTGCGGATTACGCGGCGAGGGCACGCGAGGGCAAATTGAAGATCGAGGATTTGCAGGGGGGCACGTTTACGATCACAAACGGCGGAGTATACGGGTCGCTTTTTGCCACGCCGATCTTAAATCCACCGCAAAGCGGCATCCTCGGCATGCACAAAATTATGCCGCGACCGGTTGCCGCGGATGGGAAGGTGGAAGTCCGCCCGATGATGTATCTGGCGCTCAGTTACGATCACCGCGCAATCGATGGAAAAGAAGCAGTCACTTTTCTGATCAAAGTGAAAGAATGCATCGAAGATCCGAAGAAGCTGTCGCTGGATTTTTGATTTCGCCGGTTGTCATGTTGAGCGAAGCGAAACATCTCTGATTATTAGCTTTGGGCACCCTTCCAGAGAAATGCTATGAGGTCGTTTCGATTGGAATAACAAAGTAGACCATGGACAAATTTGACGTTGTTATCATCGGCTCCGGACCTGGCGGCTACATTGCTGCTATCCGCGGCGGCCAGCTCGGTCTGAAAACTGCCCTCGTTGAAAAGGACAAGGAGTTGGGTGGCACTTGTTTGAACGTGGGTTGCATCCCGAGCAAAGCGCTTCTTACGTCGAGCGATCATTTCATCTTTGTAAAAAAAGAAGCGGCCAAGCACGGCATCGTAATTGACGGCGCGCGCGCAGATCTCACGAAGATGCAGGATCGCAAGGACAAGGTTGTGAAGACGTTCAACAGCGGCGTGCGTTCGCTGATGAAGACGAACAAGGTCACAACACTCGAGGGAATGGCCACAATTACCGCGCCCGGCAAAGTTTCAATCAAATCGTCTAATGGCCAGACGCAGGAGATCGAAGCCAAAAATATCGTAATCGCCACCGGCAGCGCGCCCGTGGAATTGCCATTCGCGAAATTCGACGGCAAAACAATCGTCAGCAGCACCGAGGCGCTTTCCTTCAGCGAAGCTCCAAAGAAACTCATCGTAATCGGCGCGGGCGCAGTGGGTCTGGAACTGGGCTCGGTTTGGAACCGGCTCGGGTCGGAAGTGACGATGCTCGAATTTCTGCCGCGCATCGCTCTTGGGTTTGATCTTGAGCTGTCGAACTTGCTTCAGCGCTTGTTAACTGCTCAAGGCATGACGTTTCACTTGGAGACAAAAGTTAGCGCTGTAAAGGTCGACAATGGTCGCGCCACCGTCACCGCAACCAAGGACGACCAGGAAATCAAATTCGAAGCAGACAAAGTTCTCGTTTCAGTTGGACGCCGTCCGTTCTCGGAAGGCTTGGGCGCGGAAAAACTCGGTGTCGAGTTCGACGAAAAGAAGCGCATCAAAGTGGACAAACATTTCCGCACAAACGTCGAAGGAATTTACGCCATTGGCGATGTCATCGCCGGGCCGATGCTGGCGCACAAAGCCGAGGACGAAGGAATCGCCTGCGTAGAAATCATCGCGGGCAAGGCCGGACACGTAAACTACGAGGCCATTGCAGGGGTCATTTACACAAATCCCGAGCTGGCTGGCGTTGGTCTCACCGAAGATCAAGCTAAAGAACAGGGGATCGACATCCGTATCGGCAAATTTCCATTCCGCGCCAACAGCCGCGCCCTTTGCAGTGACGATGTGGAAGGAATGGTCAAGTTCGTGGCCGATGCGAAAACCGACCGCATCCTCGGAGCCCACATCTTGCATCACGCCGCTTCAGAACTGATTGCTGAGGCCGTTTCAGTAATTGAATTTGGCGGCAGCTCCGAAGATATCGGTCGCACTTGTCATTCGCACCCCACCTTGAGCGAAGCAGTCAGAGAAGCCGCGCTCAATGTCGATAAGCGCGCGCTCCACATCATGAATCGCTGACCGGAGTGGATTGCCAATACCGGTCGCGAAATACGATTCGAGATTACGTTGAAGACCCCGCTTCGCGCCTTCGGATTACGAACAGCGTCACCAGCGCTGAGGCTGCGCAAATAATTGCGCCGAACGCTAGTGCGAGCGGTGTGCCCACCCAGTGCGCAACTGCGCCGGCTTCGAGACTTCCAAGCGGAATCATCGCGCCAAACACAAGCGACCACACGCCCATGACCCGGCCTCGCATTTCATCGGGCACGATCGTTTGCAGCACGGTGTTTGAAGTTGAGAAGAATAACAACATTCCGAAGCCGGCGGTGAAGAGAAATGCCAGCGCGACATAGAAGTTGTGCGTTAGCGCCAGCGCGAACAGACTCGCCGCGAACAACCAAACTCCACCGAGCGCGAGTCTGCGGGGAAGAAACAGATGACCGTAAGTCGCCACGACCAGCGCGCCCACGAACGCACCTGTGCCGCTGGCCGACATCAGCACGCCGTACCCGTTGGCGCCGCGCCCCAGCACATCGCGCGCAAATGCCGGCATGAGCACCATGTAGGACCAGCCGAAAATCCCGATCGCCAGGAACAACAGCAAAATCGTGCGCACACGTTGGTGTTTCGCTGAATAAACGATCCCTTCCCATGCGTGCCTGGCCGGCGAGACGTCGATCCCGCGTTTGAATTTTGGCAGCCGCATCAACAGCAAACCGGCGATTACCGCGATAAAACTGAGGCCGTTCAGCAGAAAACACATCGCCACACCTACAGCGCCGATCATTAGTCCCGCCATCGACGGGCCAACCACGCGAGCGCCGTTCACGATCGAACTGTTGAGCGAGATGGCGTTGAGCAAATCTTCACGGCTGGCCATTTCGACCGTGAACGCTTGGCGCGCGGGCATATCAAAGCCCATCGCGAGTCCGTTGAACGCGGCAACTATGATGATGAACCACGTCGAGGCGAAGCCGAGCCACACGCCTGCTGCAAGCAAGAACGCGCACACCATTTGTGCCGATTGCGTCGCGACGAGGATCGACCGTTTTGGATACAAATCAGCGAGCGAGCCGCCCCAGATGGAAGACAACGCCATCGGCGCGGAGCCGACGGCGGACACAAGGCCGAGCAAAAATTTGGAATTTGTGATTTCGTAAACGAACCAGCTCATCGCAGTTTGTTGCATCCACGTTCCGATGAGTGAGGCAAGCTGGCCCCAGAAGAACAACCGGTAGTTGCGATGCCGCAGCGCGCGAAAGGTGTGGCGCCACGTGATGCCGCCCACCGGCATTCGCCGCTGCCGACCGCTGAGATCTTCCGGTACACGCGCGGTCTCAGTGGTGGCTGGCGGCATCATTCATCATGGCTGGCAAGATCGACAATTGCAAAATCGAAGCCGTTCGTGTGGTAGATTTGGATCGATGCAAACCACCGAAGCAATTCTTCTTCGCAAACGAAAATTCAGCGACACGAGCCTGATCGTCTCGTGGTGCACGGAATCATTTGGTTGCATCCAAGCGGTCGCTAGAGGCGCGCGCCGTCCCAAAAGCCCATTTGCCGGAAAGCTGGATTTATTTTTTGAAGCCGAGATTGCCATCGTGCGAAGTCGCAAATCGGATCTGCATACGCTGACCGAAGTTGTGCTGAGAAATCCATTCGCCGGAATTCGCAGTAATTATCTGCGCACACAGACGGCAGCGTATTTCGTCGAGCTCATCGAGATTTGTACAGAGCGAGATCACCGGGAGCCGGAATTGTTCGGGCTCTTGCGTCGAGCGTTCGGTTATCTGGATGCAACCGATCCGACGCCGCGCGCGGTCGCGCATTTTGAGACTGAACTGGCGCGCATCACTGGCGTGCACGATATAAACAAGCTGAAAGCCGACCCTGCCTACGCTCTCGGAAATTTGTTTGGGCGGCTGCCGCTCTGTCGGACGCCGCTCTTGAAAACGCTGGCGACAAAGACGAAAGACAGTTCGAAATGAGAATGCACAATCTTATCGCTGCGGTCGTAATCGCCGGGTTAAGTCCGGTCGTATCGGCAAGCGAGGCCTACAAGTTTGATTCGTCAGGTTCAACCATTGGTTTTAACGTCCACCAATTTCTTGGCACGACTCACGGAAAATTCTCGAAGTTCAGCGGCACGATCGAGATCGATCGGGAGCATCCGGAGAATTCCTCGGTCACGGCGCAGATCGACGTGCGCAGCATCGATACGCGCATCAAAAAACGTGACGATCATCTGCGCAGTCCGGAATTCTTCAATGTAGAAAAATTTCCTTACATGACGTTTAAAAGCCGCAGCGTGAAACGCACCGGTCCGCAAAGCGGCGACATTCTTGGCGACCTCACGATGCACGGGGTCACTAAACCGATCACGCTTCATGTGAAACTGTTGACACCAGCTAGTGACACGAGCCGGACGCGGTGGTCGGTAACGACCGAGCCCATTACACGACGCGACTTTAATCTAGTGTTCGCTCCAGCAACTGAGACAGTCTCCGGCATCAGCCAAACGGTTGCCATCAACATCGAGGTCGAAGCCAGGCGCGCAGACTAAGCCGAAATCCGAAAGCGATGCGAGGACGCATCGCACCCCAAAGCACTGCGTGCGAGACCCGGGAGAAAACCCGTTCTGTTTCGCGTAGCTTTGGGAGTGCACACGCGTCCTCCGGTCGCTTCCCGGCTGCTGTCAGTTATGCGAATATCAACCGATGAACATCATCCCGCTGGGAGATTCCGCGCTAATCGTGCGCGTGCGCGAACGATTCGAAGACGCGGCAGAGGAAACACTGGACGACGTTCTCCGCACATGTCAGCAGCTGCGAAGCGCTGCCGTTCCTGGCATCATTGAACTCGCGCCGGCTTACACCAGCGTCGCAGTTTTCTACGACCTGCTGGCGGCTGTGAAAGCAAGCGGGCAATCAAATCGAGCATTCGACTGGCTCAGTGAACGGATTCGCGCAGCTGTAGCCGCGGGCGCTGACCGCGGCAGAGCCGTCAGAACTCGAAGAAGCGATGCACGCCTGGTCGAAATCCCAGTCTGCTACGATGCAGAGTTTGCTCCAGACCTCGATGATGTCGCGCGACATACGCAAATGTCGGCAAAAGAAGTGGTGGGTCTTCATAGTGCGGCCGAATACCGAGTGGCCTGCATTGGATTCGTTCCCGGTTTTCCGTTTCTGACAGGTCTTGCGAAGCGGTTAGCCACGCCACGACGGGACATACCACGAAAGGAAATTTCTCCCGGCTCGGTCGGGATCGGCGGCGCTCAAACCGGAATTTATCCGTTGCGTTCGCCTGGTGGTTGGAACCTCATCGGGCGCACGCCAATGCGATTGTTCGACCCGCAAAAAGACTCGCCCACGCTCCTACGTGCGGGCGATCGCGTGCGGTTTCGCGCAATCGCGCGCGAAGAGTTTAATTTGTTGAAAGAATGAGCGGCTGATCTCCGGTCGGAATGACACAGTCATGAAGGCGATCATCGAAGGAGCGGGATTTCTTACCTCCGTTCAGGATCTGGGCCGCACGGGTTTTCGCGAGTTTGGTGTTTCGACTAGCGGTGCGTTGGATTCGTTTGCGTTGCGCGTGGCGAATCTGCTCGTCGGCAACGATGAAACTGATGCAGGACTTGAAATTACACTCGGCGGTTTGCAATTGCATTTTGATGACGAACGAATCGTCGCCTGGTGCGGTGGGGAATTCAATGTGCAGATCGGACCTGCGCCGCTGCCAGCAGGGCACGCGGCGGTTGTTCACCCCGGCGAAGAATTGAAAGTTGGCCGACCCCAAATCGGCTGCAGGGCGTGGTTAGCAATTTCTGGCGGAATTGATGTAGCCTGTATGCTCGGGAGCCGCTCGACTGATCTTCGAGCAAACTTCGGCGGATTGCATGGCCGTGCTTTGCGTGATGGAGACGAGTTGCTGCTGGGCAAATGTCGGCGGTCAATCCGGCCAGTCGGGACTACAGACAGAATTTCCTCCTGGACTGCCCCACACGATTGGGTGAACCCTGCCAAACACAATCCGATGTTGCGCTTCATTCGAGGCGTGGATTGGGACCGCTTCAACGCTTCAACGCTCCAACGTCTTACGACTGAATCATTAGCTGTTTCGCCGGATTCCGATCGTATGGGTGTGCGTTTCGATGGTCCCGAGCTGAAACGCGAAGACAGTGTCGATCTGATCTCTGAAGCAGTGGCTCCAGGCACAGTCCAGGTTCCGCCGAGCGGAAAGCCGATTTTGCTTTTGAGAGATTGCCAAACCATCGGTGGTTACCCCAAAATCGCACACGTGATCACTGTCGATCTTGCGATTGCAGCACAGCTTCGCCCGGGCGATCAGGTCCGTTTTTCCGAAGTTCCGCTTGCTGAGGCGCACGCGCTTTTGGTCGACCGCGAGCGACAATTGGAACTTTTTCGCATCGGCCTGAGCTTGCACACGACATGAAGTTGCAGGTCGATCTCAATGCCGATCTCGGCGAAGGATCGGGACGCGATGCCGAGCTGTTCGAGCTCATTACCTCGGCCAATATTGCAACTGGTTTTCACGCGGGCGATTCGGATACGATGCACGCCGCCATCTCCGCGGCGATGCAGCATGGAGTCGCTGTCGGAGCGCATCCGAGTTTTTTCGATCGCGAAAATTTCGGACGCAAGGAACTGAAAGTGCCTAAGGAAGAAGTGTTCGATGCCGTAGCGTACCAGCTTGGTATTTTTCAAGCCATCGCCTCTGCCCTCGCTGTGCGGCCCAATCACGTAAAGCCGCACGGTGCCCTGTACAATATGGCGGTGCGCGATAAAAACTTAGCCGATGCGATCGCGCGCGCGATTGGATCGGTTGATCCGAAGCTAATTCTCTTCGCGCCGAACAACAGCGAGCTTTCCCGTGCCGGCGAGGCGCATGGTTTGAAAATCGCGCGCGAAATTTTCGCAGACCGCAATTACTTGAACGACGGCTGGCTTGTTCCGCGCACGCGACCGGACGCATTGTTGCACGATCCAAAAGAAGCCGCCCAGCGCGTTCTGCGGATGTTGCGCGAAGGTAAAGTGCGCTCCGTCGAAGGCCGCGATGTCGATGTGCGCGGCGAGACGATTTGTGTTCATGGCGATACACCCGGCGCAGTTGAATTCGCGCGTGAACTGCGAACACAACTCGAACGTGAAGGCGTGAGAATAAGCGCCCCGCAGAGTTCGTTGTGAGCGACATCAATCAGCGGCAGCCATCCAGCCTCGTTCGCGCGCTCGGACCGGTCGACGCGACGATGATCGTGATCGGGTCAATGATCGGCTCGGGTATCTTTATAACGTCAGCAGAAACATCACGATTGAGCGGCGCACCAGGGTGGCTCCTGCTCGCGTGGGCTTTTGCTGGTTTGCTGACTATTACCGGCGCGTTGTGTTGTTCCGAGCTCGCGACCATGATGCCGCGCGCGGGCGGTGTTTATGTGTTTTTGCGCGAAGCATACGGAACCTCGATCGGGTTCTTGTATGGCTGGACTTTGTTTCTTGTCATTCAAACCGGAACTATCGCGGCGGTTGCGATTGCGTTTGCAAAATTTCTCGGCGTTTTCGTCCCACGAGTTGCGCCGGACAGTTACCTGATCGCGCCAATTTCCTTCGGCGGCTACGCAATCAGCGTGTCGGTGGAACAATCGGTCGCAATTGCCCTGATCGTGTTGCTGACGTGGAGCAACACGCGTGGCCTTGAGGTCGGGAAAATTATTCAGAACACATTCACCTTTGCAAAAACAGCCGCACTGGCAGCTGTGGTTGTGATCGGCGTGTGCCTGGGTTGGAATGCCAATTCTGCCGCGCTGAGATCGGATTGGTGGAATTCGTGGGCCAACGGCTGGAGCCCGCAGATCGCACAGCCCGGGTTCACATTCGTCGGCGGATTGGCTCTCGCGCTGCTCTTTGGACGATCAATGGTCGGCCCGCTCTTCGCCCAGACAGCCTGGACAAATGTGACGTTCGTTGGGAGTGAAGTGCGCGACCCTGGCAAAAATCTTGTGCGCGCGCTTGTGACCGGCTGCGGAATCGTGGTCGTCCTCTATGTGCTCGCAAATGTCGCTTATCTAGCCGTTCTGCCGTTTCCCGAAATCCAGCGCGCGCCGCACAATCGCGTCGCTGTGGCAATGATGAACGCCGTGTTCGGTCAGCCAGGTGCGATGTGCATGGCTGGAGCGATCATGATTTCCACGTTCGGTTGCAATAACGGGCTGATTCTCGCCGGAGCGCGCGTGTATTATGCAATGGCGCGCGATCGATTGTTTTTCCAGAAAATCGCGACCACAAATCGTTTTCATGTTCCCGCGGCAGCGCTGGTCGCACAGGCAATCTGGACTGCGTTTCTTACGTTGCCGCGCACTGTAACAATCAACACGGCGACACATGAGGTGACTTACGGAAATGTTTACAATCAACTGCTCGAATACATCGTCTCGGCGGATTTGCTCTTTTACATTCTAATGATTGCCGCAGTAATGGTTTTGCGACGCAAAAGACCTAATGCAGAACGCCCGTACCGGACCTGGGGTTATCCGGTTGTGCCGATCATTTCGATAGTGCTTGCCGGGTTGTTGATTGTGGACCTTGCATTTCTCGCGCCCGCCACCTCCGGAATCGGGATGCTCATTGTGTTGACGGGTGTGCCGGTTTACTTCTCCTGGCGCAAGGCTTCTCATTAACACTGCGTTAACGGGGCGCAACGACACACTACGCCATCGCCAACCTTTTTAACGGTTTTCCTCCAGCGAGAGAAGCGCCAAGGGCGCGGGCGTCATTGTTGAGCCTGGGGCAACGCCCCAGGAACTAAATACATGTTCGGCAAGCGCTGAAGGCGTGCCTCAACAACGTCGATGGTCGCAATTAGGCGCGGAACCATGCCGGGCCGCGAGATTGACTCGCGCTTTCAGCGCTTGTCGTGATTTCTATTTCATTCTGGGGCGTTGCCCCAGGGTGAAATTGAAGCTGCGCCTCCGGCGCTAAATTGATACAAAGCGGTTTCTGCTTAAGCTGCCTCCAAACACCCCGCTGAAGCGAGGTGTTAATGAGACTAAGCCTTCCCGCTTATGAGTACCCTAAACCTGCGTCTTATGAGATTAGGATGAAACCGCAACGTCTTTCAGACACGAGTTCTTAGTGTATGCCTGCAAAGTCGAAGAAACAGCAAATGGCGGCTGGCGCTGCGCTTGCGGCTAAGCGCGGTAAACGCTCCAAATCATCACTCAAAGGGGCTTCGCGAGGAATGTACAAATCGATGAGCAAAGCGGAGCTGCGCAGAATGGCCAAGACTAAGCGCAAGGGAAAGCCGACGAAGAAGAAGCGGCATTAAGAATTTGCCGGACCTTCGAGAGGTCGAAAAAAAGTACTGATCCCCTGTTGCATTGTAGACATCGCCTGTGTCAAAGGTTCCAAGCTCACCCTGCTTGCGCCGGTAAAGGGATGATCAAGCACATAGATCAAAAACAAAATCGAACTGAGCATGACTGTAAGCGTAGTGGTAATCAGGAATTGCGCCCTGATGTTTTTCATTCCAAAGAAAAAGGTGTAGGACACTGCGAATACGCCGCCAACAAGTAATACCAGCCAGATAACAGGTGGTACCGTGTCGTTCCCGGCGAATATTCTCATTCGACGGTACTGAGCCAGGCTATTTAAACATCGCAGCGATTCGGCATAGAGTTCTCTGTTGGGAATCGAGTTCGTGTCCACCTGAGAAAACAAGACTCTCAGAGTGGTGTGAGCTCCGCCGGAATAAAGGCTGATCTCTCCCTCTGACATCCTCGGGACTTCATCGTTGTAAACCGCAGCAACGTAATCTCTCACTCCCTGTTGTATGATTTTCCTGGGAGAGTCCGGAAATGCTTCGGCGTTATGAAAAAGGTCCAGAGCCTCGCTCGCCTCCATTTGCAGACTTTTCGTTGCCTCGTCGTAGCCGTTCCAGGTAACAAACACCACAAACGCCACTAGCACCCCATAGAAGAGGCCAAAAGCGTTGAAAATGATTGCGGCGACTTCGTGATTTTCCTTTAACACTTCGGCCGAATACTTTTTTCGCACCAGGTAAAGCCCGACCAGGCTAA
>DATLPS010000063.1:0-5659 GCA_035535575.1 Candidatus Limnocylindria bacterium
TGCTTGCCGCTGATTTTTCCGCTGTCGATCAGATTCACCAGCTGATCCAGCGCCTCCGGCGGAACTGGACAATCATGGATGCTTTTATCAGCAGCGCTGAGGGCGTTCTGCAAATCGTTTAGAATCCAGTTCGCAATGTTCTTCGGTTTCCTCGCACCTTTAGCGGCTGCTTCAAAATATCTCGCCAGCTCAAGATCGTTCGCCAGCACGCCTGAATCGTAGGAGCTCACATGATATTGTTCGACGAAACGCGCGCGTTTCGCTCGTGGTAACTCTGGCACGCGCTCTCGCACATCGTTCAGCAAGCCTTCAGTTTTCACCGGCACAAGATCGGGATCTGGGAAATAGCGGTAGTCGTGCGCGAACTCTTTTGTGCGCATGAGAAAGGTTTCGCCAGCCATATCGTCCCATCCACGCGTCTCCTGCTCGAGTTCTTCACCGCTCTCCAGGACGCTGATTTGACGCCGGATCTCGTAAGCAAGGGCGCGACGCACGCCGCTGATCGAGTTCATGTTTTTTATCTCAATTTTTGCTCCTAGTTCGATTTGCTTCTCAGGTCTCACGGAAACGTTGCAATCGCAGCGGAGCTGCCCCTTTTCCATATCGACGTCGCTGACATCGCCGTAGATCAGGATTTGTTTCAGCGCCGTTAAGAACGCGAACGCCTCCTCCGGCGAATTAATTTCCGGCTGCGTCACAATCTCCATTAATGGCGTGCCGGCGCGATTGAAATCGATGCCCGTGCTGTTCTCAAAATGAAAACTTTTCGCAACGTCCTCTTCGAGATGAATCCGCACAAGGTGCACTTCTTTGTCGGGAACTGCGATATTTTTCTGCGCATCTTTCGGATAGGCGACCTCGTGCAACGACACGCTTCCGTTCGTGCAGAGCGGCATGTCGTATTGCGAAATTTGATAATTTTTCGGCATGTCCGGGTAGAAATAATTCTTGCGGTCGAATTTACAGATCGGCGCGATATCGCATCCGAGCATCAGCCCGGTTAGCACCGTCAGGCGCAATGCCTCATGATTCATCACTGGCAATGCGCCAGGCAAACCGAGACAAATCGGACACGTGTGCGTATTTGGTTCGGCTCCAAACTCAACTGGACAAGCGCAAAACATTTTGGAGCGCGTCTTGAGCTGGACGTGCACTTCAAGCCCAATGCTGGCGACATATTTCATGGTCGCACGGGAACTAACCACGAATGAACACGAATCGACACGAATAACGAAAACTATGCGCGCCGCGCCTTTCAGAATTAGTGTGCATTCGTGTTTATTCGTGTTTGCTTCTGGTCCATCGCGTAATCGAGCGCGCGCTGCAGATCGAATTTCTTGATGCGGTCGGCGAGCGCCGGATCATTTGCCGCATCGATGATCCGCTGATCCCGAAGAAGATCGAGAAAACGTCTCTCGGCAATCAGCTCCGAGATTTCCGGATCGTCACGTAACGCAACAATTTTTGGATGTTCGCTCAACTCGCGCGCCCCCGGAAATGACAGAAACCTGCGGGCGCGTTCCGGAGTCGAAAATACCGCAATCGCTTTCGTCAGTATGCCGTATGTTCTTGGGGAAACCGGATCCGTCTGTTTGACAGCCTTTCCCAAGGCGCCAAGCTCAAGCGAATTTTTTAGCCGAGCCAGCGACGCGGCAAAGGCTGCAGATTGTTCCTTTCCCTCCCCGAGAAAGCGCCGTCGAACCTCCAGAGCATGTGATGTAGCATCCGGAGCCGCACGCACGGTAGCTGATCGGCTGCGGACCTGCGCGTCTGCCACAGCGCCGACAGTACGCACGCTCACCACGATTAGCCACAAAGCGAAGAAACCGAAGAACAATCCGACAATTGCCCCCGCAAATCCGTAGATCAGTCGGATAATTCTGGAACCTTGTTCGCCGGTTCGTTTGAACAAAATTGCTCCCATGCTGCTGACTACAGCGTACGCGACGAATGCCAGCGTTGCTCCGCCAAGCGCCGATAGAACAAAATCAGGCATTTTCAAAAATGGACGTATGATCGGAAGAAGTAACCTGCCGCCGAAAAACGCCGCCGCATATGCAACGACAAGCGCGGCGAGCCGCATCAATTGGCGAAGCAACCCCAGGCGCCAGCCACGGACGACTTCGAAGAGAACCAACCCGACTGCAAAAGAAAGGAAGACTCCCTGCCAAAACGGCGAACCAGCGGTCGCGTGAGATTCAGGTGTCACCGCGACCGACCACCGGTCGCTTGATGCCGCAGCGCATGGTCGCAAAGCACGAGCGCAGCCATCGCTTCGACGATCGGCACTGCTCGAGGAAGAACACACGGATCATGTCGTCCGCGCGCAGCGAGCTCACTCTGCTGTTTGGAACTCGTAACGGTTTTCTGCTGAAGCGCGATCGTGGCCGGCGGCTTGAATGCCACGCGAAAATAAATGTCTTCGCCATTGCTAATGCCGCCTTGGACACCTCCGGACTTGTTTGTTGTTGTCCGTATTTTTCCAGCGCGCATCTCAAATGGATCATTATGCTGTGAGCCCCGCATCCGCGTCGCTGCAAAGCCGGAGCCGATCTCAAACCCTTTCGTGGCCGGTATGCTCAGCATCGCTTTCGCCAGGTCTGCTTCGAGCTTGTCAAAAACAGGTTCCCCAAGACCTGGTGGGATTCCGCGAATCACGCACTCAATGACGCCGCCGATTGAATCGCCTTTGTCGCGAACCTGCTCGATGAGCGACATCATCCTTTTTGCAGCGGCGTAATCCGCGCAGCGGACGATGTTTTTTTCCACGTCTCTCATTTTCACAGTCGAACGATCGATATTCGCGGCGATATCATGAATTTGCGTAACGTAAGCGACGATCTCGAAATTCGGATACAAGCTTCGTAAGATCTTTTTCGCCACGGCGCCCGCCGCAACGCGTCCAATCGTTTCGCGCGCTGATGCGCGACCGCCGCCCTGCCAGTTTCGGATTCCGTATTTGGCCTGATAGGTGTA
Organism: Candidatus Limnocylindria bacterium; assembly: GCA_035535575.1. Lineage (GTDB taxonomy): Bacteria > Verrucomicrobiota > Verrucomicrobiia > Chthoniobacterales > UBA10450 > Udaeobacter. The sequence goes on from DATLPS010000063.1 coordinate 2,977, forward strand.
GTCGGCGTGTGACGGCCGAAATTTGCCTGCGATGTCGCTGTAATCTTCAGGCCGAGCATCCTTGTTCCGAACCGCAAGTGCGATAGGAGTGCCGAGCGTCTTCCGTTCGAAAACGCCGGAGAGAATCTCGCACTGGTCTTCCTCCTTCCGCTGTGTCGTGACTTTGCTTTGACCCGGACGCCGCCGATCCAGCTCTCGTTGAATGTCCGCTTCGGAAATATCGATCCGAGGCGGGCAGCCGTCGATCACCACGCCAATGCCGCCGCCATGAGATTCACCAAAAGTAGTGACGCGAAAGAGCTGTCCGAATGTATTGCCCATTTCGATGGAAGGTATCCGTCACGACCGATTGTCGGAAATCAAGTCGCTTCCAGAGCGTGGTTCAAATCATCAATTAGATCACGCACGTCTTCGATCCCGACGGACAGTCGGACTAATGAATTGCTAATCCCGAGCGCTTCACGCTGTTCCTTCGGCACGGAGGCGTGAGTCATCAGCGCGGGGTGATTGATAAGGCTCTCAACACCACCCAAGCTTTCTGCCAATGCGAACAGGTGCGTGTTTTCTAGAAAAGCTTTCGTCCCGGCCAGATCGGTCTTTAAGGTGATCGTTACGATTCCGCCGAAGCCACGCATTTGTGTGCGAGCCAGGTCGTGTTGCGGGTGGGATTTGAGACCGGGATAACTCACCGACTTCACGTCCGGCTGTTCTTCCAACCAGCGCGCGATCTCGAGCGCGTTGGCGCAATGGCGCTCCATGCGCAACGGCAGTGTCTTTAAACTCCGCATCACGAGAAAGCTGTCGAATGCCCCGGCGATTGCGCCGACGGAGTTTTGCAAGAACGCAACTTGATCGGCGAGTTCCTTATTTTCGCCGACCACGATAATGCCGCCCACCATGTCGGAATGTCCGTTCAAATATTTCGTCGCGGAATGAATCACCAGATCGAAGCCGGTTTCGATTGGCCGCTGAATCCAAGGAGTGGCAAACGTGTTATCAGAAACGGAAATGATTTTGCGTTTGCGCGCAGTCTTCGCGATTTCTTCGAGATCAATGATTTTCAGCAGCGGATTGCTCGGAGTTTCAATCCAAACCATGCGGGTGTTTGGCTTGATTGCGCCCGCGAACCGGCTGGCATCGGTGAGATCGACGTAAGTAAAGTCGAGGTTTGCGGAGCGACGCCGGACTTTCTCGAAGAGTCGGAACGTGCCACCGTAGAGATCATCACTGACGACGACATGCGAACCGCTATCGAGCAGATCGAGCGCTGTGGACATGGCAGCAAGCCCGGAGGCAAAGGCAAAGCCGCGCGTACCGCTTTCGAGGTCAGCGATGCATTTTTCGTACGCAAGGCGCGTTGGATTGATAGAACGGGCGTAATCATAGCCCTTATGTTTGCCCGGACTCTCCTGAACGTACGTTGATGTAGCGTAAATCGGCGTCATCACCGCGCCGGTAGACGGATCGGGTTCCTGGCCCGCATGTATGGCGCGGGTGGCAAATTCGTGCTGCTTTTTCATGGTCAGTTTTGAGGCGTCCCAGATTACAACGATTTCCGCAGATTAACGACAACCCCCATTTCTGGGATTTGTGAAAATCTGCGAATCGAGCTGATGGGATCAGCGAGATAGAAGGCAAAGCTGCGAGGGGTAGCGGCGAGCGAGTTGGGAAACCGAGCGAGTTTCAAATCTGTGGATCTCTAGACGAACTCTCGTTCCGGTGGCGTAGCCGATTTCGGCATGTGGAGCCGGAGATAAGACAGCAAATCTGTTCGCGTGACCAGCCCGAGGAACCGGTCGTCCTCCATCACGATGGCGATGCGGCCGCGGTTAAATACATCGAGCAAATCCTTAATTGTGGCGCCCGGCGGTAGCGTTTCCAATCGGTCGGTCATCGCATTTTTTACCGGATCGTTGAAGTGCGACGCGTCGCGATGCACTTTCACAAGCAAGTCGGATTCGTCAATGATCCCGACGGCGCGACCGTTTTGATCAACGACCGGAAGCTGTGAGACGTCGGAGCTGCGCATTCGCTTGAACGCTGTGAGCAGCGAATCGTCCAGGCCGACCGTAATCACTTCGCCCGCTTCGTAACGGTGCGAAATCAAATCGCTCAGATCGCCGTGTGGCGGTCGATGAATGAATCCCTGCTCAGCCATCCAGAAGTCGCTATACATTTTCGAGAGATATTTGTTGCCGGTGTCAGGAACGAGACTGACCACCCGTTTTGGTTTCGTTTGCTGCCGGCAATAACGCAGCGAACCGGCGACGAGCGTGCCGGTGGAGGAGCCGCCGAAGATTCCTTCCTTGCGCAAAAGCTCACGCGCCGTCGCGAAACTTTCTTCGTCATCAATCTCAAAGGCATCTGTGACTAACGACATGTCGGCGATTTCTGGGACGAAATCTTCGCCGATCCCTTCTACTGCCCAACTTCCCGATTCGACCAGCTTCCCCGTTTTGACGTACTCATATAGGATGGAGCCGGTAGGATCGGCGAGAACCATTTCGATGCCGCGCCGCGGTTTGACTCGATTGAAGAAACGCCCGAGACCGGTCAGCGTTCCGCCGGATCCGACTCCGACAACGATGGCATCGACATCGTGCCGCATTTGTTCCCAAATTTCCGGTCCGGTCGTGCGCTCATGCGCGAGAGGATTCGCGGGATTGCCAAACTGATTCACATA
>DATLPS010000064.1:0-30672 GCA_035535575.1 Candidatus Limnocylindria bacterium
GTAGCCTACCGCGAAGGTGCGTGGTAATCTGTAGCTAAATTATGGTCAAAGTCTCAGTCAAATACACCGGCGATTTGCATTGCGACGCGACACACGGCCCATCGCAATCGAAAATTTCCACGGACGCACCGATTGATAACAGGGGCAAGGGCGAGGCATTTTCCCCCACCGATCTCGTTGCGACCGCACTCGCCACATGCATGACAACAACCATGGGAATTAAGGCGCAGGAACTCGGCGTCGATTTGCGCGGCATGACCGTGTCAGTGCAAAAGGAAATGTCTAACGACGCGCCTCGCCGGATCATCGCGCTTCCGTCAGAAATCCACATCCCGCTTCCGCCCAATTCGCCGCATCGCGAAGTGCTCGAGCAAACCGCGCTCAACTGTCCAGTGCACAAAAGCCTTCCGTCGGAAATCGATCGTCCAACGAAATTTTTCTGGGAAGGGTAGCTTTGGAGTGCGCGGACATGTCCGCGCTTTGAAAGCGGTCCGGCAGCTGCCCTGATCGCCGCACTCCAAAAAGTTTGCGCTACCCGTACAGCCACTGCACGTAATCGCGCACGCCCTCTTCCAGCGGGAAGCGTGGCTCGTAACCGAGCGCGCTGCGCACATTGGTGAGATCGGCCTGCGTGAAGTTTTGGTAATGCGCGTGCGGATTATCGATGTAATCGGGCTGAAAATTTGTGCCCAGACGTTTGTTTAAGACATCGACCAGTTCATTAAACGAGCGCGCCTGACCTGAACCGAGATTATAGATTCCGCTGGCCTGCGCATTGAGCGTGCGGATGCTGCCTTCGACAGCGTCCTTAACATAAACGAAGTCGCGCTTCTGCTCGCCATGTTTGAAAATGCGCGGCCGCTGGCCGGCCTTCATCTGTTGTGCCAGATGATAAACCATGCTGGCAGGCACGCCTTTGTGCGCTTCGCGTGGCCCATAAACATTGAAGTAACGCAGGCCGATAATGATCCAATCAGGCGACTCAGCAGCAGCGCGCCTCGCAATGTTGTCCATGATTGCTTTTGAAAACGAATAGACGTTCGCCGGCGCGGCGCCGTTTGATTCGACGCTCGCTTGGGTGGCGGCGCCGTAGGTGGACGCCGAGGAAGCGTAGATGATTCGAGTTTTGGTCGGCCGCGCAAAATTCAACAGGCGCCTGAAACTTTCGACGTTGTCGTGGACTTGTTCGAACTGGTCATGATTAGTTGTGTCGGTGATTGACGCGAGATGAAAAACGGCGTCGAACTTCTCGTCGCCGAATTGGTCTCGCCAATCGAGTGTCGCCAGATTTTGCGCCACAACATCGCCGCGATAACCCGTGAGATTCTTGAAATTACCAGAGCGAAAATCGTCAATCACGGTCAGATGTGCGCCCGGAAACTTTTCCTGTAATGCCAGCGTGAGATTCGAGCCAATGAATCCGGCGCCGCCGGTGACAACTAAATTCGGAGAAGGGTGCAATTTTGGAAGAGTATAAATTGGCGAGAATAGATAAATCCTAGGCGGGCAAGCGCAAGCAGCGAGTTAAGGTAACCAAAATGCGGTTCGAAACGCGTTATACTTACAATTTCATCAAGCGATTTCTTCCCTCTGAATGCCGACGTATCCTCGAGGTCGGCTGTGGCACAGGTGAGCTGGCGGCTCGCCTATCGAAAGACGGATACTCTGTTGTAGCGATCGACACCGACCGTGATTCTGTCGCCGCTGCGCTCCGGCTTGATGTCAACGCGCATGTCGCGACATGGCCGGATTTTGATCAGGGCCAGTTTGATGCAGTTCTGTTCACACGCTCGCTCCATCACATTCATCCGATCGATGAATCGCTTAGACAGGCAGCGGACAGCTTGGCGAATGGCGGACGCATCATCGTGGAAGATTTCGCGTACGAGTCTGCCGATGAGAAGACACTGCGATGGTTTAGGAGCGCGATCCGTTTGCTCGAAGCGACGGGTTCGCTCGTCATGAGCGAAGAGTTCCTGGGCAAGGTGCTATCAAAAACCGAGACGTTGAACGCGTGGCGAGAAAACCACGAGACTGAATTGCACAAAGCCGCGGAAATCGACGCACCACTTGAAAAGGTTTTTGAGCGCGTCATTAGAGAGAATGCGGCGTATTATTTTCGATACATCGCCAACGCGATCACTTCGACCGACAAACGCGACGCGGTTGTTCACGCCCTTGCCGCGCAGGAGGAAACGCTCGCGGCCGACGGTTCCATTGTCCCACTGGGTCGGCGGTTTGTGGCTGAGCGCTAAATAAATCTTGCGTCCCCGAGCGCGAGGCGCTACTCCTCGTCCCAGTTCTTTGCGAGCTTGGAAAAGTGGGTCGGCGCAAGAAATCCCGTGCGAATCGGGAGCAGTTGCGCTGCTGTAACTGGATACGACTTCCCATTGGGCCAATCCCCGAAAGTTTCGTAGGTGAAGGCGGGAAGAAGGTGCGTGCCGCACAGGCATCATACGCCAGGAGCCAGAATATTTGTCCGGTCCACCTCATTCGGCTGTTGTAGCCGCGGTCGATGACCGCGGTCGGGATCAAACGATCCCGACTACGCCGAAAAAACTTCTTCGCAAAAAGAAGAATGAGAGCTGGGCGATGCGGCCTTGGCCATACAAGTCCGACTCTCGGAGTTGGAGGTGCTTTGTATGCGAAATCGTCCAGTTTGGTTTTTTCCGGGGAGCACACGCGTCTCGCGTGTTGGCGACGGTGTCGCGCCGTCGCGAACTTTTCTGGTTTCATGCCACTACTTACGATCCGCGTTTTTAGGAAAGCCTGTTTCGGCGCGACGCCTAAACCAGCACGTGAGACGCGCGCGCTCCACAATTCGGTTCGGTGCGCTACTCGTCTTTGCACCAGTCATTTGCTTCGGGCAGGGAGCCCTGCCGACTCCTTCGCCGGACGAAGCGGAAGCTGAGCAGGTGATCGTCTCGGCAACGCGTTTTGATATTCCGCTCGATCAATCGCCGGCGACGGTGAGCGTGATTACCTCAGAAGATCTCGAACAAAAGCAAATCGAACGCGCGAGCGATGCACTTCGCGAAGTGCCTGGGCTCGCCGTCGTCCAGACCGGTACTGCTGGTCAATTAACATCGGTTTTCATTCGTGGTTTGCGAAGCGAACACACACAGGTCTTGCTCGACGGCATTCCGATCAATCAAGGTCTGCAGGGCGCATTTAACTTTGCCGACCTTACCACCGACGATATCGACAGGATTGAAGTCGTGCGAGGACCGCAGAGCACTTTGTACGGGCCTCGCGCGCTCGCAGGCGTGATTCAAATTTTTACAAAACAGGGCACAGGGACGCCAGGCATCCTATTCGCTGCAGAAGGCGGCTCGTACGACAGTTTTCGCGAATGGACCCAGAGCTATGGGAAAATTGGGGAGTTCGATTATTCAGTTGGCGCGAGTCGTCTCGACACCGACAACGCGCGTCCAAACAACAATTACCGCAATACCGCTGCAATCACCGACATTGGCTGGTCGCCGAACCCGCCTTCGCCTGGGACGGGCTTCGCCGCGGCGAGCGACCAACTGCGCGTCGGTAGTTTGTTTACTTACTCTGTGAGCGACACCGGAAATCCAAACACAATTTTCGATCCCCGGCCGATCGACCATTTTCTCACAGAGCGTTGGTTAATTGGTCCGCACATCGATTGGAAAACGACCGACTGGTGGGAGCATAAGTTTATTCTGAGTTACGATCACGAACGGCAAATAAACGATCCCAACGAGGACGGATTTGTCGGCCCGACGCGGGCGCTCTTCGAACGCACGCAAATCGATTATCAAAACGATTTGCGCCCGACGTCGTGGCTCACTCTAACCTCAGGATTTTTCTACAGCCGCCTCAACGCGGGACAGGAACGCCCGTTTGTTCTGCAAATTTTTGGACCGCAACCAACCTTTCTGAGCGATCACACCGAGGAAGTCGCCGGATTCTTGCAGGCGACGCTAACGCCGGTCCATAACTTGATCTTCGTCGCTGGCGGCCGTTTCGATCACTTTAATCAATTCGGTGGTGTTTGGACTTATCGGTTTGCTGGGAGCTACAAGATCGACAAGACGAACACGACGTTGCATTCCAGCGTGGCGACGGGATTTAGTCCGCCAAGCAGTCAGGACAAGATTTTCGGAAACAATTTCGGACTGAAACCAGAACGAGATCTCGGTTGGGATGTTGGTGTCAGGCAGGAGCTTTGGGAAAATCGCGTCGCGGTCGGCCTGACTTATTTTCACAATGACCTCTCGAACGTGATCGGATTTAACGGCCTTTTCCAAACGCTCAACCTCGGTGCGGCCGAAACACAGGGGCTCGAAGCCGAATTACACGCGCAGCCGATCCCCGATCTCGTGTTCACGGCGAGTTACACGTATTTGGAGGCGGAGAAGACTTCCTCGAAAGACGTTTCGCAGTTGCAAGGTGCACGTCTGCCGCGTCGGCCACGTAATGAGATTTACGCGTCGGCTTCATATTTTTGGTGGAAAAGATTGCGCACAACGGTCGAAGCCAAGTTCGTGAACGCACGAGAAGAATTGAATTTCGGCGGCCCAAATTTCGACATCGAAGATTATTCGTTCGTGAACATCGCGGCCGAATACGAATTGAACCCGCACCTCTCGATCTTCGGCCGGATCGACAATTTAACGGACGAACAGTACGCCGAGGTCTTCGGTTTCCCCGCACTCGGTCGCGCCGCGTATGGCGGCGTCAAGGTTCGATTTTAGCTGGCCTTGTCATTGTCAGCGAAGTCGAGGAATCTCTTACCGGATTTAGAATGACTCCGGTTTTTTATTTGATTGTCGGATTGATTGGCGGCGGCCTGCTCGCCGTTGTTGTCTTTCTTTTAGCCAGGCGCCCTAACAGGGGCAGCGTTTTTGATGCTCAGACGGAACTCGTCCGACGATTGGAAATGATCGATCGCGGGTTGCGCGATGAGTTTTCACGCAATCGCGAGGAAGCTGGCGCAGCAGCGAAGAATCAGCGGGAAGAATTGACCAGCTCGCTCGAAGGTGTGCGATCTGCTGTCGACGTTCGACTGAGGCAATTGCAGGAGGACAACGCGAAACAGATCGACAAGATGCGCGCAACCGTGGACGAAAAGTTGCAGGGCACATTAGAGAAACGCCTTGGGGAATCGTTCAAGCTGGTGAGCGATCGGCTCGAGCAAGTGCATCAAGGGCTAGGCGCAATGCAGCAACTGGCGAGTGACGTCGGCGGACTACAGCGCGTGCTTACTAATGTGAAAACCCGGGGCGGCTGGAGCGAATGGCAGCTCGGAGTTCTGTTGGAAGAAATGTTGACGCCAGATCAGTTTACCAAAAACATGAAGACGCGCGACGACACCGATGAGCGTGTCGAATTTGCAATCAAGTTACCCGGCGATGAGAACGGCGCGCCGGTGTGGTTGCCGATTGACGCAAAATTTCCGATGGAACATTACGAGCGTCTCACAGCTGCGCAGGAAAATGGCGACCCTACGGCAGTAGAAGCAGCAATCAAAACTTTGGAGACCCAGTTGAAGCGGTGCGCGAAAGATATTTGTGAGAAATACATCAATCCTCCAAAGACAACGGATTTTGCGCTCATGTTTCTGCCAAGCGAAGGACTTTACGCGGAAGCGATTCGTCGCGTCGGCCTGGTGCAAAACGTGCAGCGCGATTGCCGAGTCACGTTTGTTGGGCCGACAACGCTCGCTGCGTTGCTCAACAGTTTGCACATGGGTTTTCGCACGCTAGCGATCCAAAAGCGATCGAGCGAAGTCTGGAACGTATTGGCAGCGGTGAAGACTGAGTTCGGAAAATTCGGTGAAGCGTTGTCAGCAGTGAAAGAGAAAATCGATCAAGCTTCAAGGAAGATAGAAGACGTCGACGTTCGCTCGCGTGCTATCACAAAAAAATTGCGCGTTGTCGAGGAATTGCCGTCGAATCCACAGCCACTGCTGAAGGATCTTTTGCCCGCTGAGGAGGACGAAGGTGTCGGTGAATGAGCGGCATCAAGCACATGAAGACCGCCTTGGTCACTGGCGCGAATAAGGGGATCGGGCGCGAAGTTGCGCGTCAGCTCGCCGTTAAAGGATTTCACGTTTTCGTAGGTGCGCGGAATCCTGAGGCCGGACTTAAAGCAGCGGATGATATCGCGAAAGAGAGCGGAAAGGTGACCTTTCTGAAGATCGATGTAGCAGATAATTCTAGCGTCGCCGCCGCTGCGAGTGAGTTTTCAAAGATCAGTGACCGCCTCGATGTGTTGGTAAACAATGCCGGAATTATTGTTGATGGTGACGATGCGATCTTAAAAATTACCGATGAGGTATTACGAAAGACCCTGGAGACGAACACGCTTGGTGCGCTGCGGGTGACGCGTGCGTTCGTGCCTTTGCTTGCAAAAAGTAAAGGGCCCCGCGTGATTAACGTCTCCAGCGGCGGTGGGCAGTTGACCGGCGGCGCGGATGCCTGGTCACCGGCTTATTGCATTTCTAAGACTGCTCTTAACGGCATTACATCGCAGCTCGCGGCGGCATTGCCGAAATTTGCGATAAATTCGGTCTGTCCAGGATGGGTGCGCACAGACATGGGGGGCCGGGGCGCGACGCGCTCGGTGGAGGAAGGCGCGGATACGATTGTGTGGCTCGCGAGCGATGCGCCGCAGGAGCTTACTGGGAAATTCTTGCGGGATCGCAAGGAAATTCCGTGGTGATCGCCTTGGAGTGCGGCGACATGTCGCCGCTTGTGAAAGCGCGGACATGTCCGCGCAGTCCAAACTACAGCACTTCATTCCATTTGCTCTGGTCTTTAAGCATGATCTCGCGGAGGAGGCGAATGGGCGGCATGCCGTGGTTGAGCAGCTCGTTATGGAATTTTTGCAATGAGAACTCGTCGCCTTGTTGCGCCTTGTAGTCGTCGCGCAGTTTTAGAATCTGCAATTTGCCGAGCGTGTAATTGAGATAACCGGGGTCAAACGTGCCGCGCATCGCCTCGTGGCGCGCCGGTTTTTCCTCGTAGTAACAATTGTCCTGGAAAAATTTCGTTGCTTCATCGATCGACATGTTTCGCGTGTGCATTTTGATCGACACACACAACCGGCATAAACGCAGCAGCGCTTCGTCGGCTTGAGCCATTCGATATTTGGCCGCGCGTTTCACCTCGTCGTCGCTCGGTGTCTGGCTGGTCGGGCTGCCGAATCCTTCGTCGAGCATCATTTTTTCGCAGTAATGCGCCCAGCCTTCGACAAACGCGTAGCTGCCGAAGATCTTTTCCACCTTGGTGGCTGGTGATGCGTTCAGATGCAGGAACTGTACATAATGGCCGGGATAAGCTTCATGGATCGAAACGACGTCGGACGTGTAATAATTGAAAGCGGTGAGCCATTCCTGCTTTTGTTTCTCCGGCCAATTGGGTTCTGTGGGCGTGACATAGTAATACGCCTCCGTCGCGCGTTTCTCGAATGGACCGGGCGTGTCCATCGAGGCAAAAGACGTCGCGCGCAGATACTGCGGCGTCTCTTTCACTTTCGCGCGAACATCCGACGGGATGCCGACCACGTGACGGCTCAAAACGTACTTGCGAATTTTGTCGAGGTCTTTGGCGACATCCGGGATGAGTTTGTCCGGTATCGGATGGTCGCTCTGAATTTGTTTGAAGACTTCAATCGGCGACTTGTTCGGATCAATCTTTTTCGCGGCCTCGGCGAACGCGTCCTGTTCGGCTTTTAGTTGCGCCATCCCGATCTCCAGAATCTTTTGCGGCGGAAAATCGACCAGTTCGGTCTGGGCCAGAAAGCGTCTGAATTTTTCTTCGCCCAAGGCAAAATCGAGCGACGCTTTCGGAAGTTTCTCCCGCTCCAACCACGCTGCGTAGTCGTTAAGCGCACTTGCAGCTTTGCGATTGGCTTCTTGAAACGCAGATCGGACCTGTTCGTCCTTAAGTCCGCTGACAGCGGCGACGAGATCTTTTTTCAGAAAATCAGCCGAGCCTCTCGCGATCTGGACGGCAAGCTCTACAAAAGGCTTGGGAAGCTTTTCATTCAGGTTTGTTCTTGCTGCGATCAGAATGTTTGGGATTTGCGATTCGACTGCGACCAGGCTGCGAACACGATCCTCAAGCGGTGCAAAATTTCTTTTGATATAAACATTCACATCAGCTGCGCGCGCATACACCATGGGATTTCGCTCGAAGCTCGACATCTCCTGCAGTTCAAACAGGTCCCGCTTGACGGCAGCCTGGAGAATTCGTAGATCGATGGATTGTCGGGGACTCAGTTTGCTTGGATCGAACTTGACCAGGCGATCATCGAAGCGTCGCAGCCGGGAAAGTTCTGCGTCGAGCGCAAGGCGGCTGTAGTCAGTGATTTTTCCATCGTATTCGTGGAGGCCAAGAGCAGTTCCGTGAAGCGGATGAGCCGCGAGATACGTTTTGATGTATTCCTCAGCTACCGATTCGTACTCGGCGTCCTCTGTTTGGGCAGCGAACCCCGTGGCTGCGAGGTACAGCGCCAGCAGGATGAGGGCAAAGGAAAGGCGTATTGCGGCAAGCAGCCGCAAACTGCAGACTAGCAGACGGCGGTCCTCGGATGGATGGAGAAAACGGCTACTCATTTTGCGACTCTCAACTAAGACAGCACTTCGCGTTGGCCGTTGCTAAAAATTGCTCATGAGCGATGGTGGGACCGTTTCTCGAATTTTGGGTTGAAGGTTCAAATATGAGGCGCCTGGTGATTATGCCATTGCTGGTTTGTCTCGTACTCGGCGCTTTCCCGGGTGTATTCGCACAAGAGGCGCAGCCAGGAAAGACCGAAGAGGATAACGGCTACGCGCAGATTTCCATTTTCGCAAAGGCTCTGGAATTGGTTCGCCAGGATTACGTGGATGGCAACAAGACCAGCTATCACAATCTCATCACTGCGGCAATGAAGGGCATGCTTTCTTCGCTGGACCCACATAGCCAGTTCATGGACCCGAACGACTTTCGAGACATGCAAGATGACACGCGCAGCCGCTTCAATGGTCTGGGCATCGAAGTTTCGATGAAAAATGGGCTGCCTACCGTCGTCACAGCAATGGAAGACACACCTGCGGCCAACGCGGGCATCCTTTCAGGCGACCAGATCTTGCGAATCAACGGCATTTCCACGGAAAAAATGGATCTCCAAGATGCGATCAATGTTTTGCGTGGGCCTGCGGGCGCGAAGGTGACGCTTACTCTGCTGCGACCTTTGACGAAGGAAATCAAAGAATACATGCTGCAACGGGCGGAGATCAAAATCCAAAGTGTTAAAGGAGCACGGTTGCTCGACGCGGAGCTGACCGGCCCGTTCAAGATCGGTTATATCCGGCTGATTCAGTTTAACGAACCCACAGCCGAGGAACTATCAAAGGCGCTCGATGATTTACAGAAGCAAGGCATGCAAGCGCTCATTCTCGATCTCCGTAACAATCCCGGCGGGCTGTTGAACAGCGCGGTCGATGTGTGCGCTCAATTTTTACCGCCTAACACAAAGATCGTTTCAACGCAGGGACGGGTCGCTTCTCAACAGCATGATTACTCGACTTCGGGCGTGAAAAAAGAGCGTCCCAATTTTCCGATGGTGTTGCTAGTCAACGAAGGCAGCGCAAGCGGCGCGGAAATCGTCGCCGGAGCGCTCAAGGATTTGCATCGTGCCGTGCTTGTCGGCGAGACCACGTTCGGAAAGGGTTCCGTGCAGAATGTGATGCAGTTGCCGGACGGTTCCGCGGTGCGTTTGACGACGGCGAAATACTATACGCCGAGCAAACAGGTTATTCAGGGCAATGGTGTTACGCCGAATATTAAGGTTGCCATGACTGCCGAGCAGGAGCGCTCTCTGTTTGCATTGCGCAATGCTGGGAATATTAAACCCGAGGACGAGAAAAACGTTATCAAGACGAAGGATCCGCAGATGTTCCGCGCAATCGACGCACTCAAAGGCGTTATGATTTACGCGCAGCAGAGCGCCCCGAAAGCGGAAGCGGTAAAAAAGTGATTGTAGAGGCGCTCGCCGCGGCGAGCGCCTTGTTTTCGTGTCGGCGGTTGGCACAACCGCCGCTTCACCTATGAAAACCGTTCTCGCACTCGAAACCTCCTGTGATGAAACCGCCGTGGCAATCCTGCGCGGGCGCGACGGCGACTCCGGCCACGAATTGCTAGCCAGCGAAGTGGCATCGCAAATCGCCGCACACGCGAAATACGGCGGGATCGTGCCTGAGATCGCGTCGCGCAATCATCTGGTACACGCGCCGCGGCTGCTTGATCGCACCGCGAGTGCAGCCAAGATCGATTTGTCAAACGTCGCTGCGTTTGCGGCGACAAGCGGACCTGGACTCGCGAGTTCGCTCATGATCGGGGCATCGATCGCGAAGGGATTGGCGATCGGCTTTGGCAAACCGTATCTCGCAATCAATCATCTGGAAGGCCATTTGCTATCCCCGTTTTTTCGTGGAGCAGATCATGACGATACAATCAGACCGAATGTTTCGCTTATTGTGAGTGGCGGACACACCATGCTGGTTCGAGTGCATGCGCTCTGTGATTACCAGGTAGTCGGCCGCACGGTGGATGATGCTGCTGGCGAGGCGTTCGATAAAGTCGCCAAGATGCTCGGGCTCGGTTATCCGGGCGGTCCAGAAATTGAAGAGCTCGCCTGCGACGGTGATCCAAACCGTTTTGATCTGCCGCGCAGCATGCTCGGCTCGGAGAATTTCAGTTTCAGCGGATTGAAAACAGCAGTGCGATATTTGCTGCCGAAAATTGACGAACGCCGTCTGACACAGACGCCCTACAAAATGGATGAGCGCGTACTGAGTGATCTCTGCGCGTCATTGCAACAAGCAATTATCGATGTGCTTGTGACAAAGACGATCGCGGCAGCGCAGAAATACGACGTCGATCTGGTGACAGTGAGCGGCGGGGTTAGTTGCAATCAGGAACTGCGAAGACAGTTGCGCGAGACATGCGGTCGTAATGGATTTGAATTCAAGAACGCGGAGCCGTGGTTGTGCACCGACAACGCAGCGATGATCGCGTTCGCGGCGATGTTGCGGCTGCGGGCTGGATTTCAATCGAAGTTAACCGAGGAGATCGATCCGAATTTGGCCTTGGCATGAGGTAGGCGCGACCGCTCGGGCGCGCCACGGACGGTTCGGCGAGCCGTCCCTACCAGTTCAGTAATCGCGCTCGAGCAGATAATCTGCCAGCGCATGTAGCGGTTCGGCATCGCTTTTGCTGAAGATCGACAAGGCATTGTGCGCTTGTCGGGTGAGCCGTTTCGCTTCGGCGCGCGATTTCTCCAGTCCAATAACCGCGGGGTAAGTCGCTTTTTTTGCGGCCACATCTTTGCCGGCGCTCTTCCCCAGTATCTCTGACGTCTGGGTGACATCGAGAATGTCGTCAATGATTTGGAAAGCGAGACCGAGTCGCTGTCCGAACGTTGTGATAGCAGAAAGTTTTCTGGCGTGCGCATTGGCGCTCATCGCACCGAGCCGCATTGAGCTTTTCAAAATGGCCGCGGTTTTGTTCTCGTGAATAAATTGCAACTGCTCGCGTTTGACGTTTTTGCCTTCGGCTTCAAGATCGGCCACTTGACCGGCAATCAGTTTTTGGCTTCCCGCCGCAACTGCAATCTCGCACAACAAGCTTGCCATATCGTAACGGGGAGTCGGTTTCACCTTAGAGACAATTTCGAATGCTGTCGTTAGCAGAGCGTCGCCAGCCAGCACGGCAATTCCCTCGCCGAACACTTTGTGGCAGGTAGGGCGACCGCGGCGAAAATCATCGTTGTCCATACTGGGAAGATCATCGTGCACGAGCGAGTAGGTGTGGATGCACTCGAGCGCGCAGGCAAGAGGAAGCGCGTCATCAACGTTGCCGCGGCAAGCTTCAGCCGTGGCGAGACAAAGAATCGGTCGCAACCGTTTTCCACCCGCGAAAAGGCTGTAACGCATTGCCTTGTGAAGCGTGGCAGGCTTCGTATTCGCCTTCGGCAAATAGCGGTCCAGGGCGCGGTCGATCTCTCTTTGGCGGGCCCGAAGATATGTTTTCAGATTCATTGCGCTACTCGATGTCGATTGTAGCGGCGCCCTGTGAACGTCGCAGTATTTTTTGATGCAAAAGTTCTCAATTCTTCTCTGACTTCGTGCACGGTCTCCCGAACAATATGCCATGTAACCGCGCTCAAATATTCTCAGCCGCTTCACTTGTGGCAGCCGGTTTCACGCGCATGGCAAGGAATGCGCCCAAGAGCAGAACAGCCGCGCTCCAAAGCTGAGCGTGAGTGAGGCGTTCGTGGAAAATCCAGGCGGAAAGCGCCATCGCCATAGCGGGACAAAGAAGCTGCAGGGCTTGGGCCAGCGCGACTCCGATTTCGTGAATTGCTACATAATACAAAACGTGAGCAAGCGTGATGCACGTAACAGCGGAGATTATTAGAATGAGGTTGGCATGAGTGCCGGCGTGGATCGGTGTATCGATCCTGCCAAACGCGAGGGTCAGGGGAAACAGAAGTGCGGAAGTGATGAAGCTGATCACGCCAAAGCTGCGGATTGGCCCGAGTTGAGCTGACGGCCGTTTAATCAGAACACCGTAAAGCGCCCAGCAAAATGTTGCGGTAAAAGCGATAAACAATCCGGGCAACGCGATATGGCGGTCCTGCGATTGCGCGTTGGCTTGGAACCAAATCACACCGAACGCGCCGATCAATCCGAGTAACGTGCCCAGTTGAAATCGCCATTGCCGGACGACGAAGCGTTCCTCCGGGAAAAATGCGAGTGCCAATAGTGCTGTGAAAATGACGGAGGCCCGAGTGAATATCGCATACACGCCAGGGCCCATGTAGAAAAGAGCCATCACCTGAGTGACTTGATGGACGACATTCGGGAGGCACGGCAGAAGGCAAAGCCTAATCGCGCGCATGTCGATCGTAGGTCCACCACGATGGACCCGCCAAAGGACGAGCGGCGCGATCGCGATGCAGGCCACTGAATACCGATAAAAATTTTGCGCCCACGGATCGTAAAAGCGATTCAAATAGTACATGAAAAGCGACGGGAGTGACCAGATCACGACTGTAGCGAAAACAGCGACGTAACCTTTCGAGAGATTGGCATCCCGGCGCGCATCCGCAGGGTCGTGCGGGGATCTTGGTTGCTTCATTCTTTAATAGTTCGCCCGTTTAATTTGCTCGCCTACAAGCGATAAATCGCTCAAAACATAAGCCCGAAGGAGAAATGAATATGTTGAACAAGCAAACACTCACCACTGCGACAGCGCTATTTCTGTGGCTTGCGGCTGTTCAGATCGCGCCCGCAAAGAAGCCAGCTGGGGGCGGCGGGAACCATATGCAGCGCGGAATCGAACTCGCCCAACAAAAACATTTCGATGCCGCGGTCGTCGAATTTACCAAGGCGATTGAAGCGAATCCAAAAGACCCTCGTGGCTATGCGAACCGCGGGACTGCATACCGCCAGGCGGCACGGACTGCTGTTGCGGCAGGCGATCAGGAAGGCGCCTCAACCAGATATCAATCTGCGTTGGCGGATTTTTCGAAATTCGTAGAACTCGCGCCAAAGGATGCATCCGCTTATCTGGATCGCGCTGAGACTGAGGTCGAACTTAAACAATATGACGCAGCGCTGACTGATTTGAATAAGGCGCTGGAACTGAAGCCAGACGACATCAACGCCAACAAATTCCGGGGCTTCGCCGAGCTCGGACTCAACCAGTGGGATAAGGCCGTCGCCGATTTCACGGCCGTCATCCAGAAAAAGCCTGACGATCTGCAGAGTTATGATCGGCGCGCGTTAGCATATCGAGGTATGAAAAACTACGACGCAGCCATTGCCGACTACACATTTCTCCTGAGCAAAAATCCGAACGATACGGAGGCGTTGACGAAGCGCGGCTACACTTACAGCCTGGCTCTGCAGTACGAAAAGGCCATTCCCGATTATGAGGCTGCGCTGAAGGTAAACCCGCAGGACAACGATACGTTCCAGCGCTTGCAGTATGCGCAGTCGATGCTTGCGAAAAAGAATGCGTCTCCTCCACCGCCTCCTTCGCCAACGCCCACTGCGACGCCCGAAAAGCCCAGTCTGATTACTCCCCTTAACATCGGAATCGCGATCGCGGTGTTGATTGTTCTCGCCGTGATCGTGCGCTTGATCACGCGAGGCAAGCCCGAAGAAACGAGCCACATAATCCGCTAAAACGTGTGCTACAGTCTCGGCTGTCTTCAGACGAGCTGGCTTTTCTGAGCGAAGCTCGGATGCGCTGAGAACAGCGGACTTTACAGTTCTCTGGAGTTCGCATCAGGCCCCGGCGCGACCCAAAATTTCTTTGACACGACGATGGGCGCTGTTAGTTTGCGGGCGCTTTTTGCTGGAACGAGGCGGTCCCATGGTCGTTCAAATTGCAAATTTGACGCGGCTTTGGGACTTTTGAATCTCTGGCAGAGAGCAAACCGGTTTGCCGCTCGGCTCCCCGCGGAGACGCTGGGCTGGCGAAAAGCAGGCCCATGTAGCTCAGTTGGTAGAGCACGTCCTTGGTAAGGACGAGGTCACCGGTTCAATCCCGGTCATGGGCTCAGTAAGAACTTGTGACCGGCAGCGGAAAAAATAGAAGAAAAGACGAAGTTTAGTTAAACAGGAGAATTGAAATGGCTAAGGAAGCTTTTAAACGCGACAAGCCGCACGTGAACGTCGGCACGATTGGGCACGTGGACCATGGCAAAACAACTTTGACGGCAGCAATTACGATGGTGCTGGCGAAGAAGGGAATGGCCGAAGTACGCGCATACGAGTCAATCGATAACGCTCCGGAAGAAAAGGAGCGCGGAATCACCATCAACACTGCGCACGTGGAATATTCGAGCGACAAACGCCACTACGCACACGTGGATTGCCCCGGACACGCCGACTACGTCAAGAACATGATCACCGGCGCAGCCCAAATGGATGGCGCCATCCTGGTTGTCTCCGCGGCAGATGGACCGATGCCGCAAACCCGCGAGCATATTCTGCTGGCGCGACAGGTTGGAGTCCCTTCCATTGTCGTTTTCCTGAACAAAGTCGACATGGTCGATGATCCCGAGCTGCTAGATCTCGTGGAGATGGAAGTGCGCGATTTATTGACGCAGTATGAATTTCCAGGCGACAAGATCCCGATTGTTAAAGGCAGTGCTCTCAAGGCGCTTAATGGAGACGCTGACGCGGAAAAGCAGGTGCTCGCGCTCGTGGAGGCGATCGACGATTACATCCCTGTGCCCGAGCGGCCCGTTGATCAGCCGTTCCTGATGCCGATTGAAGACGTGTTCAACATTGAAGGCCGCGGCACGGTGGCCACGGGTCGTGTCGAGCGCGGCATTCTCAAGAAAATGGGGGAAGTCGAGCTGGTCGGCATTCGCCCGACGGCCAAGACGGTCGCGACCGACATCGAAATGTTCCGCAAGCTTCTCGATGAAGCGCGTGCGGGCGATAATGTCGGCGTTCTGCTGCGCGGTTTGAAGAAGGAAGAAGTAGAGCGCGGCCAAGTCATCGCCAAGCCCGGCTCCATTACACCGCACAAGAAGTTTAAGGCGGAAGTTTATGTGTTGAGCAAAGAGGAAGGCGGACGTCACACTCCGTTCTTCAGTAATTACCGGCCGCAATTTTATTTCCGCACCACGGACGTTACCGGCACGGTTAAACTGCCTGAAGGCGTGGAAATGGTCATGCCTGGAGACAACATCTCAATCGAAGTTGAGTTGATCACGCCCATCGCGATGGAAAAGACCATCCGGTTCGCCATTCGTGAAGGCGGCAAAACCGTCGGCGCGGGTCGCGTGGGCGACATTCTGGATTGAAACTCTTCCTCTGCCTGTTCCTCTGATTCTACTCACTTGAGTGCGGTACGACGAAGAGGAACATTACGCGGAAGAGGAAGATTAAATACGCCAGTAACTCAATTGGTAGAGTAGCGGTCTCCAAAACCGCCTGTTGGGGGTTCGAGTCCCTCCTGGCGTGCTTGATCGCAGGTGCGGTTGAAAAGTTACAAAGGTTAGATTGTAAAAAGGGGAAATTAAGTCCGATGCCTTTGTAACCTTTACCTTTTAATCTTGTTTAACTTTTCGAGATGATCACCAAAATCAAAAACTTCTTCGGCGAAGTGAAAGTCGAGCTGCAGAAATGTTCTTGGCCGTGGGACCCGAAAGAGAAAGGGTTTCGCCGCTACAAGGAACTCACAGACTCGACGCTGGTTGTCGTTATCGCAATGCTGTTGCTGGGCGGCTACGTTGCGCTGTTTGATTTCGTTCTGGTGAACGTTGTGCACTTTTTCACGCGATTACACTGATTTATGGGACAGACACTCGCAGCCAAAGAGCAATGGTACGTCGTGCACGTGCTTTCCGGCCAGGAAAACAAGGTGCGCGAGAACATCCTGAAACGCGTTAAGACAGAGGAAATGGGCGATTTGATTTACGATGTGCTCGTTCCGACTGAGCGCGTATCGGAGATCAAGAAAGGGAAAAAAAGCGAGACGACACGGAAATTTTTTCCGGGCTATCTGATCGTTAACATGCATTTGCTCGACGAGAACAATCAGTTGGTTGGGCGCACCTGGTATTTCATCCGGGACACATCCGGCGTGATCGGCTTTGCCGGAACGAAGAACAAACCGATCCCGATGCGACAATCGGAGGTGGACAGCATGTTGGCGCAAATGAAAGAGCGCGAAGAAAAAGTGAAGCCGAAAGTGAGCTTCGAGGTTGGTGAGTCGGTGAAAGTCGCCGACGGCCCATTCCAAAATCAGACGGGAATCGTAGAAGAAATCGATCCCGAGCGCGGCAAGCTGCGCGTCTCGGTCACCATTTTCGGTCGCGCCACTCCAGTGGAACTGGAATACTGGCAGGTCGAACGCGGCTAAGATCTATCGACAATCAACTCTCAACTAACCTCAACTAAGAACTTTCCAAAATGGCTAAAGAGAAAGTAGCAGAGATCAAACTACAAATTCCAGCGGGACAAGCTAACCCCGCTCCGCCGGTCGGTACCGCTCTCGGCCCGCGCGGCGTGAACATCATGGCGTTTTGTAAGGAATTTAACGCCGCCACTCAAAAGCAGGCCGGGGACATTCTCCCGGTGGTGATCACAGTCTACAAAGACAAATCATTCACCTTCGTCACGAAGAGCCCGCCCGCCGCGGTCCTTCTCAAAAAAGCGGCCAACATCGCCGCCGGCTCAAAGGAGCCGAACAAAACGAAGGTTGGTAAAGTAACGCGCAAACAAGTCATGGACATCGTGAACACCAAGCGCAAAGACCTAAACGCACGCGACGACGAAGCCGCCTTTCGCATCATCGCCGGCACCGCCCGGCAGATGGGCCTCGAACTCGCCGACTAGTCAGCCGCTACTTCGGCACGTTGCTTGCGTCGCCGAGAAGTTCCCATTGCTGCAACGCGATCGGCACATTGCCGTTTTTCCACACGAAATCGTGAAAGGCGCGCAGGTTGAATTTCTCGCGCTGCTGCATGCGCACGTCGGCGAGGAATTTCATAATCTGCAACTTTCCGATTTGATACGTAATCGCCTGGCCAGGACCAGTGGAAAAGGCGAGCGCTTCCTGGCGCGCGGTCTGTTCGTCCATTGGAACTTTCTCGTGTAGATATTTTGCGGCTTGTTCAAGCGTGAATTCGCCGAGCGCAAGCTTGACGTCCACCTCCACCCGCAGCGCGCGGAGGCGCATGAAATTGTAAATGATCTCGCGCGTGTGCGGGCTGTCGTCGAACAATCCGGCCTGCAACATCATTTCCTCGGCGTAGAAGCCAATGCCTTCATTCGCGTCGGAATCATAGTAATGCCGCCGGATCGGGTCGTCGTGTTTCCAGGAAAGACAAAGCTGAAAATAATGGCCGGGGATTCCTTCGTGAACTGTGATGGGTCGCGGATCCATCGCTGTCGCGCGCCAGAAGTAACCGAGTTTGTCTGAGGACTCTGGCACGTAACGGACGCAGTTCTCATTGAGTCGCGACGGACCGGTGAAGTCATCGTTTTCGCCGAATCCGAGGAAGCGCAAATATTCCGGCGTTGGTCGCAGCGTGTAATGCCGCACCCAATCAGGAACGCTGAGAATGCCGCGCTCGACTAGAAATTTGCGGATCGACAATTCCTTCTCTGCCGCGTCGCGAATCCACTTGTCGGTGTTGTCGACAATTTTCAGTGGCGGCACCTCTTTGTTCCGGTTTTTTTCGAAACTCTCGAACGCGACAGCGCGATTCCATTCCTGCCGTCCCATCGCCAGCAGTTCCTCCGGGGTGAACGGCATCAGCGCAACGTGGCGCAAAAACCAGATGTAAGCGTCGCGACCAAGAGCCGTTTGTTGGGGGAGACCCGGCAGCTTCTGTTTGAGTTGCTTCTGGAATTTCTCCAGCGCATCCGCAGCGCCTTCGCAAGCGCTGTTTAGTTTTTCCGGGTCTACAGTTGTCGATCCTCCGAGCGAACTCGCCATTTTGCGGAGACGCTCGCGGATACCGTCGAGATTATTGATCGCGACCGTGGCGAACGGCGCAGTCGGCTTCTCGAGGTTCTCTGCACCCTGCTGCAAGATCGGCGGAATATTTTCAACGCGCGTGAGAATCTCACGGCTGCGCGCTTCGTCGTAGGGCGCGGGAATGGTGAGTGCCTCCGCGAGCGCGGTAAGCGTCTGCTCGATGTAAAAATTTGGATCCCGTTTCCAGCGCGGATTAAAATCCAGTTCCCAGCGAACTCTTGAGAGCGCCGACCCGACTAATTTGTAGTCGACCTGCTTGGAAACCGGCCACGTCCTAGGATCAATGTTCTTCCAGGTCGCGTCGAATTGTTCGAGGTCCTTCCGCCGTCGATCGATGCTGGCTCGGGACCAGTCACGCAGTCCGCCCGGGCGCTCCATTCGGTTGACATCGTCCCCGGTGAAGGGCGCGCATTTCGCGCGCCAAGTCCAAAAATCGTCCGCCAACTTATCCAAAGAATCCGCCTGCGTTTGGCTGTTTGCGAACAGGGCAAGCGAGATCAGCAAAAAGGCTGCGCAGAAATATTTCATGGGGAATTCAATCCAAGCTTCGGCACATCGTGATCGTCGGTCGCTCGAGACCGGACGACGATAAGTATTCGAAGGGTCGAGAGCATCAGCGGAGCGGCAACTGAATCGTGCTCGGATGCTCCGCATCGTGATAAATCTGCACGTGGCATGCGCGAGCGTCTTTCGCCGTTTCTTCGGACACGACTCCGCCTGAGCAATAATTCTTTTGCCACAAGATTGAATTTACAGCGGTGATAACCAGGCGCAGTCGACTGCCTTTCATTAATCGTCGCGCGACGAAGAGACCGGGATTGAAATCGCACTTCACGATCTCGCCGGCTCGTACGAGCTTCGGTTCGCGCGGCGAGTCACGGTAGCGCATCCGGCGCATATCGCCCCACAGCGCGATGCTTGGGCCGTCCGGCTGGATTTCATAGAGATCGCACTCAAGATCGACATCGGGAGTATCAATAGCGACCGATAAGCTGACCGCGGGAAAACCGATGAGTTGCGCTTCATTCGGCAAAGGGTCGCTGTGGTAAACGAGGCCATCATCACCGATG
Source organism: Candidatus Limnocylindria bacterium (assembly GCA_035535575.1). Taxonomy (GTDB): domain Bacteria; phylum Verrucomicrobiota; class Verrucomicrobiia; order Chthoniobacterales; family UBA10450; genus Udaeobacter. Next base: position 19,598 of record DATLPS010000064.1, read on the forward strand.
CTCAGCGCAAATGTCTGATCGATCGCGGCAGTTTTCTCTTTTGCTTCCACTCCCTCAACGAATTCGCCGCGGTGTGTGTCCAGCGGGTCGTAAACGAATTTCCCCGGCGGAATCATGGCTACGCCTTCTTTTGGCCGACTTTGGTGAAAAAATCCGGAGCGAAAGACGCCATTTCCCAGCACGGGCCCGGTCTCGAGATAAAATGTTTTCGGATTGGCGGTGAGGCTTTCCAAGTTGTCGGCGTACTTCCAGTCGCCATTCGCGCCGGCGTTGCCGGGCGCGAGCAGATAATATGCGACCTGGTTTTTGAGGAAGGGCGGCTTCGGGCCGGCTTTCATCGTCCAGTCGTACCACTGCCGATGCAGATCATTAAGATCGACAATGGCCCCCGGCCCGAATTTCACACCGGCGACTTCATCTGTCGGCGTGCGTGTGCCGGCATGGTCCCACGGGCCGATGACAAGGAAATGTTTCGCTCGCGCCTCCGGCGAGGCGTTTGCCATGTGGTCGCGGTAATAGGTCAGCGCGCCCAATTCATCACCGTCGTATTGGCCGGTGATGGTCATGATGGGCAGTGTAATTTTTTGAAACTGCTCGCGACTTGGCATCATAGCCTCGTAGTACGCGTCGGGCATCGGATGTTTCAGGACGCGTTGGAAATTGACGGATGGATTCCCGACGAATGAGTCGAGCGATTTAAAAGGGATGCGCTTCTTGTAAGCATCCAGAAATTTTGTACGCCAAAACTTTTGATCGCCAAAAAGATTGTCCTGTGCTGCCCGGCCGCTGGTGAGGGTGAACCATTGTACGTCGTAGGTCATCCCGATGTTGTTATAGGATGGGTAATCAAGGCCCGGATGCGCGGCTGCCGCCGGGACGATGGTCGCCAGATGCGGCGGGAATTCTTTCGCCGTCGCCCATTGATCGAATCCCGCATAAGACCCGCCCCACATGGCAACTTTGCCATCGCAAAAAGGTTGTTTGGCAAGCCATTCGACCACGTCATGTCCGTCGCGCGGTTCATTTGTAAACGGCTCAAACTCACCTCCGGAATTTCCGCGACCGCGCACATCGACAAGCGCGAACGTGTATCCATGCGACGCGAAATATGCGCCGCGAGCGTGGTAGGTATCTGAAATGTACGGCGTGAGCGTGAAGATCACGGGCGTCTTCAGCGGTGAGACATCTGGTGTTTTCGGCAGATACAACGTTGCGTTAAGCTCGACTCCATCGCGCATTGGGATTTTAACACCCCATCGGAAGTCGTAGTCCGCAGGCGGTTGCGATGGCGATGGTGCTTGAGTTGGGGATTGCGCAACGACGTCTGTGGCTAAGCCTACGCAAAGCAGCCCAGCGAAAAGGGCTAGCCGCGAAACGAACCGGACTCGCAAACAGTTTGAGAGTTTCATCCTGGCCAATTGAACCGGAGAGGGGCTGGAGAAACAAGCAAGTTGAGTTCACGAAAACCTGGGGCTCGCCATTGTTGGATTTTCGTCCGCTGGTTGCAGCAACCGGAGTTTGCGACACGATAGGCCAATGTTTCGGAGCATTTCAGACGACAAGCAATCTCACAACCCTGACAGGCGCGAGAAGATGACTGGTTCGGCGCGAGCGGCGAAATTCGATCGGCAGATGAGTGGGACTGTTTTTTCACCGCGAACGGAGTTGCTCTGGGCTGGCATCGTGTTTCTTATCGCGCTCCTTCTTTACAGCTGGACACTCGCTCCGACAGTCACTCTGACCGACAGCGGCGAATTGATCGTGGTCGCTCAAGGACTCGGGGTCGCGCATCCGCCAGGCTTTCCTCTGTGGGTGATTCTCGCCCATCTCGCGTCGCTCTTGCCGTTGGGAAATGTTGCGGTGCGTATCAATTTTTCGTCCGCTCTTTTCGCGGCGCTTGCTTCCGCGATGCTCACGCTAGTTGTGGCGGAGCTAATGATCACGACCCGGTATCTCTCCAGCTGGAAGAAGAGAACCGCGCAGCAGAAGAGAAAGACTGAGGATTTGGGGATCAGCCACCTTTTGGTGTTCGCTCCTGCGGTTGGCGCTGGGTTGCTCATGGCATTCTCCCGCACGCCATGGTCGTATGCGACAATCGCCGAGGTCTATACTCTCAACGCTCTGCTTATCGTCGTTGTTTTGTTTCTGATGCTTCGCTGGCGCCTGTGCATCATTGCAGATCCAACGAATACCGGGTTAGCGATCACGATTCACGACCGTTGGCTTTATGCCGCCGCACTCGTGTTTGGGTTGGCGCTGGGGGTCCACCACGTCACGGTCGGGCTGATGCTCCCGGCTCTTGGGATTCTGGTTTACAGGACCGCAGGCCTGAGGTTTTTTACGAGCCGCCGACTCCTATATGCGGCGCTGATTTCGATCGGCGCCCTGGTTGCTGTTTATGCTTATTTGCCTTTTGCAGCCTCGCGATCACCTATCATCAACTGGGGCAATCCACGTTCGCTGCAAGAAATCTGGTGGCACATCACCGGGCGGCAGTACCGCGTGTTCTTCTCCTTTTCGCCGAACATAATCGGAGAGGAGTTTATTGAATTCTGCAGAATGCTCCTGCGCGAATTTGGTATTGCCTGGCTGCCTTTGCCGCTGGTCCTGGCTTTTTTCGGTTTCGTGCACGCTTTCAAGCGGGACCGCACGACTTTCTGGTTTCTGTTGTTCATTGTCATTTCCGATTTGGCTTACGCTCTAAGCTACGAAATTGCAGAGGACAAAGACGCCTACTATTTGCCGACGTTTATTGCGATCGCGATTGCTACCGGATTCGGTATTCGCTGGGTAGTCCGGCTGACCGTCTCGAAGTCGGTGCCATTAGCGAGATCGTACTGGATCGCTGCAATTGCTGTTCTAGTGACATTTGCCACAGCGCTCGTGGCGAATTGGCCGTTCAACAATCGTAGGTATTACTTTATTGCGCACGATTACGTTGAAAATCTGCTCAGCACAATCCAGCCCGATGGTCTTTTATTCACACAAGATTGGCAGGTGGTGTCCCCGATGTTCTATGCGCAGGAAGTGGAACAACGTCGGCGCGATGTAAAAGTCGTGGATGTTAATCTGCTGCGCCGGTCGTGGTACTTCGATTATCTGAGACACGCCAATCCTGGTTTAGTAGTGCGGTCGCGCGAGAAGATTGACACTTTTGTTGAGATTCTCAAAGAATGGGAGCGCGACCCCGGCGCTTTCGCGAGGGACCAGTTACTCACTCAAAGGATTAGCGCGGCATTTTTCGATATGCTCCGGTCGATTGTGACGAACGAGAACAGGGTTGCGCCAGTGTACATGACGCGAGATTTGCTCTTCGCCGAGACAACCAACGCCGAGCTCGCCAGATGGATCAATCAAAACTATCAACTTGTTCCGCAAGGCCTCGTTTTTAAGCTCGCGGGCGACCAGAGTTTTCACGATTCGCCAGACGCGCACCTGCAGACCCGCGGTCTGGCTGATGGGACGGTGCGGTTCGACAAGGACGACGTAATTAACCTCAAGATTTTGCCAGCGTACACCAGCATGTTGGTCAATCGTGGACGTTATCTCGCTTTATTCAATCAGCACGAGCGCGCCATTGTCGCCTTCAAGGAGGCGCTCGCACTCGATCCCAACCTCACGGGGGCGCACCAGGGGCTCGTAGAAAGTACTACCAAACTACGCATGCCATAGCGTACCCGCCGTTTTCATCGATCGCTGGTTCGAGCCTTATTTGTCGTTCGAATTCCGTCATTTTCGCAGCGCATTCTTGCGTTGGTCGGGTGAAGCTTTTATATGCGCGGAATGAATGTCCTGGCTTGCTGTCGATGCGCGCGATTTCTTCCGGCAATGTTGGTCTTCGCTGTTGGCACAATTTCAACTCGGGCGGCGGACAATGTCATCGCGCTTAAAGCCGCGCGGATGTTCGACGGCAAATCCAACACGCTCGTAAAAAATGGGGTCGTTGTTGTTCAAGGCGATAAGATTGCCGATGTCGGCAGCAATCTGGCGATTCCGAGTGACGCGCAGGTGATCGATCTTGGTAACGCGACGCTTGCGCCGGGATTTATGGATGCACACACGCATCTGACAACCGATTACTCCGGCGATTACAATCTGCGCCGGCTGAAAGAGGTCGACTTCAATGTCTCGGAGCAGGCGATCATCGCCAGCGCGTACGCGCGCTCTACTGTCGAAGCTGGCTTCACTACGGTGCGCGATCTTGGAAGCCGCTTCGTCGGCAGCCGCGAGTTCGTCGATGTCGCCCTGCGCAATTCAATCAATAAAGGAGTCGTCGTTGGTCCGCGCATGTTGGTTGCCACCAAAGGAATCGTTGCAACCGGTGGTCACTTCGATCCGACCAGCGGATTCCGCGATTTTCTTTTTGGACGCGAACCGGATTATACCGACGGCATTGCGGATGGCCCGGATGAAATCCGGAAAGCTGTGCGATTTGAGGTGAAGAATGGCGCAGATGTGATTAAGGCCGCAGTTTCTGGCGGCGTACTTTCGCTCGCCGATGAAGTCGATACTCCGCAATTGACGCCCGCTGAGATGGCGGCGCTAGTCGATGAATCACATCGGTTGCGCAAGAAAGTGGCGTGCACTGTCACGGCGATCAGGCCGCGTTCGAGGCAATTGAGGCAGGCGTCGATTCGATTGAGCATGGTTCTTTTATGCAACCAAAAACGCTTACCCGGATGAAAGCCAAGGGCGTTTTCCTGACGCCGACGCTCATGGCCACGGAATGGATTATGAGCAAGCTGGAAAATTATCCGCCCGAATTGCAGGCCAAAGCCAAAGCGGCAGCGGTAGCGCGCTCGGAGATGTTTCGCAATGCACTAAAATTAGGGATAAAAATTTCTTTCGGCACTGATGCCGCTGTTTTTCCGCATGGTCAGAACGCGAAAGAGTTTAAGCTGATGGTCGATCTCGGAATGACGCCGATCGATGCGCTGAGGTCCGCAACGGCTAATGACGCCGAGCTTCTCGGCATAGCGCAGAAAACCGGCTCCCTGAAAAAGGGCAAACTCGCTGACATCATTGCGATGCCAGGCGATCCGACTAGCGACATCACTGCGACCGAACATGTCTTATTCGTTATGAAGGAAGGCAAAATTATCCGACAGGATTCGCCCACGGCACAAAAAGCTGCGGAATCGACGAGGTCCGCAGATGATGTCGTAGCGCCTGCCGATTGATGCGCACTGGGATTTTGTCATATCAGGTTTTGACAAGGCGGCGACACCCGCTAAATTCCGTGTCCCGCTCGCTGATTTGAGCGGAATAAATTTTCAGCAGGAGCCTTGCTGCTATGCCAGGCAAGCGGGCATTGGGACTGCACGACATATGCAAAGAAATCGAAGCAAACGTTATCGCGCTGCCGCTGAGCAGGTGGATCGCAACAAGGAGTACAATCTTGCCGACGCCGTCTCAACGCTGAAAAAGTTTCCGCCAACAAAGTTTGATCAGACGGTGACGGTGTCGTTTCGGCTCGGAGTTGATCCGAAGCAATCTGATCAAATGGTGCGCGGGACGTGCCCACTTCCCCACGGTAGTGGAAAACAGGTTCGCGTGCTTGTTTTCGCAGAGGGCGAGGCGGCAGGGGCAGCCAAAGAAGCCGGTGCGGAATTTGTCGGAATGAAAGACCTAATTCAGAAGTGCCAGGAAGGTTTTCAAGATTTCGATGTGGCGATCGCCACCCCCGCGGCAATGGCGGAGGTGCGGAAGCTTGGCAAGGTGCTGGGACCTCGCGGGCTAATGCCTAATCCCAGGACTGGTACGGTGACTGACGATACTGCCAAGGCTGTGCAGGAGGTAAAAGCCGGTCGTGTAGAATTCAAGCTAGATAAAAACGGCAACGTGGCGGTGCCGGTGGGCAAATTTTCGTTCGAAGAAAGCGCGTTGGTGGAAAATGGAAATGCGGTGATCGAAGCCGTTGTGCGGGCCCGTCCGGCGACGGCGAAGGGCCGCTACCTTGAAGGCGTGACAATCAGTGCGACAATGTCGCCCGGAGTTCCCGTCGATCCAGCCCCGTATCTGAATATTTAGGACAACAGGCTCAACATCAAAGAATGCGACCAGAAAAAACCAGTATCGTTGCGGATTTATCCGAGAAGTTGAAGCACTCGCCATTCGTACTGGTGACCGATTATCAGCACATGAAGGTCGCTGATTTCAGCGAATTGCGGAGCCGGCTTGCACCCACAGGCGCGGAAATGCACGTGGTCAAAAATAATTTCCTCAAACGGGCGATGACGGATTCCGGTTTTCCCGACGTTAGCAACCAGTTGGTCGGCCAGACGGCAGTTGTGACAGGAGAAAAAGACGTGGCGCCAGTGGCGAAGATTTTTAAGACGTTTGCGACGGAATTTAAAATCGCGGCCCTAAAGATTGGTTTTGTTGATCGCGCGCTCCTTTCCACGGCGGAATTGGAGACGCTCGCGGAATTGCCGCCGCGCGAAACATTGCAGGCGCAATTGCTGGGACTACTTCTCACGCCGGCAACCCGCTTCGTCCGGCTTTTGAATGAACCCGGCGCAGCACTAGCACGATTACTGAACGCAAAGGCCGAAAAGGAGGGGTCGCCAGCGGCATAACTTTTGTAGGGCGGCGAGGGTTGTCTGCGAAATGGCAACCGAGCGGTCGCGCTGCAAACAACACAGGAATAAGGAAAACTGTCCGGGCTGATGGCTATCAGCTTTAATTCTTCGAAAGCTTTCGAAGGCGGCAACTGGAGGAAAAAACCAAAATGGCAGATACAGAAAAATTGGTGGAGCAACTCAGTAACCTGTCCGTGCTGGAGATTGCTGGATTAGTGAAGCAGCTTGAGGAAAAATGGGGTGTAAGCGCGGCCGCACCGGTAGCAGTTGCGGCCGGTCCATCTGCGGCGGGCGCCGCTGGTGGCGCAGCAGCTCCAGCGGCTGAGGAGAAGACGACGTTTGATGTTATCCTCACCGAAATGGGCGCGAACAAGATCGCTGTGATTAAGGAGGTTCGCGGCGCAGTCCCGGGACTTGGCCTGGCGGAAGCGAAAGCTCTGGTCGAAGGAGCGCCGAAAACAATCAAGGAAGGTGTGACGAAGCAGGAGGCGGATGAGATCAAGAAAAAGATCGAGGCTGCCGGTGCAAAAGTCGAAATTAAATAGGTAGTCCGATTTCGGAATCCGTGGAACGAAATACTTGCGCCGCGGTAGATCTGGGCTACAGTGACAGCTGGTTAGCTAGGCAGACGTATTTTTAACCCGGCGCTAAAAGGCAACACATTACTGGCAACGAGACGGAGGTCGTCAATTTGACAGACCCCCGTTTTGGTGCTATTTTTGTGTCCTTCGCTCGTCGCTGAACCCATAAAATCTTGCCCGCGTCGGCCCACAATTTGGTGTGGGCGCTGCGTGGCTTTAGCTCCTGATCTTAGTGACTATGTCAGAACGCATTTACTTTGGAAGTATCAAGGAAGGTATCGAACCCCCGAATCTAATTGAGGTTCAGGCTAATTCATACGTCGATTTCCTGCAAAAAGATGTCCCTTACGCAAAGCGGAAAAATCAGGGTCTCCAGGCTGTTTTCAGGGAGGTCTTCCCAATCGAAAGCTATGACGAGAAAGCGGTTCTCGATTTTAGTCATTATGACATTGGCGAGCCGAAATTGACCGCACTGGAAGCGCAGCGCGAAGGGCAGACCTACAGCGCGCCGTTGCATGTCACTTTCCAACTCCGAGAAGAAAAAGGCACAAAGGAAGAGAAGGTCTACATGGGCGAAATCCCGCTCATGACCCCGCAGGGGACTTTCGTCATTAACGGTGCGGAGCGGGTCGTGGTAAGCCAGCTTCACCGCTCTCCCGGCATTGCTTTCGAATCAACTGTTCACGTCAACGGCAAGGTCCTGTACAGTTTTCGCATTATTCCAGATCGGGGTTCGTGGATTGAGGTGCAATTTGATACGGCCGATCTTCTTTACATTTATCTCGATCGACGCAAGCGACGCCGAAAATTTCTCGCCACGACGTTCCTGCGCGCTCTGGGTTACGGCTCCGACGAAGAGGTCATCAAGCTCTTTTACAATATCGAGACGCTAAAGCTGAGCGAGAAACTCGATGAAGAGGAACTAGCCACCAAAGTGCTGACTGCGGAGATCCGTGACGGTGAAGTAACAGTCGCGCGCGCATTCGAACCGCTCACTCTGGCAACCGTCCGCCAGATCATGGCACTCAAGATTCACGAGGTAAAAGTGATCGACATCTCGACCGACGATACGATCGTGAAGGCGCTTAGAAAGGACCCGGCGCACGATCAAGAAGAAGCGCTGAAGGACATATATCGGCGTCTTCGTCCAGGCGATCCGCCGACTGTTGCCAACGCCCGCGCTTTGCTAAAAAGACTCTTTTTCGATCCGAAAAAATATGATCTTGGCCGCGTCGGTCGCTACAAAATTAATCAAAAACTGGGAATTAATGTTGATCCCACCGAACGCATTTTGACCGACAAGGACTTTATCGCGGCAATCAAGTATTTGATTAATTTGCGGCGAGGAGAGGGCACGCTTGATGACATTGATCATCTGGGTAGTCGTCGTGTGCGGACGGTGGGCGAGTTGCTGGCGAACCAATGCCGCGTCGGCCTTGCCCGCACGGAGCGTCTGGTCAAAGAGCGCATGACGTTGTTCGACATTAACGTCGACGGCATGACGCCGCAGAAGCTGATTAATCCAAAGGCGCTTAGCGCGGTTATCCGAGATTTCTTCGGCCGGTCCCAGCTTTCGCAGTTCATGGATCAAACAAATCCACTCGCAGAGCTAACGCATAAGCGCCGCTTGTCGGCTTTGGGTCCTGGGGGTCTCAGCCGGGAGCGTGCCGGATTCGAGGTGCGCGACGTTCATCCTTCGCATTACGGGCGCATTTGTCCGATTGAGACGCCGGAAGGGCCAAACATCGGATTAATCAGTTCGATGAGCACGTTTGCGCGTATCAATGAGTTTGGTTTTATCGAGACGCCCTACCGGAAAGTTGAAAAGGGCCGCGTGATCGATGAGATCGAATATCTCACCGCTGATCGTGAAGAGAATTTTCTCGTGGCGCAAGCCAACGCGCCGATTGACGGACGCGGGCATTTTACCGGGGAAAAAGTCTCCGTGCGCTACCGCGGCGACTTTCTTGAAGTTGATCCAGCTAAAGTGAATTACATGGATGTGTCGCCGAAGCAGCTCGTATCGGTGGCAGCCGGTCTCATTCCGTTCCTTGAACACGATGACGCAAACCGGGCGTTGATGGGTTCTAACATGCAGCGTCAGGGTGTGCCGCTGATCGTTTCCGAGGCGCCGTTCGTCGGCACAGGGTTGGAGGAAAAGGTGGCGCGAGATTCGCACGCGGTCGTTTTAGCGTCGGATAGCGGCAAGGTCGCTTCGGTGACAGCGGACCAAATTGTTGTCACTAAGGACGGTCACCTCCCTGAGAGCAAAAAAAAGCTGAAAACCGATCCAGAAGCTGGGATTCACGTCTACGAGCTCCGCAAGTTCATGCGCTCAAATGCCGGCACGTGTGTGAACCAGAAGCCCATTGTGCGCAAAGGCCAGCACGTGAAACGTGGCCAGGTCATCGCCGACGGCCCAAATACCGATCATGGCGAGCTCGCGCTGGGGCGCAATGTGCTAGTCGCGTTCATGCCTTGGAACGGATACAACTTCGAAGATGCGATCATGATCTCCGAAAAGGTGGTGAAGGAAGACGTTTACACTTCCATTCACATCGATGAGTTCGAGATTGGCGCGCGCGACACGAAGCTCGGACCCGAGGAAATTACGCGGGACATTCCCAATGTTAGTGAAGAAGCTTTGCGTAATTTGGGCCCGGATGGCGTCGTGCGAGTCGGAGCGGAAGTAAAGCCCGGCGACATTCTGGTTGGTAAGATAACGCCAAAAAGCGAGACAGAATTGGCTCCGGAAGAACGCCTGCTTCGCGCGATCTTTGGCGAAAAAGCAGCCGACGTGAAGGATACGTCGCTGACCGTTCCATCCGGCACGTACGGGATTGTGATGGACGTAAAGGTCTCGTCCCGTCGCGAAGTTTCACGCGAAAAGCTCACGCCGGGCGAAACCAGGCGACAGCTTAAGACCATCGGCGAAGAGCATAGGCGTAAGAAAGAGGCGCTTATTGAACAGTTGACTGATTCGCTTTCGAACGTCCTGCTCGGTGAAAAAGTCCCTCTCGACGTCGTAAACGCCAAGAATGGTGAAATCATTATTCCGGCCAATCGCAAGATCACGAAAACGCTCTTACGAAAGCTGGCGATGGCACACGATCACATCGAGATCGATCCGAGTCCGATCCGCAATCGGATCCGCGAAATCATTGGCTCGTACGAACACAAGTTCGCGGAGCTGGAGCTCGAACGCGATCGCGCAACAGACCGGGTAGAGAGCGGAGACGATATCGATCCGGGAATCATCAAACAGGTCAAGGTTTATATCGCGAGCAAGCGCAAACTGAGCGTCGGCGACAAGATGGCTGGACGCCACGGTAACAAAGGCGTCGTCGCCCGAATCGTGCCCGAAGAAGATATGCCTTTCCTGGCAGACGGAACCCCCGTTGAAATCGTGCTCAATCCATTGGGCGTTCCCAGCCGCATGAATGTCGGACAAGTGTTGGAAACTCACCTGGGCGTTGCTGCGAAGGCACTCGGGTTCAAAGTCGCGACTCCGGTATTCGACGGAATCAAGGAAAAACAGATCCGCGAGTATTTGCATGATGCCACAAAGAAAGAAGGCTTCACCTGGGTGAAGGAAAGCGGTAAAGCGCGCCTTTTCGATGGGCGCACTGGCGACCCCTTCGATCAGGAAGTGGTGGTTGGCTACATCTACATGATGAAACTCGGTCACCTCGTGGCGGACAAGATTCATGCTCGCGCCGTCGGACCGTACTCGCTTGTCACTCAGCAGCCCCTCGGCGGCAAAGCGCAGTATGGTGGCCAACGCTTTGGCGAAATGGAAGTGTGGGCTCTTGAGGCGTACGGCGCCGCTTACACCTTGCAAGAGTTGCTGACCGTTAAGTCGGATGACGTGCAAGGAAGGACGCGCATCTATGAGTCGATCGTTAAAGGCGAC
>DATLPS010000065.1:0-5506 GCA_035535575.1 Candidatus Limnocylindria bacterium
TTATGTGGAGGAATTAGTCGCGAGGAAAGCGGCGCGCCCGGTGGTCGCGCCCTACCAGCTTTCGAATCGCGCGATGGACGATTTGCGGTTTTCGATCGTAGACGTCGCTGAAGAGGCCGGTTCGCAATCGACAATCCGCGAACAACAACTCGCGCCGCGGCAGGCGACGGCATTTGTCTCAATTATGCAGGGGTGCAATATGCACTGCACATTCTGCATTGTTCCGCAGACACGCGGCATGGAGCGCAGCCGCTCTATCAGCGACATTGTGAGCGAAGTGCGCGATCTGGTTTCACGTGGCGTTAAAGAGATCACGCTGCTCGGGCAAATCGTGAATCTTTACGGCCGCCACGAATTCCCAAAGGTCGACAATAAATCGCCGTTCGTGCAGTTACTGGCAGCCGTTCATGAGGTGGAAGGCCTCGAGAGATTGCGGTTCACTTCGCCCCATCCGATCGGTTTCCGCGACGATTTAGTCCATGCGATTTCCAGTTTGCCGAAACTTGCCGAGCACGTTCATCTGCCATTGCAATCTGGATCGAACAAAATGCTCAAGGCGATGCACCGCGTGTACACGGCAGAAAAATATGTTGATCTTGTCCGCCGACTTCGGCGGGCGCGTGATGGCATCGCGATTACGACCGACATCATCGTCGGATTTCCCGGTGAGACAGAAGACGATTACAAGCAGACGCGCGATTTAGTCGAGGAAATCCAGTTTGATAACGCGTTTGTTTTTCGCTATTCGCCGCGGCGCGATACTCCAGCCGCGGGAATACCGGATCAAATCAACGAACGCACTAAGGGAGAGCGCAATCACGATTTGCTCCAAGTCGTAAACGAATTAAATCGTCGGAGTCTCGAACGCCTGGTCGGAAGCGACGTAGAAGTTCTCTGCGAAGGACCGAGCAAAACAAACCCGGCCCGCCTTATGGGGCGAACACGCACCAACAAAATTGTGGTGTTTCCGCCTTCGCCAAAGTTGCCGCGCATAAGCGAAGCTGATGATGAGCTTGTTGGAGAGCTTGTCGACATCCGTATCGAGCGCGCCAACGGATTCAGCCTCTACGGCAGATCGATCTTGAGAGCGGACGCCACTTTTTCAGTTGCGTCCGCGACATCGAAAGTTCAAGGTTCGCCCGCCGTGCGTCGGCCCGAATTCGCCGTGCCGGACTTGCGCGACCAGTGATTTACGATCTCTCCTTGCACACCGCCGCAATCATAGCGGGCGCATTTCTCGTGTTAATCGGTCTGCTCGGACTGTTGAAGCCGGACTTCGCGAGTGTCGTACAGCGGTTTCCGCGTTCTAAGACTGCGGGAGTTATTCTGCTCACCATCTGTCTCGCTTGGACGTTTTGGCTAGTCGCTACGATTCAGATGGGCGAATTCTCCGGCTTCCGGCGCCCACTGCTCATTGCATTGCCAATCGGTTATGTGCTCGTGCTGCGTTTTGTGGACGAATTTCTCGCGGTACGCGCCCTTGGAATTCTGTGTTTGCTTGCGGCGGAGCCGCTGCTCGATGCAGCCTTTCTGCGCTACGAAACGAGCCGATTGCTGATAACGGTGTTCGCTTATCTGCTGATTATTGCCGGGCTGTTTTGGGTTGCGGTCCCGTATGTCCTTCGCGATCAAATCAATTGGAGCGCGCGTAGCGTCTTTCGCTGGCGCTGTTTGCACGCTATCGCCTTAATCTATGGCGGTGTGATTCTCACGTTAGCGTTTACGCAATATTAGGGAAGCGCATGCTTCCAGCGTGCGCTCCCTATGCGGCGGCAACCTATGAATCGCATTCTGGTGATCCGCGGCGGCGCGATCGGCGATTTCATTCTCACGCTACCGGCGCTCAAGGCCCTGCGCGACGCCCATCCGCACGCATACATCGAGATTCTTGGTTACAAGCACATCGCGGTGCTAGTGGAGAATCGGTTTTACGCGCAGGCGGTGCGCTCGATCGAATACGGGCCGCTCTCGAGCTTCTTCGCCAAGAATTCAGAATTGCCAGCGGAATTGGCGAATTATTTCGCCAGTTTCGATCTGATCATTAGCTACTTGTATGATCCGGACCGAATCTTTGAAAACAACCTGCGCCGCTGTGGCATTGAAAATTTAATCTGCGGGCCGGCCAGGATCGTCGAAGGCGGTGGTCATGCCGCACGCCAGCTTGCGCGACCGATCGAAGAGCTGGGAGTCAGCGTTATCGACCTTAATGAAAAAGTTTTTCCTTCAATAGAAGATCGACAGTTCGCGCAGGAGTTTCTGCAGAACTTACAGCAACCGATTCTCGCGATTCATCCGGGAAGCGGCAGCACGGGGAAAAACTGGCCGCTTGAAAACTGGATCACCTTGTTTTCGCGAAGCCGTGATTTCCCAATAGGCGAAGACAAATGTGGGCAGTGCCGAGGGTTGCCTTCTCTAGTCGTCATTTCAGGCGAGGCAGATAACGCACAGACGGAGCTGTTGCAACGCGAGTGGAAAAATCCCGACGTCCGCTTCGCCAAGAACTTAGCGCTGTCTCACTTGGGTGCGGTCCTTGAGGGTTCAATCTTCATTGGGCACGACAGCGGAATTTCGCACCTCGCCGCAGCCGCTGGCGCAAATTGCGTTCTGCTTTTCGGACCGACTGACCCCAATGTATGGGCACCCAGGAACAAAAACGTACAAGTTCTTGGCGCACCAGACGGGAGGCTCAGCAATTTGCAGATCGCACCGGTCGAAGCAGCCGTCGCTCGCGCGCTGAACAGCTAATCAAGCGAAACGCCTGCTGCGGCAGCCGCAGCGTTCAGTTTACTCATCGTAGCCGTTTGGAAACTTTTGATGCCATGCCCAGGCGCTTTCGATGATCGTATCGAGCGACTGAAACCGTGGTCGCCAACCAAGCTCGTTTTTGATTTTTTCCGACGAAGCAATAAGTCGCGGCGGATCACCAGGTCTGCGTGGCTTTTCAATCGTATCGATCTTCCGGCCGGTGATCTTGCGGCAGGCGGCGACTACCTCCCGTACGCTGGAGCCGCCTCCGGTGCCGAGATTGTAGAATCCGCTGGCGGTTGCGCCAAGAGCCAGAATATGTGCCTGTGCGAGATCGACGATATGAATGTAGTCGCGAATACATGTTCCGTCGGGCGTGTCGTAATCCGCGCCGTAAATTTCGAGATTCGCTCGTTGGCCCAGCGCGACCTTCAGCACGGCGGGAATCAAATGTGTTTCGGGGCGATGATCCTCGCCGAGGTTCTCTGTAGCACCCGCGGCGTTGAAGTAGCGCAAAGCAACAAACTTCAATCCATGGATCTGGTCGTACCAACGCAAAATCTTCTCGAAAGCGAGTTTCGATTCTCCGTACGGATTGATCGGACGCGTGGGCGTAGTTTCGTCGATCGGCACGCGCTCGGGCGGTCCAAAGAGCGCGCAAGTCGATGAAAAGATGATCCGCCGAACACCTGTTACCAGCATCGCATCCAGCAGATTCAACCCGTTCGAGACGTTATTGCGGAAATACTTTGATGGATCGCGCATTGACTCCGGCACAAGCGCGTATGCTGCGAAATGCATCACGGCGTCAGGGCGGGTGCTGGAAAGCGCAGCCTCGATCTGCTCGCGATCGGCCAGGTCGCCGCGGATAAAATTCGCCCGGGAATCGACGGCGTGCCGATGGCCTTCAATCAGATTGTCGAAGATCGCAACCTCGTGGCCCTCATCCAGCAAAAGCTCGGAGCACACACTCCCGATATAGCCCGCGCCGCCGACAACGAGGATTTTCATCGCGGATAATGCAGCGTTATTCGCCTTGAATCAAAGCGAATGGGAGGGACGGCTCGCTGAGCTGTCCGGCGCGCCCGGCGGTCGCGCCCTACGAAAATCAAAGCGAAGTGTGGTTCGGAGAAGATTGCGCGACGGTCTTGCCCTTCTTTTTCTCAAGGGCTGCAACCATTTGCCGCACACAGTGATGCTTGCAACGCGGTGCGAGGACTTTCAAGCTTTGTTCCTCAGAGCCCCATTGCAAAATGTCGATGTCAACGTAGCGGACGCCCCATTGCCTCATCTCGCCCCGGCTTGGCTTGTACAGGTCAATCGTGTCCGTGCCGATCAACGCATTTCCATAATCGTCGATCACATATTCTTCACTTGTCTCGGCAATTCGGAACCGGGTTCCAAGAGGAAAGTGCGACCAATCAGAGGCGGCGCTCATCACATGGCGACCGGAAAGATACTCGCCCAGTGCATTGTGGGCTCCGCTTCCTCCCTCGTGCTGCGTGTAGGCGGTGGTACGCACATGTGGTATGCGACGCCCGCTGGTGAGAGTCGGTTTCGATTGCGTGGCGCAGCCGACGATCAAGCAGGCTGCAGCTCCTGCGAGCGCAAGGTTAAGGCATCTACTCTGCACTATCGCGTCCTCACTAACAGCCCACCCAGCTAAGGGCAAGCGATTATTTGCGGAAATTCCCTACGGCACTGAATTCACGTGACACTTGAGAGTGTGACCTGCGGGTCTACTCGATTCCGCTACAGCGCTAATGCGCAGTCGATTGCGAGAGTTCGCTCGTGCAATGTGGGCACCGTGTCGCCTTAATCGGGATAGTCATCGCGCACGCCGGACAATCTTTTGACACCGGCGCAGCGTTCGGGGCGGGGCGCTTCATCCTGTTGACTGCTTTTACGACAAGGAAGATGCAGAATGCAACAATGACGAAGTTAATCACAAGAGTGATAAAATTACCGTAATTCCAGGTGATCGCCTTATGAGCCAGTGCGTCAGCCGGAGTCGCGAAATTAGTCGTCCCGTCTGCGCCTACCTTTAAAACGAGAAACTTGTTTGAAAAATCGAGCCCGCCTATGGCCAAACCTATTGGAGGCATCAGTATATCTTTCACAAGCGAAGTCACGATACCGCCGAAGGCCGCGCCGATGATGACGCCAACAGCGAGGTCAATCGCATTACCCTTGACCGCGAATTCCTTAAATTCCTTCCACATGTCGCTCATCTAATCAGACGGCGACGATGTTGACCAGCTTTCTCGGTACCACAATCACATTGCGCACCGTCTTGCCGGCAATTCGATCTTGAACCTTTGGATTCGACAGCGCGGCAGTTTTCAATTCTTCGTCCGTCGCAACCACGGGCATCTTCATTCGATCGCGCAGTTTCCCGTTTATTTGAATGACAATTTCAACCTCATCTTCGACGAGGAGTCGCCCGTCATAGGCTGGCCAAGACTGTTGCGTGATGTCGCCGGAGACGTCGGTGAATTTGGCGTTTAAGCTCTCCCATAATTCGGAGGCGATGTGAGGCGCGAATGGATTCAGCAAAATGAGATAGGGACGCATGGCCGATAATGGAATGATCTCCACGTTCGTAAATGCGTTCACGAAGATCATCATTTGTGAAATGGCGGTGTTAAACGAGAAGGATTCGATATCCTCAGTAACTTTCTTAATGGTGGCATGGAGCACCTTCAGCTCCGTTTTGTTCGGATCTGCGGTTTTGATCTTTTCGGATAATTGCCACTCGCCT
>DATLPS010000066.1:0-9831 GCA_035535575.1 Candidatus Limnocylindria bacterium
CTAGGTGTTTTGCGGCCGCGGGACGTGACGACTTAGAGCGCTCCATGCGCCAAATTAAGCGCCTCTTCTATAAATGTTCAAGCGAACATATATGTAACCTCAAAGGATTTCCACTGGACATTTCGGTAGCGCCTGCATGAAAGCGCGGCCGTACGGTTTGGTCACGATTCGATTATCGAGGATTACAATGATGCCGCAGTCGCTCTTCGTCCGGATTAACCGACCTACGCCTTGTCGAAATTTCAGGATCGCCTCCGGCAGAGAGTATTCCGTGAACGGATCACCGCCGCGTTCCTCGATCAATTCGAGTTTGGCTTCGATCAGCGGATGATCGGGCACCGCAAACGGAAGACGTGTGATGATTACATTCGAAAGCGCCTCCCCGGGAACATCCACGCCGCCCCAAAAGCTGTCCGTGCCAAAGAGGACAGCTCCCGGCGTTGATTTGAATTGCTCAAGGAGCTTGCTGCGCGGCGCGCCTGCTCCCTGCACGAGAAGGTTCATTCTGTTCTCTACAAAAAATTTCTGCATCTCGCCTGCCACCTGCTGCATGTCGCGGTAATTTGTGAAAAGGACAAACGCGCGCCCATCGGTCTTTTTGACGAAATGCGCGATCCAATGCTCCAGCTGTTTCTGATAAGCGGCGTCGCGCGGGTCGGGCATTTTTTGCACGACGAACATTTTCATTTGCCGCTGAAAATCGAACGGACTGCCGAGCTGCAACGGTTCCGCTTCTGTCGCGCCGGTGCGCTCACGAAAATAAGCGAGATCCGGCCGGCCTACCGCCAGAGTGGCGCTCGTCATGATGCAACAACAGTTCTCGCGAAATAGCATCCGCCGCAACACCGGCGCAAGATCGACAGGTGCTGCGTTGAGAGCGAGAAACCGCTCCGTTTTACCGGTCCGCTCAACCCAGTAAACGTGCTCCGGCGCGCTTTGCTCCAAAAAAATAGCAATGCCGTCTCGTGCGTCGCGGATGCGCCGCCCGAATTCCTGCAGCTCCGCTTTCAAGATTTCGTCATCGGCACGTTTCACGACCTCGGCCACGCGCGCCTGAAGTGCAGTCAATCGGCTAGTGACCGTATCCGGAACAAAATCGACGTCGCGGACGCGAAATTCGCGGCCTTTACGAAAATCTGATTTCGACTCGACTGCGGCGAAAAATTTGTCAACGTCATTAATCAGT
Source organism: Candidatus Limnocylindria bacterium (assembly GCA_035535575.1). Lineage (GTDB taxonomy): Bacteria > Verrucomicrobiota > Verrucomicrobiia > Chthoniobacterales > UBA10450 > Udaeobacter. The sequence goes on from DATLPS010000066.1 coordinate 1,187, forward strand.
TCCGCCGCGAGTCGCACGCCGTCCGCGTCGCGCATTACAGTGAACAGGCCTTTGCGCGTCCGCGAATTGTAGAGCCGCTGGATTGTCGATCGCAGTCCGTACTGCGAGATGCTGGGAACGACCTGCCTGGACGCGACCTGCTCGACCGTGTGCGCTTCATCCAAAATAATGAAATCATTTGGAAAAAGAAACCCGCTCTCGCGCTCTGCCTGTTCATCCGGTGAACCCAGCAAGATGAAGAGCAAGGTGTGATTGAGAACGATCACGTCCGCCGCCAGTAAACGTTTCCGTGCCTGTTGATAAAAACAGCGCGGATTCTGGCCGCATGTTTTCTGTGTGCAGATGTGTGCTTCGCTACAAACTTGCGTCCAAACTTTTGAATCTGGCTCGACGGATAAATCGCTGAGCGATCCGTCGCGGGTTGTGCTGGCCCATTCGGCCAGTCGCTGCAATTCGTTCTTCTCCGGTCCGGTGAAAAGTTCCTTGGCGTTTTGCAACGCGCGTTCGAGCCGGCGCGGGCAAAGATAATTCTGCCGGCCTTTCATCAACGCTGCTTCAAACTCGACCGGCAGCACTTTTTTCAAAATCGGAATGTCTTTGTGCAGCAGTTGTTCCTGCAGATTAATCGTATGCGTCGAAATGATGGCTTTTTTGTGCTGCTCGAGCGCGAAGAGGATCGCTGGCACGAGATAAGCCAGCGATTTGCCGACACCGGTGCCCGCTTCGACCACCAAATGACGCTCTTCCTCCAGCGCCTGCGCTAGGCGCGCTGCCATTTCCTGCTGTTGCGGGCGGAACTCGAAGTTCTTAGCCTTGGATAGCGGCCCGTTTTCAGAAAAGAATGCGTTGACGCGTTCCACAAATTTGCTGCTTACGAGATCTTTCAGCGCGATCATGATGGCCAAGAAGAAATGACGAAGCACGAATGACGAATGACGAACGAAGCGCAAAGCCCGAATTCCGAACAAGCAGTGTCGCAATCCTTCGTCATTTGAGCATTCGTCATTCGGATTTCGTAATTCCTTTCTCTTGTGATTTGGCGCACGTCACAGATTTGAGTACGCTAATTACGCCGGAACCGTCCCACATCGCAATGAGACTTCTCGATCGATACGTCATTCGGAACTTCTTGCAGGTTTACTTTTACTGCATTGCCGGCTTCATCTCGATCTGGCTGATCTTCGACGTCAGCGACAATATTTCGACGTTCATCGACCAGCACGTACCTCTTTCCCTTGTTGCTCGCTATTATGGCACGCAGATCCCGCAGGTTTTCATCATTCTGTTGCCGGTTTCGCTTCTGTTATCACTCCTTTTTGCACTTGGGCGAATGTCGCGTGCGAACGAAATCGTTTCGATGCTCACGGCAGGCGTAAGTCTTCCTCGCGTTCTCCTGCCATTGATCGGCATGGGGCTGCTCACGGTGACGGCGAGCATGGTCCTAAACTATTCGTTGGCGCCGCACGCGGAACTGGCGCGAAAAGCATTCCTTTCAGAAGCTCAATCACGTCCCGGCCGCTACATTCAGGGACAAATCTTTCGTAACCGGACTGATTCGCGCACTTGGTTCATCCAAAATTTTCTTCCGCGAAGCAATACCTTCAACAATGTTCAGGTGCTTCAACAGGACGCCAACGACAATATTGTTACGAATTACATCGCGGCCCGCGCCTTCTACAGTCCGGAAACTAAGACGTGGGAGTTACAGAACGTGAAAGTCGTTCATTATGATCAGGCTGGAAATATCCTCGACGAACAGATTTATCCGTCCCTCAAGATCGAGCACTGGAGCGAAACCCCGTTCCGGCTTGGCAGCGCAAACGAACGAGCAGAATTTCTAAGCCTGCCGGAGCTCCGAGAGTATTTGCGTTTCAATGCAGATTTTCCCCATACGCTGCTCGCGCCTTTTCGCACGCATCTGCAGTATCGGCTCGCTCTGCCATGGACGTGCTTAGTCGTGGTGTGGATCGCTGCGCCGCTTGGCATCGGTTATTCGCGGCGGGGCGTTCTATCGAGCGTTGCCGCGGCTGTCATCCTTGTTTTCTCGATGAACTTTCTTGTCCACCTTTTTCTGGCACTGGGCGAGGGAGACCGCGTACCTGCATGGATTGCGGCCTGGACACCCAACCTTGTTTTTGCGGCAATTGGTCTCTACTTGCTCTACCTGCGGGCCTCCAATCGCGAACCGCCCAGCTTTCATCTTTTCACTGCACGACGTATAGTTGCGCAATGAATCCTCTCCCAAGCGAGTGGGCGATTAAGCATCGAGCAGACTTCTGCGCAGCCACGCAGCGGCCCTTTGTTCCTGGCGAATATTTTTACACTCTCCTGTATCACGACGCCGATGGATACCGGCGTGAGGACCTGAGCGAAGGGGCGTGGCGAAACCGCAATGAAAACATTCGACCATTTTCATTTTGGAAATCACGTTACGAGCCGTTGCCACCAAAGCCGGCTGAACCTGTTCCCAGAGAAGATGCAGAGCAACTCTTCCGCCGTTTGATGGCGTCCAATAACTCGCCTGCAAACGCCTGCTATGTTCTTGCCGCGATGCTCGAGCGCAAGCGGATCCTAAAACAGGTGAACACAGAGCAAAGCGTGAATGGCCGGGTTCTTATTTTCGAACAGCGCACAACGGGCGACGTATTCGTTGTGCCCGATCCGCAGCTGCGTCTCGACGAAGTCGAAAGCGTGCAGAACGAAGTCGCCCAATTGCTTCACGAAGCGGTGAAAACTGACAAGATCGAAGCGTAACCTGCTGATGACTACGGAAACACAAACCGTCAACTACAAGATTGGCAATGAGCGCCTGATCAGTGTTACTGAAAAAGCGGCACGTAAATTAGCGTCTCTGCTGGAAGGAAAAGCCAAACCAGACGGTGCGTTGCGCCTCAAGGTGGTCGGCGGCGGCTGCTCCGGCCTGCAATACGTTATGGATTTAGTAGATGGCCCGAAGGAGCGGGATATTCTGGTGCCAACGCAAGACGTTCGCCTCGTTGTCGATCCAAAAAGCGCGCTTTTCGTCAGCGGTTCGGTGCTCGATTACAGCGAAGACCTGCAAAAAGGCGGCTTTAAAGTCACGAATCCCAACGCTGTGGCTCACTGCTCCTGCGGCGAAAGTTTCGCAGTTTAGCAAACCTGCTCAGTTAATCGGTGGTGCTGCCGGGCAGTGTGGCAATTCCGCCAAGCTACACCTTCATGACTTCGGCTTCTTTGTGCTTGAGATGATCATCGATGGATTTAACGAATCGATCGGTGAGCTTTTGAACTTCGTCCTCCACATCGCGCAAGCCGTCCTCGGTCAGTTCGCCCGCAGCCTTGAGTTTCTTCGCCTCGTCGAGTGCGGCGCGGCGGTTCGCGCGCACACGCACACGTGCTTCCTCGGCCATTTTGCTAAGGGAACGCACGAGTTCCTTTCGACGTTCTTCTGATAACTCGGGGATTGGCAGTCGAATGATCTTGCCGTCAACTGCAGGGGTTATGCCGATCTTCGATTCCTTGAGCGCTCTCTCGATGTCCTGCACCGTGCCGGCATCGAACGGTTGAACAACAAGCAATCGCGGCTCCGGTGTCGTAATCAAAGCGAGTTGCTTTAACTTCATCGCCGATCCGTAAGCGTGAACGTCCACATTCTCTACAAGGCCAGGAGAAGCTTTGCCGGTGCGCACCGCGGCAAATTCGTGCACCATGTAATCGACGCTTTTTTCCATCGACATCTCGGCCTCCAGAAGAATGTCATCTCTGCTCATGGCGCCTGAATTTTTAAATCCGAAGAAGGTTCATCGCAAACAAGAGTACCGACTTTTCGTCCCAGCACGACGTCCCGAAGGCTACCGGGTTTGTACATGTCGAAGACGATGATCGGAATCTTGTTGTCCATGCAAAGGCTGAACGCAGTCGAATCCATGATTTGCAAACGTTTGGTCAACGCTTCAGTGAAGCTGAGGCGGTCATAGAGGCGGGCGTCTGCGTGAGTATTCGGGTCGCGATCGTAGACGCCCTCGACTTTGGTCGCTTTCAAAATCACGTCGGCGCGAATCTCGCTCGCGCGCAACGCGGCCGTCGTGTCTGTGGAAAAGTACGGGTTGCCGGTGCCCGCGGCGAAAATCACAACTCGGCCCAGTTCGAGATGCCGGATCGCGCGGCCAAGGATAAACGGCTCGGCGACATTTTTCATTTCGATGGCCGTTTGCACGCGCGTTTCGACGCCCATGTGGTCGAGCGTGCTGCGTAGTGCCAGTGCGTTGATGACAGTGGCCAACATTCCCATGTAATCAGCTGTCGTGCGATCCATTCCCCGGTGGGACGCAGAAAGACCGCGCCAGATATTTCCCCCGCCGATTACAACCGCCACTTGCACACCGAGATCGCGCACCTCCTTTATGCGTTCGGCGATTTCACGCACGACGGTGAGCGAAATGTTGTCCCGCGCGCCGCGCTCCTGCATCGCTTCGCCGCTCAGCTTGAGGACGATGCGTTCATAAACTGGCGTGTCGGTTTGCATAAGTGGCTGAGGCTGATCAAACAGAATATCGCGACGTTTGGAAAGTAAAATGGCGCATTCGTCTAGTAGCCGCTCTGCGGTTCTGGGGAGCACAGGCCGCTCGCCTGTAGTTGCCGGCAGCTTGCCGGCAACCTTCGAAGGACGTGACTCGCGGGAATGAGCGGAGTATCTCGGCAAGCTGCCGAGATGAGCAGACTGGTAGCCTGCGTTCCCCAGAATCAACGCGCCGCGCGCAAAATGGAAGCGTGTCCACGCAAAAATTCCGTCGAGCTCATGCGTCGTTTTCCTTCTAATTGGACTTCGTGCAACGACAACGCGCCTGTGCCCGCGGCAATGACCAGCTCATGTTGATTATCTAAGATTTCGCCGGGCTTACCTTCAAAATCGACGACCGTTGCCGAGAAAATTTTTAAAATGCGCGTCCCGTTCGTTGAGATTTCCATGAACGCTCCTGGCCACGGATTAAAGGCGCGGATTTTTCTCTCGATCATTTCCGCCGGTTCTGACCAGTCGATTCTGCCATCTTCACGCTTCAGCTTTGGCGCGTACGTTGCAAGGGAGTTGTCCTGTGGAATGCGCGGCGCGATTCCTTTCACGAGCAACTCCAGGGATTCCAGCAAGACTTCGGGCGCGATCTGTGCCAGTCGATCATGTAATGACCCACCCGTATCGGTCGACAGAATGTCGATGGTGCGCTGCAGTAGAATGTCCCCAGTGTCGAGTCCTTCATCCATGTACATAACAGTGATACCGGTCTCACGATCACCCGCTGCGATCGCAGCCTGGATCGGCGCGGCACCGCGCCAGCGCGGTAGAAGCGACGCGTGCAAATTGAGGCAGGCAATCTTTGGAATTTCGAGAACGGCGCGCGGCAAGATTTGTCCGTAGGCCATAACGACAATGACATCCGGCATTAGTGGTTGAAGCTCTTCAATCGGTTTCTGATCTTTAATTCGCGCCGGTTGCAGAATCGGTAGAGCGCGACCGGTCCGAGCGGGACTGGCGTTAGGCGCGCCGCCCCGGAGCGCTTTTTTGATTGGCGGCGGTTCGACCAACTGAGCGCGCCCGACGGGCTTATCTGGTTGTGTCACGACCGCTACAACGTCGTATTGCGAATTGAGCAACGCTTGCAGCGTGGGCACGCCGATTTCGCCTGCGCCAATGAAAACGATGCGCATGCCCAGCTACGGCGTCAGTCCTGCAGTGCGACAGACCGGCGCGGGCGCCGCCGAGTCCTTGCTTGCGCCGTCAGTTTCTCGCCGGCGGTGATCTCACGCCGGCCTACCGACGATCCGCACCCGGTGCAGAGATAATCGAAAATCTCGCGGTCGGGCAGGACTAAAAGCAGCCGCTCGCGGACGGGCATCGCTTCTTTGCATTTCTCACAGTAAAGACTGGAGGCAGTGAAATTTTCAAACTGCTGTTGGTTCATACGCGCCGTCGTTCACGCTCTGTAGAATGTCGAGCAGAACTTTGGCGGGCGGCTGAGTTGCGTCAACCACTGTCACAAGGTCTTGCGAGTAATATGAGAGCACGGGCTTCGATTCTTTTTCGTAAATGTCCAGACGTCGTTGGATGACCTGTTCGTTTGCGTCGTCGAGGCGGTTCTCCTTCAAAGCGCGCTTCTTGAGCCGGTAAAAGAGCGTGTCGCGATCAGGACAGGCAAGGTGAAACAGTTTTTTTACGTCGATCATTTCATCCATGATCCTGGCTTGTCCGACATTTCGCGGAATGCCGTCGAGCACGAGCGTGTCGATGTCGGGTTTAAATTTGTGTGCTTCCACGGCCGCATCGATTGCCTCTCGCCAAAGTTCCACTGTGATATCGTCTGGGACCAGCTGGCCTTTGCTGGAGTAATCAAGGAATGCCTTCCCGACTTTCGTCCGAGTGTCGATGGAGCGGAATACATCCCCACAGGCGCAGTGATAAAGGCGCGGGATCGTCCCGAGCGTTTTGCCCTGTGTGCCTTTGCCGCTGCCGGGTGCGCCAAAAAGAATAAACGTCTGGTATCTCATCATCTGCGAAACCCGCTTATACTGCAGGTCGGCTGTGACGGGGAAGCAGAATTAGAGTGGCTAGTTTCGACTCGCGAGCGGGTCCACATTCACACGGCGGCCGCTACGATCAAACCGCACTGTTCCATCAAGCAGCGCAAAAATTGTATAATCGCGTCCAAGCCCAACATTTTTCCCTGGTAGAAATTTTGTGCCACGCTGGCGCACAATGATATTGCCAGCCACAACCATTTCGCTGCCGAATTTTTTGATGCCCAGCCGCTTGCTGACGCTGTCGCGGCCATTCTTAACGCTACCTTGTCCTTTTTTATGAGCCATTGGAAGAGTTGATGGTTGATCCGCCTTTGCCAGGGCTACGGCGGACATGGAGTTGATAGTTGTTAGCGAGTTACACCTGGTTATTCGTCGGTTTTCTTTGGTGCGGCTTTTTTCGCCCCCAGATTAATGCTTTTGATCTTCACGCGGGTCAATTTGCGACGATGCCCAACTGTTCGGTGATAACCCTTACGGCGCTTATACTTGAAGGCGATCACCTTCTTGTCCTTGTGTTGCTCGAGCACCTCAGCCGTCACCTTTGCTCCAGAGATGAGCGGATCGCCGTGCGTCACGTCTTTACCGTCGGCAAACATCAGTACGTCACCGAAGGTCGCGGTCTTGCCCTGGTCCACATCGAGAAGATCGACATCAATCGTGTCGCCTTCCGCGACGCGAAACTGTCTGCCACCAGTCTTGATAATTGCGTAAGCCATAGGGTTCGGGGAGAGAAAAGCCGTCCAAAATTCCATAGATGGCCGGGCTTGGCAAACGGAAAGCTCGATTGACCCAGGACGTTGGCTTACGGCCTAAGCCGCTGCTTTGTCGCTCGTGGTGACGAGTTCTCGATATGAAGCTTCATACCGCTGCGCGGATACGTCCCAGGAAAAATTGCGTGCCATCGCCCGTTTCATCAATCTGGTCCAGAGGCGCCGATCTCGGAATATTTGCCGCGCGCGCTTGATTGCGTCCCAGAAAGCCTCACTTGAATACTCGTAACAGAAAAAACCGTAACCACTGTCCGTTGTCGGATCGTAATCTTCGATAATTTCCTGGACTCCACCGGTCACGCGCGCCACCGGCAGGACGCCATACTTCAAGTCGTACATCGCGCTCAAGCCCGCTGGCTCGAAACGTGATGGAATCAGGCTGATGTCCATCCCTGCCTCAATGAGGTGCGCCAGTTTCTCATCGTATTTTTTTTCGTATGCAAATCTTGTGGGAAACTTTCTGGCTGCGATGGCGAGCGCAGTTTCGTAGGCAGGATCGCCTTCTCCGAGAATGATCAAGCGAACATCATCCCAAAGAAGCCGATCGAGCAGAGGGACCAGAATTTCGAAGCCCTTCTCCTGAACGACGCGAGTCACCATGCCGAAGACTGGACCGCGCGGCGCAGTTTCGAGCTTCATTTCCTTGAGAAGCGCCTCACGGCAAATCTGTTTTCCCCGTAGCCGCCTTAGATCATAACGTGCCGGGATCAAACGATCCGACGCGGGATTCCAGCGAGTGTAATCCGCGCCATCCAGAATGGCGCTGAGTCGATGCGCATTTTCGCGCAACCCCCCATCGAGGCCGCAGCCGCCAGATGGCGTCAGGATTTCGCGTCGGTAATGTTCGCTTACGGTTGTAATTCGGTCGGAAAAGAGAATCCCGCCTTTGAGAAAATTCAGCCGGCCAAAAAATTCGACTCCATGGAGCGTAAAAAACCCCTCTGGCAGATTTGTAAGTCGGAAATCAATTCCCCAAAAACTGCCTTGATCAGCCACGTGATGAATAGTCAAGACAGTCTTGAACGGTAGCCATTGGGCATAAACAAACACTGGCACCAGCGCCGCGGCCCAATCGTGCACGTGCAAAATTTCCAATTGCGGCGTCAACCGCCGAGCCAGTTCAATTGCCGCTTTGCAGAAAAAAATAAATCGCGCGGCATTGTCTTCGTACGGCTTACCGCGCTCGCCGTAAATTCCAACGCGATCAAAGAACTCATCGCAGCGAATCAGAAACAACTGCACGCCGCTGGCGCTGCGTCCCTCGAGGTATCGTGCGACGTAGGTCTTGTCGCCGACCTGCACGTCGACAGTTATGCCGGTGTT
>DATLPS010000067.1:0-7356 GCA_035535575.1 Candidatus Limnocylindria bacterium
GCCGAGGCTATCGAGTTTTTGTAAAATATCCAGAGACACTTCTTTCTCGGAATTAATCAGCGGGACGACCTCGAGTTGCAACGCGACTTTCTTGTATTCAACATTTGAAGACACCGCAGCCTGGTTGGCGACAACATTCGAACCAACGACATTTGTCAGCGTGTTAGTAGGAATAGGAACCTCCTGGCCTGAGGCTATGATTGCCTTCTTGTTGTTGCTGGTGAAAACGGTCGGACGCGAAAGGATTCTGAACCGGCTGGTCTGCTCAAGCAGATGCACGATCGCCGCAAGATAGTTCCCAGCCGCAACGTAAACGTTCGTGCCAGTGGCTACGTTCTGAATAATCTGGCTGAAATTGATCAGACCGGCCGGATCGATAATTCCGTTGGCAATTCCGTTACTGATGCCGGGTGATACGGAAGGCGCGGCGCTGGACCCCGGGAGTGGAATTGTTACACCCGTATTGCGCGAAATGCCCACGACTTTCTTGTTGTACTTTGCGAAGTAATCGACCCCGAATTCCTCATTGTCAGTCAGGCTCAATTGGCCAATCACGGTGCTCAGTGCCACCTGTGGCGCCTTGACGTCCATTTCATCGAGGATCTTTCCCACCTTCACCACCACCTCGCGGTTGCCAAGAACGATAATCGAGTTCGCGCGCTGATCGGCGATGAGCTTGGAGTTGCCGATCGTGACCGCTTGGGGCGTGGTGTCCACCGGCTGCGTGGTAAGTTCTTCCGAAATGTTGATTGAGCTGCCGGTGGCACCGCCCGAAGTGCCGCTCGTGCCGCCCATCAGGTCTGAAAGACCACCACCCCTGCCGCCGCCATAGGAGGTGCTTGTACCGCGCTGACCGCGCTGCGGTCCAGGGCTCGCACCAGGCAGCGGCCCACCGGCAGCTGGCGCCGCGCCGGCTCCTTCCGCGCCCGGCTCGGTCAATGCCTGCACCAGCACTGGCAGAACGTCGCCGGCGGAAATGTATCGCAAATAGCGAGTGACTGGTTTTCCAAATTCTACGTTGGCATCAAATTCATGGATTAGTTGCCGGATGAAAGGCATGTTGATCGGCCGCGTCACGATGTGAATCCGGTTGGTGCGCACGTCGGGAGTAATTTTTATTTTCCCCACGATCACCGCTTCTTCGGACAGCACGCCGGCACCACCGCCTTCGACCGGTACCGGTTGCGGTACATTTCCGGGCACCTTCACGGAGCGAACGCCCGGCTGACCCGGCGTTTCAGTGCCCTTTTCGAAAATCTCCTTGAGCATGTCGACTACCTTGCCGGCATCGGCGCGCTCGAGCTTAATGAACTCGCTCACCACTTCCGCCGGGGCGACGTCCACTTGTTCAATCACACCGGCGAGCTGCCGAATGATGTCCGCGTTCTGCGTCACTAGAAGACTGGATGATTTCGGCAGGGCCAGAATGTTAATCGTGCCCGAGCTCCCCTGAAAATATGCCATCAGCACTTGCTGAAGTTCCTGCGGATCGGCGTACTGCAACTTGAATAGGAAACTCACGACGGGATTGCCCGCCGGAATGTCCGCCAGATCAGAAACAATTGGTACCGGCGCCTTGCGAGGATTCTGCCCCGCCCCGACGACGTCGACGATGTCGCGAGCAGCCGGAACGAGCGAAATCCCATTGAGAGCCATGCTCATTTCGATGAGCTTGATTGCCTCATCCCGCGACACATCTTTGGCGATGAAAATGTTCACCTTGCCCTGCACAAAATTATCCATCACCAGTTTCTTACCAGTGAGCTGCTCGTACAGATGCAACACATCAACTACATCGCTGTTTGGAAACTGGAGTCGAACCGTTGCTGGCGCGCCCGGAGGAGCGGGCGCGTCCGCCACTGGCGTCTTTGCTGCTTTAGGAGCGGGCGCATCCTCCGATGGCGGGTTGGCTGGGCTCACAGGTCGCACTGTTTGGGGCCGCTGCGGTGCGCCCTGAGCTAAAAGTGAGGTCGCGCTGGCAAGCGCGAAAATGGCAATGCAAAAAAGCCGGTGCACAGTCCTGTCTGGGTGGATGGGTGACGCTATTAGATTTATGAAACCCGTCAATGTATTTCCCTCAGTTGAAACGACACTTCACTGCTTGAGCTGGATGCGGCAAAGCCTCGTAGCTTACCGTCGATTCGCGATGCTGCAAGTGATTCGCTCTCGCAACCTACCGATGGCGCACACCGCACGAACTGCTCTACTCCGGCCGGCGATCGCCATTGTTTCTGCTGTATTAGTGGCCAATGTTTGCGCTGCACCGACGCAAAGCCCAAACGCAGTTGCTCAGATCCAGTCCGTGCTTCATGCCCAACAGGACGCGTGGAACCGCGGCGACATTGATCGATTCATGAACGGATATGCGCGCTCATCATCAACTGTTTTTATCTCAGAAGACGAAGTACGACTTGGCTGGGAAACAGTCCGAAAACGCTACCGGCAAAAATATTCCGATCGCACAAAGATGGGGGCACTCACTTTTTCCGAAATTGAAATCACACTGCTATCACCAGAAGCGGCTGTGGTGCTCGGCCGCTGGAGGTTGAAGCGCGCAGACGACGAGCCGCACGGGCGCTTCACGCTGATTTTCAAGCGCCTGCCGGAAGGCTGGCGAATTGTGCACGATCATACGTCGGCGGCTCCGCCGTGAAGATTTGTGGGCGTCCGCCGCGCGGCGGACGCCGGCGTTTCACAGAAATGCCCTACAGTTCGCGCAATCGCGCGAGCAACTTCTCATGGATGTTGTCGAACCCGCCGTTACTGAAAACGATAACCACATCTTTTGGCCGCAGCATCGGAACGATTCGGTCCGCAATGGCATCAGCGTTGCGTTCGTAAAACGCAGGCCGGCCGGACTTGGCAATCGCAGCCACAACTCGCTCTGGATTTAGGCGCTCCTCTTCCGGGATTTGTTCCAGCCTGGCGACCTGAGAGATGAAAACTCCATCGGCGAATTTGAAGGCTTCAGGAAGTTGCTCCTGAAACACCGCGCGCCGGGTGGTATTCGAGCGTGGTTCGAAGACAGCCCAGAGCCTGTGCGCCCGATAGCGATGACGGAGCGCCTGCAACGTGTGCGCGACTGCTGTGGGATGGTGCCCGAAGTCGTCAATCACCGTCACGCCCCGGGCTTCACCACGAAGCTCCTGCCGCCGCGCAATACCGGCAAAACTCTTGAATGCGCTGTCGATTTTCTTCTCCGGCACATCATAAAAACGCGCCGCCATCGCAGCCATCGCCGCATTGCGCACGTTGAATTCCCCAACGAGCGGAATTTCGAAACTTTGTTCCCCGAGTTTGAACCGGGACCCTTCAGAAGAATAGGCAACGTCCCGGATTCGTTGCGCGCAATTTTTGGAGAAGCCGATCTCGATCATCTGCGCCAGGCAATCTTTGGCGACTTCTACGCAATTCGGATCGTCGCCGTTCAAGAGCACCATTCCATTCTGAGGAACGATATTAAGTAAACGCCGGAAACTGAGCTTGATCTCATCGAGATTCTTAAAGATGTCCGCATGATCGAACTCGATGTTGTTTACGATCAGCAGTTCCGGCAGATAATGAATAAATTTTGAGCGCTTGTCGAAAAATGCAGTGTCATACTCGTCGCCTTCAATGACGAAGTATTTGGAATCGTTCAGCCGCGCCCCCTGGCCGAAATTTTTCGGCAGTCCGCCAATGAGATAACCGGGCTTGCGTCCGGCTTTCTCCAGAATCCAGGCAAGCAACGCCGTGGTGGTTGTCTTGCCGTGCGTCCCCGTAACGACGAGGTTATGACGGCCCCGCAAAAAATAATTTTTCAACACTTCCGGCAACGAGAGGTAAAACAGTTTTCTGTTCAGGACCGCTTCCACTTCGGGATTGCCCCGCTTCATGACGTTGCCGATCACCACTATATCCGCGTCGCCCGGGATGTTCTCTGCGCGATAGCCTTGCTTGAGTGCGACTCCCTTCCCCTCGAGAAAGCTCGACATCGGCGGATAAACATTTTCGTCCGAACCGGTCACTTTAAAGCCGCGCTCTTGCAGTGCAGCCGCCACCGACGCCATGGCGGTCCCGCAAATTCCGAGGAAATGGAAGTTTCGTGGCGCTTCCTTCACGCGCATTCTTTACGCCGCACCACCAGAAAAGGAAACCGCGGATTACGCGGATTTCGCGGATAACAATCTCTGATCAAAGATTATCCGCTTCGTCGCGTAATGCGCAGTTGTCACTTTTTCTCAAATACCTCTACGGCCTCCCACGCTTCGTCAGGTGGCGCGTGTTCATACCCAAGTGTCCGCTCCAGATATATCTTGGCCAGCCCATCGTCCGGATAAAATTCCAGGAAACGTGAAAACAGAATCTTCGCCTCGGTAAAATCGCGAGCGCGAAATTTCTCCAATCCCTCTTCGTAGGTTTCGAGCCATTTCAGAAATTCCGAATCGAGCTTTTCGTCTCGTGCACCAACGAAGGTAAAAACATCCACCGGTTTCGTTTTACCTTTCACCTGTACGCGAGCGACGGAGCGAAGATGAATTTCGTCTCGCACAAGATCAGCCGCTGTAGGGCCGAGCAAAATATCGACACCATACACTCGCGTAAGACCTTCCAGACGCGAAGCCAGATTCACCGAGTCGCCAATAACGGTAGGATCCATTCGCTCGTGTGAGCCGATATTACCAACAATCACTTCGCCTTGATTAATGCCGATGCCCATCCCCAATCCCATGCGGCCTTCGCCCCTCCATTTTTCGTTAAGCTGTGCCAGCTCTCGCCGCATCCCCAGCGCCGCACGCGCGCAATTCTTCGCGTCCTGCGCCGTACCAAGGCTGCGCACGTTGCCCCACACCGCCATGATTGCGTCCCCGATGAATTTATCGAGTGTTCCGCCATTACTGAAGATTACGGAGGTCATCGCGCTGAGATGCTCATTGAGCTGCGCGACTAACGCTTCCGGATCCGCTTTTTCGGACAAGGTGGTGAAACCGACCAAATCCGAAAACAGGATGCTCACCGGCACGCGAACGCCCTTCAGCGAACTGTAGTAGCCGTCTGGGTTTTCCAGGATCTCCCTGACCACATTTTTCGACACGTATCGCTCGAGGGTTCGGCGGGTCCGCAATTTTTCCAAGCGCTCCAGGAAGTATTCAAACCCGAGCGAAAACGATCCGCTGAGTAGGAAAGCCGATAGCACCGGGACGGTAAGCAGCAGCAGACCGGTTTTGTCGTAAAGCAATCGCGCCGTCCCGAGATAGCCAGCCGTAATCACTACGAGCCCGCCCAGACAAAACAACGGCTTGCGCAAGAAGGCGATAAGCGACCACGCAATAAGTCCTGCCGCGCCAACGAGCGCGAAGCCAACTCTCGGCGGCGTGGGCTGCAAAAACTCGTCGCTAAGCGCCGCAGCCATCGCCTGCAAATGAAGTCCTGGGCCCGATGTGATTGGGCTCATCGGCGTATCGAAAACGTCGTGCGCCACCTGCGCCGAGGCCCCAACGATTACCACCTTGTCTTTAACAAACGCGCCGTCCGCGTAATTGGCGTGCCAAAGTTTCGGATCAAAGACTTCGTAGAGCGGGCGCGGCGGGAATGCGTCCGGCTCGGTAAAGCGAATCATACGCCCACGAAAACCACGCGGCACATCGCTACCGTGGCCGATCTTCTCCAGACCGCGGGCAGAAAGAGATTCATAAACTTCCTCGCTCGGGTCCGGCGGCAAATCCGCGAGTTGGCGATTCGTCACCCGATAATTCACAGCCCGAATTTTTTCGTCGATCGGATCAGCCCAGAAATTCACGAAGCCGACCCGGTCATCCTGCAGTTGTGGCGGTGGAATCAGCGCATTGTTTGGCGTAACCGCCTGCACAGCCTTTTCCACGTCGAAATTGGCGCCGAGCACGACTTTGTCGCGGTAACGATCGAGTGCGGCGTGAAATGCCGGATCACCATCCTTGGGCTGATCGAACATCATATCGAACATCACCAGGCGCGCGCCGGCCGCGAATAGCCGATCGAGCAAAAGCGCCCAGACTTCCCTTGACCAGGGGAACGGCTGCTCGGTCATCAGTTGAAACGCGCGATTGCCCGCGATTTCTTCGGCAGTCATCGGCGGCAATTCCAATGTGCTTTGATCAAGCCCGAGAAAAACGAAATCGTGAGGGGCGGGTGTCTTTCGGCCCTCGCGTCGAAGCAAATCTTCAAAGCTTTGTTCGCCGCGCCACGGCACCGAGAGAAATGGCACACCGGGCAAAAAATGACCGAGAACAATCAGTCCTGTCCAAAAAAAGCAAATCAACGTCAGGACCAACAACCGATGACGGCCAAGCCAGTGCATGTGCGCGTAAATATACCAAGCTCGGCCGATTTGAACATGGCATTCCGCCGATTCATTCCGCGAGATTGCTGAAATGCCAAGATACAAGCCGCCTCGCTGTGTCGAGGCGTTCCCCGCGCGTTGCTCCCCCGGCACGACAACACAGCGTCGTGGCTACAACTCAACCTTTGGCTGCGACGAAGCCGCGCTGCGCAAAACCTTGTTCTAAAACTTCACGGAGAAGGCCACTGCTCCGCCAAGATTGGCCACATTGTAATCGAAAACGCTTTGGTTCGACTGGCTTGCTGCCAATGTACTCACGGCGCTCACCGTAAGATATTTATTCACGCGATAGTTTGCGGTTAGCGCAAGAATTTCGCTGATGTCATCGCGACCTCCCTCATAATACTGCCGCACCACGAGGCGACCAACCGCGTTGATGAAAAAGGAACGTGTAAGAACCGCCGAGTAACCGAGATAGACCTCATAATCGCTTCGCTGCGCTGAAATCGCATTTATGTTTGGTGCCTGCCCGGACTCCTCGGCCGCGACACTGATATTCGCGTCCGCGCCCAAAGACAGCTGTTGAGCGCGGCCAAAGTGAAAGGGAATCTCCGCGTTTATAATAAAGGAATGGTTTTGAAAGAACGCTTCGAAGCTGTTTTTCTCGGTGAGCCGGTTGTAATCGTACTCAATGCGCAAGAGCAGATTGTGCCACTGCGGCACGATGTATCTGAGGCCGACTTCAAAATCAAAGCTTCCGAAATCGAAGCTGTCGAACTGGTCGTAATAAAACAGCTGCTCCCGGACATCGATCAATCCGTACAACGTTTTAGTAATCCGCGGCTCGTAGAACACAGCAGCAGCCGGCGCCACAACAAAATCGCTCTGCTCCCCGTCGCGGGCGCTTGGCCAACAAACGACACGCGCGTTCCGCCCCCGAAAATGACCAGGTTAGTTTCGATCAAAGACTTTTTGGATTTCTCTCGTTGCTGCTTCAGGCTTTCCGCCACGATCGACTTCTCACTGCGCAGCGACGGAAGATCGACAATGAAGCGACT
>DATLPS010000068.1:0-4303 GCA_035535575.1 Candidatus Limnocylindria bacterium
AAAGCGAACAAGGTTCAGATCAAGAACGCAATTGAACGGCTTTTTCAAAAGAAAGTCGTCGATGTCAATACTTGTAATTACGCCGGCAAGGAGAGACGGGTGCGCGGTCCGTTAGGGCGGCGGCCGCGGTGGAAAAAAGCGATCGTCACTTTGAAAGAAGGCGAGAAGATCGAGCTGATCTAACGAGCAGAAAATTATGGCTTTAAAAGAATTTCGCCCGTTAACACCAACGCTGCGCTTCAAATCGCTGCCCGGCTTCGATGAAATCACGAAATGGCGGCCTGAACGGAGTCTGATTGAGCCGAAGAAAAAAACCGGCGGCCGCAACAGCTACGGCCGGCTTACGTCGCGTCATATTGGCGGCGGTCACAAGCACAAATATCGCAAAGTAGATTTTAAGCGACGCAAGCGTGGCGTGCCGGCGGAGGTTGTCGGTATCGAGTACGATCCAAATCGTACAGCCCGCATTGCTCTCATCAAATACGCGGATGGCGAGCTAAGCTATATTCTCGCGCCAAACGGACTTCAAGTCGGAGCTACAGTGGCCGCCGGAGACGGTGCTGCGCCTGAGCTGGGAAATGCGCTGCCGCTTCGCGCCATTCCTCTTGGCACTAACATTCACAACATCGAATTGAGTCCGGGTCGAGGCGGCCAGGTCGCGCGGAGCGCCGGCCAACAAGCAATCTTAACGAACATCGAGGCCGGTTATGCCTTGGTAAAAATGCCTTCGGGCGAGATTCGGCGGATTCACGAAAACTGTTTCGCTACGGTTGGGCAAGTTGGGAACGTCGATCACATGAACGTGTCGAGCGGCAAAGCGGGGCGCACTCGCTGGCAAGGACGTCGTCCGCACGTGCGCGGCATGGTGATGAACCCTATCGATCATCCGATGGGTGGCGGGCAGGGAAAATCAAAGGGAGGCGGCGGCCGTCATCATCCAGTCAGTCCATGGGGACAACTGGCCAAAGGATTCAAGACGCGTAGCAAACACAAGCCGAGCGATCGCTTTATTTTGGAAAGGAGAAGGCCGAAGAAAAAGACCTGATCCAGAAATCAAGAAATCAGGAAAACTTTTGAAGAAGAGGATGAATCAGAAAAACAGGAACGCAGGAAACCGGATTTGGAATTCTCCTGGGTTCCCGGGTTCGAGATACCAAATAGAATTTGATTTTTATGGCTAGATCATTGAAGAAAGGACCCTTCGTCGAGTTGCATCTTCTGGAGAAGATCGACAAGATGAACAGCTCAGGCGCAAAGAAAGCGATCAAGACCTGGTCGCGGCGCTCGATGGTGACGCCGGATTTTGTCGGCCACACGTTTTTGGTGCACAACGGAAAGACCTTTAATTCCGTTTTCGTCACCGAGAACATGGTTGGCCACAAGCTCGGTGAATTTTCACCTACGCGTGTGTTTAAGAAACATGGTTCGCACACGGCGAAGGTGACCAAGTAATTGCAGATTGCAGATTGCAGATTGCAGATTGGCGGGTCGCGGTTAGGCCGCGGGCTCGTGCAATTTGCAATTTTGAGTTTGCAATTTGCAATTGGGATTTGCGCGCAAGCGCAGGGAAATAGTTCTTTGTCAAAATCGAAGGTTGAAACCGCTGCGTCTCCCGCGACGGCTGAAACGTTGCTGCAGCAAAACGAACAACTGCAAAGGCAACTGTCGATTGCGCAGGAATCGCTCAAGGCATTGACCAGCAGCCTGGCTGAATCCAATGCGGAGGCAGAAGAACTCCGCCGCAAGTATTCCGATTTGGAATTGCGGATGGAAGCGCTGGGCCTGACGTCAGCGAACAAGGACCGGGCGAAACTGGAGCAGCGTTTGCTGGCAGCGGTGAGCGATCTTCAGCTCGCGCAAAAAGAGCGCGACGAATATCGCGACGGGATGTTGCGTTTGAACGAAGCGGTGTTGTGTTATTTGAAAACGTCGCAGGCCGGGGATGCGAAGGCGCGTATGGACGTGGAGGCGCAACTGCGCAGCGTAAACACGCTGATCACAAAATCCACGAGTGCGCCCGACCTGCCCGAGCCCGGTTTAATGGATGGGAGCGTAATCAGCGTAAAGGAAGAGTGGTCGTTTGTAGTCGGCAACATTGGCGAAAAACAAGGGGTAAAGATTGGGATGCCAATGCGAGTGATACGGGACGATCGAAAGATCGCGACTCTGCGAGTAGTCGATGTGCGGCAAAAGATTTGCGGTGCGGTAATCCAGGAAATGGATTCGAAGAAGGGAAAAATAAGTGTAGGGGACCGCCTCCAGGTGGATGCGCAACCCAATATGAGTTTAAAATAAATGGAAGTCAGATCGATACATAAGTATGCGCGGATTTCGCCGTTTAAAGCGCGTGAAGTTACGCGTGAGATCCAGGGTCTGCCGGTTTCGGCAGCACTCGATCTACTGGCATTCACGCCGAAGAAAGCGGCGTTTCTGATTAACAAAACCCTGAAGAGCGCAATCGCCAATGCAGAAAACAATGCCAACTTGAAGCCGGATGGGTTGGTTGTGAAAGAGGCGATTGTCGGTGAAGGCCCAACATTGAAGCGAATCATGGCACGCGCCCGTGGCAGTGCCAGCCAGATTTTGAAACGCACCAGTCACATTCGCATCGTGCTGTCAGACGAGATTCCAATCGAAACGCGGGAAACGCGAAAGGCGAAGCGAGAACAGGAAAAGAAAGCGGCAAAGAAGGACATTAAGAGCGAGGCTACGGGAAGCGCAGGAGCGGCGCCCGAGAAAAAAGCGGCGAAGGCAAAGCAGAGCGCAAATAAGAAGAAATAATTTTATGGGACAAAAAGTGAATCCAACCGGGTTTCGCCTTAGTGTGAATCGAGACTGGCGCTCGCGGTGGTATGCATTGCCGCAGGAGTTCCCCGCATTCTTGCATAGTGATCTGAAGATTCGCAATTACGTGAAGAAGAAGCTGCAGTTCGCGGCAGTATCGAAAATTGTGATCGAGCGGGCGTGGAACTCAATTCGGGTGACCATTCACACCGCGCGTCCCGGCATCGTAATCGGACGAAAAGGTGCAGAGATCGAAAAGATGACGGAAGAAATTTCCAAGATGGCCGAGGGCAAACAGGTCAAGATCGATATTCAGGAAATCAAAACGCCGGAGCTTGATGCTCAGCTCGTGGCAGAAAACGTAGCGTTACAGATCGAGCGGCGGATTGCCTATCGTCGTGCGATGAAAAAAGCCGTGCAGACCGCGATGGACTTTGGCGCGGAAGGAATTCGGCTGCGGTGTTCCGGCCGGCTTAATGGCGCGGAGATTTCGCGCTCGGAATGGTATCGAGAGGGAAAAGTTCCGCTGCACACCTTGCGCACGCCGATTGATTACGGCTTCGCGGAAGCAAACACAGTCTATGGCAAGATCGGCGTGAAATGTTGGATGTGTAAGAAAGAAGAACCAGCGCCTCAACCGGTCACACCACCACCGGCACCGCCACCCGAGCCGGTTGAAGTCTAAGGAGAAAATTTATGCCGTTAATGCCAAAACGCGTGAAGTATCGAAAGACCCAGCGAGGGAGCCGAAAGGGAACCGCTTCACGCAATCTCAAAATCGATTTTGGCGAGTTCGGTTTGCAGACACTGGAACGCGCCTGGATCACGAACACTCAGCTGGAAGCCGCGCGTGTCGCGCTCACTCGCAATATGAAACGCAAAGGCAAACTGTGGATCCGCATTTTCCCGGATAAATCGGTAACCTCGCGTCCACCGGAAACGCGTATGGGCAAGGGCAAAGGCCAACCAGAGTACTGGGTCGCGACAGTGCGCCCTGGTAACATCTTATTTGAGTTGGACGGCGTGCCAGAATCGATCGCACGCGAATCTCTGCGCCTTGCAGCAGACAAGTTGCCAGTGCGCACGAAGTTTCTTACACGGCACCATGTTAGGGCCGCTTGAGAACCATGAAAACGAAAGAACTCACTGAACTGACCACGGACGAATTGCTGACCAGGAGACGCGACTTGCGCCAGGAAAGCCTCCATCTACGGTTGCAACAGCAGAGTGGCCAGCTCGAGCAGCCAAGCAGATTGCGGTTGCTGCGACGCGACATTGCCAGGCTCGAAACCGTACTGTCGCATCGCGAAAAACAAAGTGGGAGGAAGTAGGACTATGGCTGAGCAAGATCAATCACTCCCATCACCAGCTTCGACGAAGCTGGCGCCTGTGAACCGCGGTGCACGCAAGACACGAACCGGCGAAGTGATTTCCAGCAGCATGAACAAGACAATTGTGGTGAGGACAGTCACGCGTGTGCCGCACCCAAAGTTTGGCAAAATTGTCAAACAGATGAAAA
>DATLPS010000069.1:0-15099 GCA_035535575.1 Candidatus Limnocylindria bacterium
TTTTCTGGCCAACGCGACGAATGCCTATGGATTTCTTTGTTATGTGATCTTTGCGACTGAATTGAATGACGTCAGCGCGTTCACATTTGGCAGGTTGTTTGGACGGCATCCGCTTCGCAGCGAGATCAGCCCGAGGAAAACGTGGGAGGGCGCGCTTGGCGCGCTCGCGGTCTCGATGGTTTTGCCGTGGTTGCTGCGGTTCTCGTTTCCTTTTTTCGGAACGAAGCAACTAATTTTTACCGGGTTGATCGTCGGGATCGGAGGACAGTTGGGCGACCTCTCCATCAGCGTGATTAAGCGAGACATCGGGACGAAGGACATGGGCGCGGCGATCCCCGGGCATGGCGGAATCTTGGATCGCATCGATAGCTTGATTTACGTTGCGCCGTTGTTCATGCACATGGTGACATATTACTACGGCGTGCGATGAAAACCTGGTATTACGATTCGGCCTGCGATATCGATCAACCATTAGTCGATCGTTTGCGCCGATTTCCACGCGAGCCCGACATGCTCGTTTACGGAGTGCGCGCGCTGGTTGCGTTAATCATCCGCGGCTGGCTACGCATCTATCACCGGTTTGAAATTGTCGGACACGAAAATCTTTGGACAAACCACTCGCTCGTCATCGTTGCAAATCATTCCAGTCATCTCGATACGCTCTGTCTCCTGGCCGCGCTGCCCTTGCGGAAATTGCATCGCGCTTTTCCGGTCGCCGCCGCGGATTATTTTTTTCAAACCGTGCCGCGGACCCTGGTTGCGGCGGTGGTCACGAATGCGCTGCCGTTTGCCCGGCGAGTTCGGGTTCGCCAGAGTCTCTCGATCTGCTCGGAGCTTCTCAATGATCCCGAAAATATCCTGATCATCTTTCCGGAGGGCACGCGATCGAAAACAGGGCAAATCCAGGAATTCAAATCGGGAATCGGTGCACTCGTCGCCGGGCGAGACGTCACGGTTCTGCCCTGTTATTTGCAGGGCGCTTTTCGCGCGTGGCCGAAAGGCCGGCGTTTGCCGCGTCCGAAAAAAGTTCGCGTCATTGTTGGCGCTCCTCGCAATTATTCGTTACACACCGCGAACAAAATCGACATCTGCGCAATCGCAGCTGAATTGCATCGCGCGGTGAAGGAATTGGGAGAAAGCAATGGAAGCGAGTGAGCACGCGATGAAGAGTTGGGACGGTGCCGAGCTGTTCTATCGTGCGTGGGTCCCCAGCGAAGGGAGCTCCAAAGCCATTTTGCTTTTTCATCGCGGCCACGAGCACTCGGGCCGCTGGCAAGAGACGGTCGATTTGCTCGCGCTTAAAGACATCGCCGTTTTTGCCTGGGATGCGCGTGGTCATGGACGATCGCGGGGCGAACGCGGGGCCGCGAATAATTTTGCGGACGTGATCAGAGATGTGGACGCTTTTGCACGCCATATTTCCGAGCGTTACAAGATTCCAATCGAGAACATGATCGTTTTCGCTCACAGCCTCGCCGCGATCAGTGTCGCGGCTTGGGTGCACGATTACGCGCCGCCGATTCGCGCGATGATTCTGGCTGCGGCTGCGTTTCACGTGAAGCTTTACGTCCCCTTCGCCGTTCCGCTTCTGCGAATGAAACAAAAATTGTTCGGTCCTGGCCACGTGAAGAGTTACGTCAAATCGAAGCTCCTGACTCGGGACCGGGAGCAAGCCGCGCAATACGACGCCGATCCACTTATCTTCCGCCAAATCGCGGTCAATGTTTTGCTTGATCTTCACGACACAGCGGACCGATTAATCGCAGACGCAGGGGCAATCCAAACCCCGACGTTAATGATCGGCGCCGGTCACGATTGGGTCGTCAGCCTGAAGGCGCAGCGTCAATTTTTTAACCGGCTTTCGTCGCCGTTAAAGGAAATGGAGATTTATCCGACCGCTTATCACGCCATCTTTCACGATTCAGATCGGCATCTGGTTGTGGAGCGTATACGCAAGTTTATTCGTGAACGCTTCGCCGACCCGATGACTCCGTCGTCTCTTTTGAATGCCGATCAGGCTGGATACACACGCGATGAATATGAGCGGTTGAAGTCGCGCGGTGGAATGAAGTTTGCTGTGGCGCGCGCTGGACTAAGAGTCGCCGGGCGCTTGAGCTGCGGTGTGGATATTGGCTGGCGGAGCGGCTTCGATTCGGGGCTGTCGCTCGATTACGTTTACGAAAATAAACCGCGCGGCTCGTTAGGCGTTGGCCGTTTGATCGACAAATCGTATCTCAACAGCATCGGCTGGCGTGGCATCCGACAGCGCAAAGCGAATCTTAAGAATGCATTGAAGAACGTAATAGAAACACTTCACAGGGAAGGCCGATCCATTCGTATTTTGGACATAGCCGCCGGTGCCGGTCGATACGTCACGGAAACGATGCACGAGCTTCCAGACATTTCGATAATCGCCACCCTACGCGATTACAAACAGGAGAACGTCGATGCGGCGCGAGCGTTGGTCCAGGAATTCGGACTGGAAAATGTGACCGTGGAGCAAGGCGACGCATTCGACCCTGATTCGATTAGCGCAATGGCGCCGCACGTAACCATCGGAATTGTATCCGGGCTTTACGAATTATTTCCCGGGAATCAACCAGTCTTGAATTCACTTCGCGGTCTCGCCGGAGCGATCGAACCGGGTGGATATTTGATTTATACGAATCAACCCTGGCATCCGCAGGTTGAATTCATCGCGCGCGTTTTACGCAATCGGGAAGGGAAGCCCTGGATCATGCGCCGGCGGACGACGGCCGAAATCGACGAGCTGGTGCACGTGGCCGGTTTCCAAAGAATAGCGATGGAGGTGGATCAGTGGGGAATGTTCACCGTTTCAATCGCGCGCCGATGGAACGAGCGTCCCGCGCCCGATCTTAAAAATGGCGGTGACGACATCGAATAGCACGATCGAGCGACGGAACGCTCGATCCACATTGAAAGCCTTCGCAGTTTCCGCGGGATTATCGATCCTGTTTCTGGTCGTTTACGGCGGGTGCAATTGGATCACGGGGCAACGCGGTCACGTGGGCTCATTTTATTTTCAATGGGAACACGCCATCCCATTCGTTCCTTTCATGATTCTCCCCTACATGTCGATCGACCTCTTCTTTGTCGCGGCCCCGTTTCTTTGCAGAACGGACGAGGAGCTGCGGATCTTTTCGCGTCGAGTCATAGCAGCAATTCTCATTGCCGGCCTTTGCTTTTTGCTTTTCCCTCTGCGTTTTGCTTTCCCGCGCCCTCATGCCAACGGATGGCTCGGCGCAATCTTCGATTGGTTTCGAGGAATGGATTCGCCCTTTAATCTTCTCCCATCGCTGCACGCCGCGCTTCTGTTGCTGCTGGTTGATCTTTACGTGAGAAAACTCCGCGGCGTTTTCTTACTCGCGGCCGTGCTGTGGTTCTTTTTCATCGGTCTCTCCCCATTACTCACGTACCAGCACCACGTCATAGACATCGTCGGTGGTTTTGTCCTCGCAGGATATTGTTTCTATTTCTTTCGCGAGCGGTCGCCCGCGCTGCCAGTTGTTGTGAATCGCCGCATCGGTTCGTACTACGCAGCGGGAGCGGTGGTTGTCTTGCTCATGGGCGCGATCTTCTGGCCATGGGGTGTCTTGCTTCTTTGGCCGACGATTGCCCTCGGCATCGTCGCGATCGCGTACTTCGGAGCGGGTCCGGTCGTTTTTCACAAGACGAAAGGGAAGTTGCCGTGGAGCACGCGGTTTGTGCTGGCGCCTTGTCTGTTCGGTCAATATTTATCGCGGCTGTATTATCGCCGGCGATGCCGATCCTGGGATGGAGTCACGCCACGAGTCTGGATCGGCGGCAAACTGGGAAGCCGCGCCGCGAACAAAGCTGTGCGCTCCGGCGTAACCTCCGTGCTCGATTTAAGCGCCGAGTTTTCCGAAGCGAAACCGTTTCGCAAGATTAAATATCAAAATATTCCGATCCTCGATTTGACTGCTCCCACCCAGACGCAGCTCGCGGAGATGGGCGAATTCATCGGTAATCAATCGCGAACCGGTGCTGTTTATGTCCATTGTAAGATCGGTTACTCGCGAAGCGCAGCCGCCATCGCCGCTTATTTAATCATGAAAGGGAAAGTGAATACCGTGGAAGAAGCATTCGCGATCATTCGCCGGGTTCGACCGTCCATTGTCATTCGACCCGAGGTGATCTCAGCGTTGTCCGAATTCCAATCTAGACTTCGTTCTTCTCCAGCTGATGTGGACTCTTTTGTCCTCGCCTTGGATCATGGCGCGCTCTCATAATCGCAAGAATGCTATGAACTATAACGAACTGACTCAGCTTTACTTCGAACGCTCGAGCGCCATGCAGCAATACTGGAATCTCTACGTCATCATCGTCGGCGGTGTGCTTGCGTTTTCCTCGCTGCGCAAACAGCCGGCTGCAATTACCACCGCACTGGTCTGTATTTTATTCGCTCTGTTCGCCTACAAGAACCTTGACGCGATGAAAGATACCACCGCGCAACGCTTCGCTACCATTGAAGCGATCAAGCAATTTGATTCTAGCGGCGTCACACCCGCGCCCTCGAAACCAGTGCGCGACTTGCTCGAGCCGACTCTTACACCCGCCACGTTTGGAAGCGTAAAGGCCACGCACATCACCAGCGACCTGCTTACTATTGCCGCACTTTGCGCGATGGAGCTTCGAAGAAGAAGGCTCAAGACAATCCCGAGCACGCCCAGAAGCGCTTGATCCGGGGGCGCACGCAAATTCCACAGAAAAGAGCGCCGCTCGATGGCGATTTTCATTCGAGGAAGATGGCTGTTCAAAATGGAATTCTAATTCCCGAAGTTGTAGAGCAGGTAATCTTTTCAAATGTGCGCTGCTTTTTGGGAGTGCGCAGACGGGCTCTGGATGACGTTCATCGGCACGCATGACGATCTGAGCGATATTTGCGGTCGCTTTGTGCGCCTCCGAAGGTAACAGCGCATTTCCTTTGTCATTCGAGCGGAGTCGCTTGCCACGCCCTGGGTTTATGCGAAGGCTGGATGGAATCTCTCAGTTTTGAACAAAGAGAATATTGATTGAGAGATGTCTCGATTTCGCTCGACATGACAAAGACGCCAAACCCGCGAATTCACCCTGCTGCGAAATTCTTTTTCGAGGGTGACAAAAAGTTCTTTGTTAAGGGCGTCACTTACGGTCCCTTTAAGCCGGACAGCGAAGGGAATTATCTCGGGCGGCCTGAGCAAGTCGAGATCGATCTCGCGCTCATGCGCCAGGGTGGTTTGAATCTTGTTCGAATTTACCACACGCCGCCGCGTTGGTTTCTTGATCGTTGTGCTGCTGCCGGCATGCGCGTCCTGGTGACGCTTCCCTGGGAAAAACATATCGAGTTCTTGCGTCAAAGAGCGACACGGAAGCAAATCGCCGAAGCCGTGCGTGCTGCCGTGAAGACGCACGTCGGACACCCGGCAGTTTTTGGTTACCTGGTCGGCAACGAAATTTCCAGCACCATGGCGCGGTGGCTCGGCGCGCGTCGAGTGATTGAATTTGTAGAGGAATTGATCGGGATCGGACGTGGAATCGATCCTGACGCTCTCTTTTCGTATGCGACATATCCCCCGACCGAATATCTGCTGCCGCAGAATGCTGATTTTTGCTGTTTTAACGTGTACCTCCACAACCAACGTGATTTCGAGGGGTACCTACTGCGGCTCCAAAATCTCACTGGTGAGCATCCGCTTATCCTGGGGGAATTCGGCATGGACACGATCCGGCATTCAGAGGACGAGCAGGCCGAAATGCTCGGTTGGCACATCGACAGCGTGGTGAAATGCGGCCTCGCTGGAACAATTTTTTTTACCTGGACCGACGAATGGTTTACTGGCGGCGAGGAAATCACAGATTGGGCATTTGGGATCGTCACGCGGGAGCGCAAACCGAAGAAAGCGTTCTACACGCTTGAAGAAAAACTCGGGCGAAGCGATTCCGCTTTGCCTCATCGCCCGTTGGCGCGCGCGCCATTCGTCTCGGTAATCGTATGTTCGTACAATGGCGGCCGCACGCTCGCAGCGTGCCTTGAGTCATTAGGTAAACTCAACTACCCGGAATATGAAGTCATTCTGGTCGATGACGGTTCGACGGATGACACAGCGTACGTTGCAGCACAGTTCCCACAGGTTCGCTACATCAATCAGAGCAATCATGGACTAAGTTACGCTCGCAACACTGGGGCCGCTGCCGCCAAAGGTGAACTGTTCGCTTACACTGATTCGGACTGCATGGCAGATGCGGATTGGCTCTATTATCTGATCAGCACGCTTGTGAGCGGCGACTACGCCGGGGTGGGTGGACCAAACGTGACGCCACCCGCGCAAAATTGGATTCAGGCGTGCGTTGCAGCCGCGCCCGGTGGTCCTAGCCATGTCTTGCTGACCGATACAATCGCCGAGCACATCCCCGGTTGTAACATGGCATTTTATCGGTGGGCGTTTGAAGGCGTCGGCGGCTTCGACCCCGAATACCACAAGGCGGGGGATGACGTGGATTTCTGCTGGCGAATCCAGCAGGCCGGATGGGTCGTCGGTTTTAGTCCAACCGCAATCGTATGGCACTATCGCCGTTTTACGCTTCGCGCGTTCTTGAAACAGCAGGACGGTTACGGCGAAGCAGAATCGCTGCTTCGCTTCAAGCATTTGATTTTCTTTGGCCCGACTGGCACCGCGAAATGGCGCGGCCAAATCTACGGCACTCCGCGCTTCAGCTGGTTTGTTAATCGACCAGTGATTTATCACGGAATTTTCGGTGAAGGATTTTTTCAGTCGCTTTATCCCTCGCCGCAATCAGACGTAGCCGCGTACCTCAGCAGCATTGAATGGTTCGCGTTGACGATCTTCCTTTTTGGCCTGGGAATTTTTCTGCCTGCGTTGCGCATCGTTCCGTACCTCATGCTGGGTGGCACTCTGTGCGTGGCCCTTTCGTACATGGTTCGCGCTTCAATTGAGCCGAAATTCGATACGGTCCGGGCGCGCCTGCTTGTGATGCTACTGGCGTTTGCTCAGCCGCTCGTGCGAGGGTTTTCTCGGTATTTCACATGGCTGCGGTTCAAGCGCACACCCGCCAACGTGATTCGAAGGCACGAGCACTTGCCCGAAGGCGCCCGATCTGCCGGCAGTTTGAGTCGCCGCGTTTTTTGGAGCGAGCAGGGTAGGGACCGTCACTACTTGCTAGGCGCTATGTTTCAGTTACTCGACGAAGAAGACTGGCGCTATTCCACCGACAGTGGATGGAATGATTGGGACATTCAAATCTACGGCAATTTCTGGTGGAGCATAACGCTGCAAACGGTCACCGAGTACCACGGCGGTGGAAAATGTTTGACCCGTGTTCGTCTTCGGAACCGCCCGGTCACCACGACTGTGATTTTTAGCCTGATTGCACTAACTCTGTTGATCTACCGCCAGCTGAACGTTTCGCATGTTGAGCTTTGGTCTATCGGTGCCTACTTGCTTTTTCTGTTGTTCCTGGCTACGCGAGCCCGTGCGTTGAAATCGCGAGTAGCTGAACTTGTTGATGCGGCAGCGCTCCGCGCGGGTCTCCAGCGGGTAGCGCGCAAAGCTAAAATCGCGCGGGCAACGGCAGAGCCTGAGGTTCAGGTTCCAGTGAATGTGACCGATCCCGCATCGCCGCATCTGCCTGGGTAGCGGACGCGCCTCGCGTGCTGGCTTCGGCGTGGCAGCGAAACAATCTTTCCTTTTGCAATGAATAGCGCATAGGGGTCGAGCGAGGACGCGCTCGCCAACACGCTAGACGCGTGCGCTGTCCTCGCGATCAGAACTCCAAACGCACCTGACCTGATCCGCGTTCGATGGTGCCGATTTGTTTCGCTCGTAAGATGGACATTGCGCGCTGTGCATTCTTCTTCGCAACCACCGCGACCATGCCAATGCCCATATTGAAGACCTGATACATCTCCCGAGCATCAATGTTTCCATTTTGCTGCAAGATTTGGAAGATGCCCGGGATATGCCAACTTCTGGCTTCAATTACTGCATCGCAATTCGGAGGCAGAATCCGGGGCAGATTGTCAATGAGACCGCCACCCGTGATGTGGGCGAGACCCTTAATTATGCCGTCTGGAAGATTTGCCAGGAGCGGCTGATAATTTTTGTGTACACGCAACAGTTCTTCCCCGACGCTCGTCGTCGACCCAGCCAGGCGCGAAGTTACTTTCAAGCGCATCTTGCGGAACAAAATTTCTCGCGCCAGCGAATAGCCATTGGTGTGCAAACCGTTTGAAGCCAACCCGAGAATCACGTCGCCAGGTTTAATTTTCTGGCCGTCGATGATCTTCGCGCGATCGACCACGCCCACGATGCAGCCGGCGAGATCGTATTCACCTTTGCGATACATTCCGGGCATCTGCGCTGTCTCACCGCCGAGGAGAGCGCAGCCTGCGGATCGGCAGGCCCGAGCGAAACCACGCAAGAGTTGTTGAAACACGCGGTGCTCGAGTTTTTCGCAGCCGATGTAATCCAGAAAAAAAAGCGGACGGGCGCCCAAGACTGCAATGTCATTTACGCAGTGGTTCACCAGATCCGCCCCGATGGTGTCGTGCTTGTCCATCACAAACGCGATCTTCAATTTTGTGCCAACGCCATCAATGCTTGCGACCAACACCGGCTCGCGCAGGCGAGGGAAGCGTGCCTCGAATAACCCGCCGAAACCGCCAATCTTGCCGAGCACGCGTGGACCGTGGGTTCCCTTAACGAGCGACTGAATTTGTCGCTTCAATCTGTTGCCAAGATCGATGTCTACGCCGGCGCGCGCGTATGCCTTTCCCTTCTTTGTCATTCCGAGCGAAGTCGAGGAATCTCTGTTTTTGATCCAAACAGCAAGAGATTTGATTCGTTCACTTCCCGTTCGCTCAGCTTTCAGCCTGCCCGTCGATGTCGCGGCTTCCCCAGCCGCTCCATTCTCGACTCCGCTACGCTTCGCTCGAAATGACAAGCTACTACTTCAAATCGGCGAACAACGTGGGATGTGTTTCCTGGTCGGCCAGTGCTTTGGCACGCTGCTCGCGTTTTTCCATGATGAATTTATCCAATGCAGGATCGACAGGTAGGGGATAATCGCCATTAAAACAGGCGAGGCAAAAGCTGTTCAATGGCTTTCCTGTCGCTCGCACCATGCCTTCCACATCGAGGTAACCGAGGCTGTCAACGCCAAGGTATTTGCAGATGTCTTGCATCGACATCTGATTTGCGATCAATTTTTCAGGGTCAGGAAAATCGATCCCGTAGTGACATGCAAAGCGGTGTGGTGGACAGCTGACGCGCATGTGCACTTCAGTCGCTCCGGCTTCGCGCAGGTTGACCACGCGTGCGCGCGCGGTGGTGCCGCGGACGATCGAATCGTCTATAACCACGACGCGTTTTCCGGCAACCATTTCCTTGATCAGATTCAGCTTCACGCGCACGTCGAAATCCCGGATGAGCTGACTCGGCTGCAAAAATGTGCGCCCGATATAGTGATTGCGGACGAACGCGTGACCGTAAGGAATTTTCATTTCCTGAGCGAAACCGAGAGCTGCGTAATTTCCGGAGTCGGGCACCGGCACGACGACGTCGGCTTCGACTGGGAATCTGCGAGCGAGTTCGCGTCCCATCTCCATGCGCACCTTTCCAACATTCACGCCGCCGATCATGCTGTCGGGTCGAGAGAAATACACGTACTCAAACATGCAAAATGCGGGCCTCTCATCTGGGAACGGTCGCTCCGAACGCAATCCGTTCTCATCGATGATCAGCACTTCGCCAGGTTCAATTTCGCGAATGAACTCAGCATGGATTAAATCGAAAGCGCATGTTTCCGATGCCAGAATATAAGCGCCGTCGAGCTTGCCGAGCGCAAGCGGACGCCACCCAAAAGGATCCCGCACTGCGATTAGCTCGCGTTCGCTCATGATGATCAGCGAAAACGCGCCCTGGATGCGGCGCAACGCTGCGAGGACGTTTCCGCCATTATCCGACGGTTGCGCGAGCAGATGCAAAATGATTTCGCTATCGGCAGTGGTTTGGAAAATTGATCCTCTCCGTTCCAGCTCATCGCGCAGAACGTCGGCATTAATTAGATTGCCGTTGTGTGCAATTGCCATCTGACCCCGCACACAGTCGACCACGAAAGGTTGCGCGTTTTTGATCGTGCTCGTGCCAGTAGTCGAGTAACGCGTATGCCCGATCGCGCGTGTTCCTTTCAGTTTCGCCAGTTCTTCCTGACCAAACACCTGTGACACCAGACCCATGTCCTTGTGCATCAAAAAGCTCGTGCCTGGGCCGTTGCTCGTGACAATGCCCGCACTCTCCTGCCCGCGATGTTGCAAGGCAAACAGACCGTAATACGTCAGCGCGGCCGCGTTCGGATGACCGAATACGCCGAAAAGCCCGCACTCGTGCTGAGGCAGCACGACAGAATCGGGCGCGTGCTCTGGATCAGTTTTACCTGAGGGGTAGATCACACGAAATAATCCACCAAATTGGTTCAGATTCAATCATGGGATTAAAACTTCATTGCCCGCCAGACGATGGCGCGCATTGTGCTCTCGACCGGAGCGGCGCCGAAACGTTCCGCGATTCGTTTTGCGACCGCGTCGATTAGGTCCTCAGGATCGACGCCGCGCTCTGTTGCTTCAGCGCCGACTGGATTGCCGCGCACCAATCCAGTGGCGAACTCCCTCGCCGAGCCGCTCCGGCAAGCCTTCGTTTCAGAGGACGCTTCAACCTTTTCGAAGCCAGCATCCTGGAGCAATTTTCGGATCACCGTCGAATCGTGAAAACCAAATGGGATCTTATAAAAGTTAGGCGGGTCGTGATCGAAGAATGAAGCGATCGTTGTATGCGCAATTTGGCCAAACGGATTCGCCTCGAACGAATCCCAGACGTTGAACAGAAAAACCCCGCCGCTGCGAAGGACACGATAAGATTCGCGCATAGCAGCGGCTTTGTCTGGGACGAACATCACACCGAACTGGCAAACGGCAGCGTCGAACGAACAATTCGGAAACGGAAGAGCGGACGCATCTGCCTGTTGCCAGATAACGTTCTCGCCGTTTCTAAATTTCGGCTTCGCGAATTCGAACATGTCCGGATTCAAATCAGTCGCGACAATTTCGGTTGTCGCAGGCAAAGCGTCGCACAATCGACGCGTCACGATTCCCGTGCCACAGGCAATTTCAAGAACGCATTCGCATTTCTTGCCTGCTAGCCACAAGACCAAATCTTTGGCCCAGGGTTCGAATATCACCGGGCCGAGATAGCGATCGTAATTTTCCGGAATCGCTCCCTGGAAAAGAACATTTCGATCGTGCTCCATTTATAAACTTGGGATGCGCTCGGCGGATGAGTCGCTTTCAACGACTCGACGGATCGAATTCCACCAATCGTCGTAAAGATCGGCAATCGGCCATGCGAATGTTTCGTCATTCACTTGAATGCGTAATTGATCACCGCCAACCCTCCCAACTTGCTGAAACGGAACATCGCGTTCGCGCAACATCGCTATCGTGTTCTTGAGGTTCTCAGGCGCGACCGAAATCACGATTCGCGACTGTGATTCGTTGAAAAGCACTATAGGGGCAGGTGTGTCGCCTGCGCCCACATGGATCTCCGCTCCAAAAAGTTTTTCAGGATTAAAACAGCTTTCCGCCAGCGCGACGGCAAGCCCGCCTTCGGAGCAATCGTGTGCGCTCTTTACCAGACCGGTGCGGATTAGATCGCGCACAGCATCTTGAACTTTGATCTCTAGCTCCAGATCGACGTGTGGTGGAGGACCTTCTTTGCGTCCGTCGCAAATTCTTAGAAACTGCGAGCCGCCAAGCTCGTTTCCAATCTCCCCAACCAGAATGATCGTATCACCTACGTTCTTGAACCATTGCGTGGTTATGTGCTTTTCGTCATCAATTAGTCCGACCATCGCGATCGTCGATGTTGGATCGACTACTCCAGCAGGGCTCTCGTTATACAACGAGACATTCCCGCCGGTGACAGGCGTTCCAAATGCCCGGCATGCTTCTGCTATTCCTTCAATTGCTTCATGCAACTGCCAGAAGTTTTCCGGCTTGTATGGGTTGCCAAAATTCAGGCAATCCGTCAGGGCGAGCGACTTTGCGCCGGAACAGGTAAGGTTGCGTGCGGCTTCGGCGACAGCGATTTTGCCGCCCTCGCGCGGATCGAGTGCGCAATAGGTCGAATTGCAGTCGCTAGTCGCAGCCAGAATTTTATTGGCGTAGCGAACGAAGAAAACCGCGGCATCAGACCCCGGCTTTACGATCGTGCCCGTGCGAACCGTGTGATCATATTGCCGATAAACCCAGTTCTTGGACGCGATTGTCGGATCGCGCAGCAGTTGGCGAAGCGCTTTGTGATTATCAGTCTTCTGTAGCCATCGCCTTGTGGGCGGCGACGCGTCCCGGGACCCGGCGACAGGAACTTTGGCTTCTCTGGAATAAAGCGGCGCTTCTTCAGCCAACGCTTTTGCTGGAATTTCTGCAGCGACTTCCCCGTTATTTCGCACGCGCATCAGGCCGTCGTTGGTGACGCGACCAATTTCTTCGCACGGCACGTCCCATTTTTCGAAGACCTCACGGACAACATCTTCTTTTCCGTGACAACCAATGATTAGCATTCGCTCCTGTGATTCGCTTAGCAGGATCTCGTACGGGGTCATGCCGGGCTCGCGCTTGGGTACTTTGGCGAGATCGATTTCGATACCGCTGCCGGCCCGGCTGGCCGTTTCGCACGTCGAGCAGGTCAGACCGGCCGCTCCCATATCCTGAATTCCCGCAACCGCGCCGCGAGCGAGCAGTTCGAGGCATGCTTCGAGGAGTAACTTCTCTTTGAACGGATCGCCGACCTGCACGGCGGGACGATCCTCGCGCGATTGTTCGGTCAATTCGCGCGATGCAAACGCGGCGCCGGCTAGACCGTCACGACCTGTCTCAGCGCCGACATAAAAAACAGGATTGCCAGTGCCTTCTGCTGTGCCGCGCGCGAGTTGTTCGTGGCGCAACACGCCAAGGCAAAAAACATTTACCAGAGGATTGCCTTCGAAGCTCTCGTCGAAAAAAATCTCACCGCCTATCATCGGGATACCTACGCAGTTGCCGTAATGTGCGATGCCAGAAACGACGCCTGTGAACAGCCGCCTGTTGGCTGCGATTTTGGATTTTGGCTTTCCGACTTGCGAATTTCCATCCGTTATTGGTCCAAAGCGCAGCGAGTTCAGGCAAAATTCCGGGCGCGCACCCATAGTGAAAATGTCGCGGATGATACCGCCCACGCCGGTGGCTGCGCCTTGGAACGGCTCGATGGCGCTCGGATGATTGTGGCTCTCCATTTTGAACGCGACTGCCCAGCCGTCGCCGATATCCACAACCCCGGCATTTTCTTCGCCGGCTTTGACCAAAATTTTCGGACCGGCGGTGGGCAATTTTTTAAGTTCTTTCCTGGAGTTTTTGTACGAGCAGTGTTCGCTCCACATAACCGAGAAAATTCCGAGCTCGGTGAAATTCGGCTCGCGACCGAGAATCTTTTTGATCCGGTCGAACTCTTCCAGAGTGAGACCA
Source organism: Candidatus Limnocylindria bacterium (assembly GCA_035535575.1). Taxonomy (GTDB): domain Bacteria; phylum Verrucomicrobiota; class Verrucomicrobiia; order Chthoniobacterales; family UBA10450; genus Udaeobacter. Next base: position 13,595 of record DATLPS010000069.1, read on the forward strand.
TGCCGCTGGACGAGTTCGTCTGTAACAACTGGATCGGCGAGCGGCGCTTTGTGACTCATCGGAAGCTACGTTAATGAATTCGCCACGGTCGCTCAATCGCGCAAACAGCAAATAATTCGAATACTGCTGTGCTGAAGCCGGTCAAAAAGGGGAGACGGACGGGGAGCGTCCGTTTAACCCGTGAGTCACGAACTTGTGGGGTAAAACTAACCATAAACAGGAGGGATTAGAGTGAAGAAAACAATCATTGGTTTGATCTGCGCGCTGGTAACGCCGTTAGCTTTTGCGCAAACCAGCACGACGACGACCGAGGAAACTACTACATCGACAAAACCAGCAACGACGACAGAAACGACTACTTCCACAACTTACACCGCCGGGACGGTATCTACCTATGAGCCTGGCAAGACTGTTGTGGTCAGGAGCGATCAGGGCCCTGTCAGTTTTGCTCTCGGCACAGCTGCACGAGTTGTTGACGCTGCCGGCAAGGTAGTGACAGCCCCGCTACGAGCTGGTCAAAAAGTACGTGTTTACTACACGGGACCGGCTGAGAGCCGTACGGTTGAGCGAGTGATTGTCGAGGACTAGGAAAAATCAGTTCGCAATATTAAAGCTGCAGGATCGCTTCTGATCCTGCAGCTTTTTTGCTGTAGCGATTTCGGCTTCGCTCTGCACGCGAAGACTCTGATAAACTCCACACGTGGATCTTTCGACTTTGGCAAATGTAGCGACGGCATTAGCTGTTTTGACTGCCGTCGCATTCGGTTTGCTGGAAGCGCGTCGCGCACGCAAGGAGCGCGCGGAACGCGCGGCGTTTGCCGCCGTTCAAGCAATTCTCACTCCGGAATGGATGAGGTCGATGATCGTCGTGCAGAGCATTCCCGACGGATCGACTGCGTCGGAGATCGAAGGGGACGCCCGTGTGTTCGCTGCAGTGCAGGCGGTGGGCTGCATTCTCGAAGGCCTTGGCTACTCTGTGTATGCGCGGATTGTTCCCTTGCGCGTAGTCGGCGACCTACTGGGTGGCACCGCTCGTCTGGCCTGGCGTAAAGTGCAGGCTTATGTCGAAGAAGAACGCCGCCGCAGCGGGTCACAGAAGCATTTTGAATGGTTCCAATGGCTTGCGACGCAATTGGAACGATATTCACCGGGAAAAACCGACCTGAAGATGGGCGCCCATCAAGCTTATCAGGATTGGAAGCCGTAGCAGTTGCGTTCCGTACATAGATCGGAGAACATTGAACGATGTCTTTTGATCTGAGGGAAATCATTGCTTCGCGGCTGGGTGAAAATTACCAGCTTCATGAACGGCACGTGAACCCGACGCTGGTGGCAGCGCAACGGGTCATCGGGTTCGACAAGGTCTATGCGCGAGCGGAGGGCGCATACCTGTATGACATGGATAATCAGCCCTATCTGGATTTTCTGAGTGGCTACAGCGTTTTCAACATCGGGCGGAATCATCCGATGGTTAAACAGGTGATCCGCGACGTGCTTGATCTCGA
>DATLPS010000070.1:0-13290 GCA_035535575.1 Candidatus Limnocylindria bacterium
TGAGCGCATTTGTGCCAACACTAATCGCACAGAAATTTTTCCAGCCGACCGTCGAGATGATGCACGCGTGGGGTCGTCTTTACCGCCGCCGACTTGGGACGCTCTCAGTTGAAGACGTCGACCGGGAGGGTGAGGGCGGTGATGTTTTTCCTCCGACGCCAGCTGAGGGGATGCTGTCAGTGAAAGAACACAACAACACACAACGGAGGTAATCAAATGAGATGGTTTCTTGTCATTCGTACGACGGTTCTGCTCATCTGCTCGAACGTCTTCATGACCTTCGCCTGGTATTCGCATTTGCGAAATTGGGGCGACAAAAAATGGTACATCGCCGCGGTCCTGAGTTGGGGGATTGCATTCTTTGAATATCTGTTTCAGGTGCCGGCGAATCGAGCTGGGTACACGACGTTGAGTCTGCCACAGCTCAAAGTACTGCGAGAGGTGATCACACTGTCGGTTTTCGCGCCTTTCGCAATCCTTTACATGCATCAGGCGGTCAAACTGGATTATGTTTGGGCTGGCGTCTGCCTGTTGGGCGCCGTGTATTTCACATTTCGTTCTTGAATCTCAACTGCTAACAACCATGGAAGAAACAAATCAGTCCAGCCGCCGCGAATTCATCAAAGCAGGCGGAATCTTTATTGCCGCGTCTGGAGTAGCCACTGCAGGTAACGCATTTGCGAAAGAAGAAGAGAAGAGAAACGAGGAAGTCTCACCGCCGGAAGATTTGATGCGGGAACATGGCGTCCTGAAACGCATTCTGTTGGCGTACGGCGAGGCGCTGCGGCGCATCGATGCCAACGAGGACTTACCGCCGGAGACGCTGCTTGAATCCGCGAAAATCATTCGCGAATTCATTGAAGATTATCACGAGAAACTGGAGGAGAACTTCCTTTTCCCGCGCTTTAGAAAGGCGAACAAACTTGTGGATCTTGTGGATGTGCTCTTGCGGCAGCATCAGGCGGGGCGGCGGGTGACCGACATCACAATGCAGCTCGCTACCAACCGGGCGCTGAAGAACGCAGATGATCGGCGGAAGCTCGCTGATTCGCTGCGCCAATTCATTCGCATGTATAACCCGCACGAGGCGCGCGAGGACACTGTCTTATTTCCTGCTTTTCGAGGAATCGTGAGCGCGCATGAGTTCGATTCCCTCGGCGAAGATTTCGAGAAAAAAGAGGACGAACTCTTCGGCGAAGATGGTTTCTTCAAAGTAGTCGATCGCGTCGCCGAGATTGAAAAGAGACTCGGCATTTACGATCTGGCCCAATTCACGCCCAAAGCATGAGCAGACGAGTCGCCGGCGCGTGATGCCTATTGGAAATTGAGCAGTATTCACGCTAGAGGTTACGTCTGATGGCGGAACGACGCGCGACCGAAACGATTACATCTACAAGCAATCAGCAGAAAAGCGTTCCAGTTGTCACGGTCGAAGGATTTTACATTTCTCACGCTGAAAAGCTCCACATGAAGCTGGAAGGCCCGCGTGTGGGGTTTCATCGAAAGATTCGTGAGCCAACCATTAACCGACCAGGGCTCGCGCTCTCCGGTTTCTACACGTATTTCGCCGAGAAGCGTGTCCAGGTACTCGGAGCAGCCGAGCATTCGTATCTAAAAAGTTTGGCGTCAAACGTCCGGGTAAAGAGATTTCGCGAGTTATGCGAGCGCAAGATCCCTTGTCTGGTGATATCTCGTGGATTTCATCTAGCACCGGAGTTGCTAGCGGTGACAGCGGAGGCAAAAATCGCGGTGTTTCGTACTCCGATGATCACGATGAAATTTATTAACGCAGCTACGATTGCTTTGGAGATGGATTTTTCGCCGACGGTGACTGAATTCGGCAGTATGGTGGACATTCTTGGGGTCGGCGTTCTAATTCGCGGAGCGAGCGGCATTGGGAAAAGCGAGTGCGTGCTTGGGTTGATCGAGCGTGGCTATAGTCTTGTCGCTGATGACGTCACGCGGATAACGATGCTGGAGGGACGCGAGCTCATGGCCACGGCGCCCGAGCTCACCCGCAATCACATGGAGGTGCGTGGTATCGGCATTATTGATGTGGCGAAAGTGTTTGGGATTGGCAGTATTCGAATCGAAAAGCGTCTCGACCTCGTCGTTACGCTGAAGGAGTGGCAAGAAGTGGACGAGGTCGACCGCATCGGACTGGACCGAGAATTTTACGAGATCCTGGCGCTTAAAGTGCCGCATGTAACTATTCCCGTCAGGCCCGGCCGCGACATGGCGCGCTTGATTGAGGTCGCGGCCATGGATGAAAAATTAAAGGGACTGGGCCAAAATGCAGCTGTTGATTTCAACGCGAAGCTACTCGGATTGATGCAGGAAAAAGGAGCGATCTAATGGCGTTGTTGTATCGAAGAGCGAACCGCGCCGTGTCTGTCCAGAAGATTGAGAAAGAAATTGCCATCGTAAATCGGCTTGGACTCCATGCCAGGCCGGCCGCCATGTTTGTTCGAATTGCGAGCAGGTACCGCTCGGAAATATGGGTGTCGAAAGAAAGCGAGGAGGTAAACGGCAAAAGTATCATGGGCTTGATGATGCTGGCCGCTGGCCAGGGATCGAAGCTGCGTATTCGTTGCGAGGGCCCGGACGCCGAAAAGGCCATGGTAGAGTTGGAGGAACTGATTAAGGCGCGTTTCAACGAAGATTGATCGGGCTCATCTGGCCATGTGACTCAGAGTACGGATGCGACTTATGCCGAGCGCAACGGCGAGTTCGCATTGTTTGACATCTGCCTTACTCTCGCAAGTGGATGAGCGGCGACAACGCTGTAAAAGAAATTCGGTTTGAAGGAGCTGGCGTTTCGGCCGGAATCGCCCGCGGCAAAGTCCATGTTGTCCGCGATGAATTGGATGAGGTCGTGCGTTATCGCATTGCTCCGTCCCAAGTGGCGGATGAAATTGCGCGCTTCGAAACGGCCCTTATTCAAACGCGGATGCAGATTCTGGAGATGCAGCAGCGCATCGCAGAATCGATCGGAACAAAGGATGCAGCTATTTTCGATGCTCATCTGCTCGTAGTCGAAGACCGGACCTTAATTGACGAAGTTCTTCGGAAGCTGGAGACCGAGCTTTGCAATGTGGAATGGGTTTTCCAGGAAGTCGCCACGCGGTACGCCGAGACCCTGAACAAAATCGATGACCCCTACCTGCGAGAGCGCGCGCTTGACATTCAGGACGTCACCAAGCGTGTAATTCACAACCTGCAGGGAAAGACTCCCAGGACATTTCTTGCCTTGACCGAGCAGCACATTCTGGTTGCGCATAATCTCACTCCTTCGGATACAGCAAGCATCAACCGAGCGAACGTGCTCGGGATCGCGACGGATCTCGGTAGCCGCACCTCGCATGCGGCGATTCTAGCGCGTTCACTTAATCTCCCGGCAATAGTCGGCCTGCACGACGTCACTGCAAAACTCGAGACCGGCCAGCACGTTCTGCTCGATGGAAATGACGGCTATCTGATCGTCGATCCGACCCCGGAAACGCTTGCGCAGTACGCGAAGGTCGAATCAAGAAGAGCCAAAGTCACGGCGCAACTGAAAGAACTGCGCGAGACAACCTCAACCACGCGGGATGGCCGTCATATTGTTCTCTCAGCAAATATCGAACTTCCACAAGATGTCGCCGCCGTGGTGGCCAATGGCGCCGAGGGTATCGGGCTTTATCGCACTGAGTTCCTGTATTTGAATCGACCTACGCTCCCAACGGAGGACGAACAATATGAAATTTATCGAAAAGTTGCGGAACGCGTCCGCCCGAATCCGCTCATTATTCGAACATTTGATCTCGGCGGCGATAAATTGGCTCCGGGCACAGTAGATAACGCCGATGAGTTGAACCCGTTCCTTGGCTGGCGCGCGATCCGCTTTTGTCTTGAGAACATAGAGATTTTCAAGACGCAGTTGCGCGCAATTCTGCGTGCCAGTGCCGTCGGCAACGTAAAGATCATGTTTCCCATGATCTCCGGGTTGGATGAACTGCGGCGCTCCATCGCTGTACTCGAGGACTGCAAAGAGGAGTTGCGCGGCTCGAAAATTGATGTGGCTGAGAGGCTCGAGGTTGGCGCGATGATCGAAATCCCAAGCGCAGCCATCTGTGCAAATGTGCTCGCACCCGAGGTCGATTTTTTCAGTATCGGAACAAACGACCTGATTCAGTATGCGCTTGCGGTCGATCGCGTGAACGAAAAGATCGCGCACCTTTACGAACCGACGCATCCGGCAGTGTTGCGTTTACTCAAAATGATCGCCGATGCGGCGCACGCGAACGATCTCTGGGTGGGGGTCTGTGGCGAAATGGCAGGAGATATCGCACTGGTCCCGCTCTTACTGGGGCTGGGCATGGACGAGCTCAGCACGGCAGCGATCCTGGTCCCAAGAGTCAAGCGCGCTGTACAAAGTCTCGCCATTCCTGAGTGCCGCCAGCTGGTGGAGGAAGCGTTTAAACTCAACACCGGATCGGAAATTCTGGAGCGTTGTCTCGAATTAGCCGACAAGCGTTACGGCGATCTATTGGGCTGAGCTGTAATGGCGCTCTCTCAGCGACGGGCGCTTGGACGAATTTCGGCGGCCCATAGACCGCCGCTACCAAATCATTCTTCCGTTTCTGACTCCGGTCGCAATCCCTCTTCCTCCATCTTGCGCAAGACGTCGCTCATATCATCGACTTCGTCCCAAACATCCTGACTCACATAGATGGGGGCCTTCTGCTGAGTGGCCATGGCAATGCAATCGCTCGGTCGGCCATCCAGTTCGATTATCTTTTTCTGTTGCAACTCATTTTGCACCCGAATGATGACACGCGCGTAATAAGTGGCATTCTTTAAATCATTAATAATTACTCGATCGACTTTCGCCCCGAGGGCCGTCATTAAATGTCCCATCAGATCGTGGGTGAGGGGGCGCTCCTTGGTGATCTGACGCATGAACATCGTGATTGCGCTGCCCACGGTTTGATCGACGTAGATGATGAACACCTTATCGTTATTGCCGATGAACACTGCGCACCCGCCGCTTGTCGGCAAAACCGCTCGCACCTGCACCTCGATCACCGTTTTGTTCATCCACGGCAACGGTACCTGCGCGAAAATGAAAAACAAGCGGTGCTCTGTACACGGCACGTGCGTCTCATGAAAATTTTGGTATGGCCGCTTGAATGTTCGACGCGCTGATTGAATATGCGGTTTCGAAATTTTGCGGCCGGGTGAGGAATCGAAATGAAAACTGAGTGGGACCTTGAGTCCGCCATCACTACATACAACGTGGATGGATGGGGCGAGGGTTATTTTACTGTCAACAGCGCGGGCAATGTCGAGGCGAGCCCGTTAAAGGATAACGGCGGTTCCATCGATCTTCTGGCAATAGTCAATGAAGCGCGCGCGAGAAATCTCAGTTTTCCACTGCTAATTCGGTTTCAGGATTTGCTCCGGCACCGTGTTGAATCGATTAATCGCGCATTTCAAGGTGCGATCTCTGAATTCGGTTATGGCAATCAGTATCGCGGCGTTTTTCCCATTAAAGTTAATCAGCTGCGCGAGGTCATTGAGGAAATTGTCGATGCTGGCGAGCAATTCCACTTTGGACTCGAAGCAGGCAGCAAACCAGAGTTGGTTGCTGCGCTCGCCATGCAGAAAGACCCTGAGAGTTTGATCATCTGCAACGGCTATAAAGATCCCGCTTTCATTCGCATCGCGTTGCTCGGCCGGAAACTTGGCAAATCGGTCATTATCGTCGCGGAAAAATTGGAAGAGCTGGAGCAGATCATTCGCGCATCGAAGGACGTGGGCGTCGAGCCCTACATCGGCATTCGTGCTCGCTTGCATAGCAAAGGCTCCGGCAAATGGTCGCCCAGCGGCGGCGAGAACGCCAAATTCGGTCTCGACACCACCAATCTAGTTGCTGCGAGCCAGATGTTGAAGGAGGCCGGGCTGACAAATTGCCTGAAACTCCTTCATTTCCACGTCGGATCGCAGGTGCCGGACATTTCAACGATCAAACGAGCTGTGCGCGAAGGGGCGCGCTATTACGCAAAGCTTTGCAAACTCGGACACGAGCTCGGTTACCTCGACGTCGGTGGGGGCCTCGGCGTGGATTACGACGGCTCGCGCAGTGATTTTGATAGCTCAACTAATTATTCACTCCAGGAATACGCCAATGACGTCGTCTGGAACATCATGGACGTGTGCGATTCCGAAGGCGTGTCGCATCCGATCATTGTGAGTGAAAGCGGGCGCGCCATCGTCGCGCACCATTCCGTACTGGTGTTGGAAGCGTTTAGCTCGATCGAAAAGACTGCGCCGAAGCTCAAGGTCGAAGCCGGCGAGAAAGACCATAAACTGGTGGGCGACATCCTAGACGTGAAACAGCGCTTAAAGCGTGGAAAGCGCCTTGAGAGCCTGCACGACATCCAACAGATAAAGGAGGAGGCGCAGCAAACGTTCGATCTCGGTCTGCTCGATCTAGAATCGATGGCGAAGATCGACACCGTTTATTGGCAGGTCGCGCATCAAATCGTGAACATGCATCGCGGCCTGCGTTATGTGCCCGATGAGGTGAAGCAGCTCGAAACGACGTTGGGCGATCAGTACATCTGCAATTTTTCCGTGTTCCAGTCGCTGCTCGATCACTGGGCGCTCGGCCAGTTGTTTCCGATCATGCCGATCCATCGTCTCACCACGCCGCCGGATCGCCACGGCACCATCGTGGACATTACCTGCGATTCGGATGGGAGAGTCTGTAAGTTCATCGACTTGCAGGATGTAAAGGAAACGCTGCCGCTGCATCGGATTCATCCGGGAGAAATTTATTATCTCGGCGTTTTTATGGTGGGCGCTTACCAGGACATCATGGGCGATCTCCACAATTTGTTTGGTCGCGTCACAGAAGTGCACGTTTTCCTCGACCCCGATGAAGAATCCGGCTGGTACATTGAGGAGGTGATCGAGGGCAGCACCATTGGCGAAGTTCTTGCGATGACGCAGTGGGACAAGGTTGAGTTAATGCGACTGCTGAAGTCACAAATCGATGCCGCCATTAAAACTGATTTTCTCAAGCCGAATGACGCAATGAAGCTCCTCTCGGATTACGAGCGGCTCTTGCAGGAATACACTTACTTGTCGCTTAACGGCGTTAAAGTGTCGCCTCAACCAGGCAATTGGCTTCCGCTAAGCTAATGATTGGGGCTGGCGCGCCTCTGCGGTTGATCGGGATAGTTATTTTCGCCGCGGCGTTGGCGTGTGGTGCAGAAGAAGTAATCAGCGGCCGGTGGGAGGGCATGGCGCAGATTCCCCATTTATGAGCTAAAGATGGTTATCGATCTTGCGGAGGAGAACGGCGTCTGGGTCGGATCGATTATTATTCCCGGGCTGGACGTCAAAGGCGCGCCGTTGACTGACATCGCGGTGAGACCGCCGGAGGTGAGTTTCGCCGTAAAAGGCGCGCTCGGTGTTCGACTGAAATTGCTGCTCGACGCAAACAGCAGGATGACTGGCGACTTTGAGCAGGCCGGAAACCGCGCACTAACGACGCTGAACAAGACGGGACCGCCGCAGGTCGAGCGTCCGCCGCGGAACACAGCAGTGGCGAGGGAACTCGAAGGCGAGTGGAAAGGCGATTACGAAATGCTCGGTTATACGCGGCAAGTGTCGATCAAGTTTACGAATCGCGGACTAGAGGGCGCGGCGGCGGAATTTGTGATTGTTGGGCGCAAGCACAACAATCTACCTGTCGATCTTGTGACGCAGGAAGGCGACCTCGTGGTAGTCGATTCGCACGAAATCGGAATCAGCTTCGAAGGGCGGCTGCGGAATGGAAAGCTTACCGGAGCGATCCGGCAAGGCGCGAATGAAACACCACTGGTGTTGGAGCGCACAAAACAGCAATGAATGCTTCGCGCATCGGAGTTTTGCTCGCGAGTCTTGGCGCAACGGCAGCGATCAACGCGCAATCGATGTTTCGCGGGGACGCTATGCATTCCGGCGGGTATGCCGGGCCGGCGCCGCGGCAATTCCATCGCGTGAAATGGAAATTTCCTACCGGCGACCGCGTGATCTCGTCGCCGGTATTCAAGGACAACGTGATCTACTTCGGCGGCGATGACGGAAACGTGTACGCCGTTGATGCCGCAACCGGCCATCAAATTTGGAAGCGAGCTACGAATGGACCGGTCCCCGCGACACCTGCGATCGCGGACGGCACGGTTTACATCGGCAGTTATGACGGCAAGTTTTACGCGCTCAATGCGCAGACGGGCGCATTGAAATGGAAATTTGCGACTGAGGGGGAGCGCCGGTTCGAAGCAAAAGGTTTGCATGGACTGCAACCAAAGAACCAGACGATCGCTGATCCGTTTGATGTGTTCCTCTCGAGTCCGGTCGTAGCGAATGGCGCGGTCTATTTCGGAAGTGTCGACGGAAATCTTTACGCGCTGGATTCGGCCACGGGCGATCTGCGTTGGAAATTTAAAACCGGCGATGTCGTGCACGCCTCGCCGGCGCTCGCGGATGGCGTTTTGTTTTTCGGAAGCTGGGACAGCTATTTCTACGCAGTGGACGCGACGACCGGCAAAGAGAAGTGGCGTTTTCACGCAGGCGAAGACGCGCTGATTCACAACCAGGTAGGGTTCCAATCTTCGCCGGCAGTCACGAACGGTGTGGTCTATACCGGCTGCCGCGATGCAAATTTGTATGCGCTCGACGCGGCGACCGGAAAGGAAAAGTGGCGGTTCTTTAACGATCTCAGCTGGGTAATCACGTCGCCGGCGGTTGCGGATCGGAAAGTGTTCTTCGCTACATCGGACTCGAGTTTGTATCACGTCGTCGATGCAACCACCGGCAAGCCGGTCGTGCGTCAGCAAGGCAAGGCTTACATGTTTTCATCGCCCGCGATTGCTGGCGATGTCGTGTTCATTGGCGTGCTAAACGGGACGCTGGAAGCGCGCGACACCAAAACGGGCGAACTCCTGTGGGATTTTCAAGTCGAGACATCAAAGCAGAACAAAGGCTGGGTACTCACGGCGGACCGGAAGTTCAACACGCCGTTTCTCTATCACTCCAGTTGGTGTGAAGCGCCGCTGGTGGCCAACGATGAGCAAAGTCGCATCGGCGGAATTTTCTCATCGCCGCTCGTCGTGAACGGGGTGGTTTACTTTGGCAGTACCGACGGATTTCTCTACGCCTTGGAATAAGAGCACCGTTTCGCTTGTCGAACGCCGATCCTCCGCCAATTTCATGACGTGACCTCGCCTGTTTCCGTCAAAGATGCGTTGAACAAAACTGCGCCCGTCCCGAGCGTTACAGTTCAGGGTTGGGTGCGGACGCGACGCGATTCGAAAGATTTTTCGTTTATCGAGCTGAATGACGGCTCATCCCTGCGCAACTTTCAAATCATCGCGAAAAGCTCGTTGCCGAATTACGCGGCGGTGCAAAGTCTCACCACCGGCGCATCCATCAGTGTGACTGGCGCGCTCATCGCTTCGCAGGGGAAAGGCCAAAAATGGGAACTGGTCGCGGACAACATCGAGATTGTGGGAACAGCCGATGATTCTTACCCGCTCCAGAAAAAGGGACACACGCCTGAGTTTCTCCGGGAAATCGCTCATCTACGTCCTCGCTCAAATCTCTTCAGTAGCATTTTTCGCGTGCGGAGCCGGCTCGCATTTGCTGTTCACCAGTTTTTTCAGGACCGCGGATTCGTGTACGTGCACACACCCATCATTACCGGCAGCGATTGCGAGGGCGCAGGAGAATTATTTCGAGTCTCCACGATGGATATCAAGAATCCCCCGCGGAAAAACGGGGAGATTGATTTTGCACAGGATTTCTTTGCCCGTCCGACCTATTTGACCGTCAGCGGGCAGTTGGAAGCCGAAGCGTTCGCGCTGGCGTTGTCCAAAGTATATACTTTTGGTCCGACGTTCCGGGCGGAAAACTCTAACACGTCCCGTCACGCCAGTGAGTTCTGGATGATTGAGCCGGAGATGGCGTTTTGTGAGTTGAACGGCAACATGGATCTCGCGGAAGAGTTCGTTAAATATTTGATCGCAGACGCGCGGAAGCATTGCCCCGACGAGATGGAACTTTTCGCCAGGTTCGTGGACAAGGAGTTGCTCGCCCGACTCGATTTCGTCGTTGAGCGGCCGTTTCAACGGATCACCTACACCGACGCCGTCGAGCTTTTAAAGAACAGCGGCGAAAAATTTGAGTTCCCGATCGATTATGGCTTAAACCTGCAATCGGAGCATGAGCGCTGGTTGACCGAAAAACATTTCAAATGTCCCGTCACAGTTTTCAATTTTCCGAAGGAGATCAAACCGTTCTACATGCGATTCAACGACGACGGAAAAACTGTTGCGGCAATGGATTTGCTCGTCCCCGGCATCGGGGAAATCGTCGGCGGCAGCCAGCGTGAAGAGAGACTTGAAATGCTGGAGGAAAATATGCGCCGGCACAACATGGATCCCGCCGACTACAAATGGTACCTCGATCTGCGGCGATACGGGACTGTGCCGCATTCCGGATTCGGACTCGGTTTCGAACGCATGCTCATGTTCATCACGGGCGCCTCGAACATTCGCGATGTCATTCCCTTCGCCCGCACGCCCGGCAGCGCCGAGTTCTGACGTAGAAAGTACTCGACACTGAAAATTGCGGGCGGTATAACGAGCGAAAAGCCCGCATCCCCACGGGCCCTTCAACAGGAGATCACCATGGCAAGAAAAAAAGCTTCAGGTCCAAAATTGCGAAGATCGTGCGGCGCGATGGCCGCGCACATGATGTTGCTGGAGCGATTCCCGGCATTCCGTGCGGCGCAGATGCGGCTCGAAGCCACCACCTTGCGTCGCCGCGAAACGGGATTCGATGCGGCAAAGGTCAAGCTCGTCACTATCAAGACCGTCGTGAATGTCGTTTACAAGACGACCGACCAGAACATTTCCGACGCGCAGATCAAGAGCCAGTTCAAGGCAATGAATAAGGATTTTCGGGCGACGAATCCGGACAGAAGTCAGACGCCCACTCCCTGGAAGGGTTTGGTCAGCGATGTGCGGCTTCAGTTCAAACTTGTGAAGGTCACACGCACGAAGACGACGAAGAGTGGGTTCGGCGTGGACGATGCCGTGAAGAAAGCTTCCACGGGCGGCATTGCGCCGTTTAGTCCGAAAACGCATCTTAATCTTTGGGTCTGTCCTCTCACCGGGGGCCTTCTCGGTTATGCGCAATTTCCCGGCGGTCCGACGGCGACGGATGGGGTAGTCATAAATTACCGCGCCTTCGGAACCATAGGGGCAGCTGAGGCGCCTTTTGACAAAGGCCGCACCGCGACCCATGAAATCGGGCACTATTTTAATCTGCGTCATATTTGGGGAGACACTCCGGATTGCAGTGGCTCCGACATGGTGGCGGATACGCCGAACTGCGCTGGTCCGAATTTCGGCACACCAAGCTGGCCGGTCGTGACCTGCAACAACGGGCCGAACGGCGGCATGTTCATGAACTACATGGATTACACCGACGACAAGGCGATGTTCATGTTCACCGCGCAACAGGTAATTCGAATGCGGACTGCGCTCGATACGCTTCGCAGTGGTCTGGTTTAGGACTTGGAGGGCGTGGTGGCAGGAAAACCCGCGGCGAACGATTGGCTGTTCGCCACCACGTGGGTCCACGTTTTCGAGGAAGATACAGCGAAGGGCGCTGTCTATCGCCCAGAGGACGACGATATTCCGCTCTCGCGCCGACCTCGTCAGCGGATCAAACTTCAGGCCGACGGGTCCGCTTCTGTGCTCGTTCCGAGTGCGGACGATCGTTACATGGAAGAACCCGCCGCGTGGAGTGAAGAGAAAGGTGCGGTGGTAATTCACGAACGCTCCGGAACGCCTGGCTTACGCATCGTGGATCGCTCGCCTTCCCGCTTGATCGTAGAATCCGAAAAGCGCTGACCGATCAATAATTGTGCCGAAGAAACAAGCCAATGGGGGGCAGGCGTTCGAGATAAGCGGGCGGGTCGCCCGGCAAGCCCTCGTCAGGCGATATCAACGTGAGCGGAATGCTCCGCTAACCCGACCGCTGCGCATTTACACACTCGATCCTTCCGTGTCAGATCGCCTCGGCGGCGTGGCGACAGTGCATGTGCCCTATGAAAAACTCGAGCCTGGACCGGTCGGTTCACTTTTCAAGGTAATCAGCGATGGCGCACCCAGGATCTTGCGGCACGAACCGTTGGACCTCGACGATCCGTATCTCCTGCTTTCGGACGGCCTCACGCCTTCGCCCGCTAACGGGCAATTCCATCCGCAAATGGTATATGCCGTCTGCAGCTTAGCCTATGCGGCATTCCGGCGGGCCCTGGGTCGCGACATCTCATGGGTGACGAACGACGATTCCGCCGATGAACCACTTCGATTGGTCGTGCGGCCATTCGGTGCGCGGATAGCGAACGCTGGTTACAGCCGGGAAACGGGCGACCTCTCCTTCGGGTTTTTCAACGCCGGAAAAAAACGCGCCGGTTTCACTCTCCGCGACGGCATCATTTGCACGGCGCTGAGCCATGATATTGTTGCGCACGAAACCACGCATGCTCTCCTCGATGGCCTGCGTTCCCTTTTTCTGAATCCGACGAATGTCGATGTTCCCGCTTTTCATGAAGGGTTCTCCGATCTGGTCGCGATTTTTCTCCATTTCACCTATCCGGAAGTGGTCGAGCGCGCCCTTCGTGAATGGGAAGCGGAATCGTCGGGCATAACTGTCCTCACCGATCTCGCTCGCGAGTTTGGGTACGCGCGTTCGAAAAGCGGCCGCGCCAAGGCGCTGCGTTCCGGAGTTGATGTAGATGGGATCGCCGCGTTCGACTCCGATGTGCTGCCTGGAAAAGAGCAGGCGCTGAATCGTTACGATCCCAACTTGGAACCGCACGCGCTTGGCTCGGTTTTAGTCTCGGCCGTCTTCGAAGCCTTCGTGACGGTAGTGAAACGAAAGATTGATCGTTTCTTCCGCATTGCGGCTCTTGATCTGAAAATGCTTGGCAGGGTTCCGCTCAATGAGCCTCTCGTCAAAGCGATCGCCCAGGAGGCGGGCAAAGTTGCCAGCCAATTTCTCAATGTTTGCATCCGTGCAATCGACTACTGCCCGCCCGCCGACATGGAACTCGGCGAATATTTGCGCGCCTTGATCACGGCCGATAGCGATGTGGAACGGGAGGACAAATGGGGTTTTCGCGAAGCGCTGATGCGCTCGTTTCGCCGGCGCGATATATTTCCCGATCACGTTCCGTTCATGACG
>DATLPS010000071.1:0-25689 GCA_035535575.1 Candidatus Limnocylindria bacterium
CACTCGCCGACACGGTAGCGTATCCAGGATTCCAAGCATGGTGGGCTACGCGAAAACACTGGCACACCGACGAATTCTGCGCGCTAATTGACCGACACATTCAAACTGCTAAACCGAAAATTTACGACGGCTACACCTAAATTTAGAGGGCCCGCCGGCTCACATGGGCACCGAACCGCCGTAGATCCAAAATTTTCCGATTCCGTCAACGCGCAGCTTCGAATCCCTCCCTCACCGCGCCTTATTTTTTTCGGATCTCGCTGCGATTCAGTTAATGCAGCGGCGTGAACGCGTGCTCGAATACGTAGTTCGCTGCCTGACGGCCCTGAGCGATTCCAGCCGTCTTATCAAAAGCCCAATGAATGCCGAGGTAAATTCGGCTTTGGCCGTTTTCTTCCTCGGCTTGCGATAGTGTAGAAAAGCTCCGGGGCCGATACGGACGCAGGTTTCCAGCATTGTCGCGAGTCGTACCGTTGAATTCGTCCGAGACAAACGTGAAAGAAATGGCATCCGTGCCGTAAAACCGGCGCATGATTTGGAACAGCGCGCCGCCAAGTCCGGCATGACCAGACGGATAGGCTGGAAACGGCGGCGTGAAGTTCGGGCCGGTCAAATTGCTGGCAGGCGCGCCCAAGGGCGAAAACGTTGTATCGCCCACCGTGTCGGGATTACCATCGCCGAGGCCGGTAGGACCAGTGCCTGGATCGGATTCCCGAATGCCGGTGATCGGCCGCCAAAAATCAAAATGGTATTTCGATTCCCAAATGGTCATCCCGGCATCGGCCATCGCCACATTAACGAGCGCGAGCAAGCGTGCGAATCTAATCCCATTCAGTCCGCGCTGATCTGCAATATTCACCGTAATCTGATTGTAAAGCCTCGGCGGCGCGCAAAGGCTTGGTGTTCCATCATAGGCCCAAAAAGTCCCGATAAAAGTCTGCTCCTCGGTGCGCTGCGTGGGCGTAGTCACTCCATCGCCGCCAAAGCTTTTCGCTTCGTTGTAAGCAATGGTGTAGGCCGCGCTCGTCATGTCGGGCGGAGACGGCGCGCGGAATTGACTCGTCGACGCGAGCACGAATGGAGTGCACTGGCCCCAATACGCGCCCAGAGCGAGTGGAATCAAACTGATCGGGTCCTGGCGCCAATGTCCCGGCTGATCGCTCGTAAAGTAATCAACACCCACCCTCGGCTCGGGAATTTGTGCGCCATCATTGACCCGCATCGCGAGGATCGCAGCAGCTGCTCGATGGCCAAGATCAACTCCATTCGCCTTTTCCCGCGCATCTCTGATAGCCGCCAAATCCTCTTGCAGCAGCGTGTCGAAAGCCGCCGTTTGCGACGGAAACAAACTTGCCAGGGTATCGTGCGCCGCTTGGGCCACTGCGGCGTCCTGCGATATCGGCCCGGGTCCCTTACGCACACCGGTGTAGCTTCTATAACTGCCCTCTATCGCATCCAGCGCGTCGAACATTGCGATGTGCGCGATAGCCATTGCGCGGCTCGAACGGCCCGGCCCAAGCTGTTCTCCAAAGACTCTGTTCTCGCCGGGCGCGACAGGAGTGTGATCCAGACCGCTCGCATTAATCGCGATCTGATTCCAGCGGTGCAGCGTGTCAAGAGCTCGGCTCGGTGCGATTACAGGCGTAACCGCCGAAGCGCCGTGAAAGCGTGGCCCGAGCGCACTTCTAAAGCCATTGTCGGTCGCGGCGGCGATAGTCAGGCCAGAAAGCGCAAAGCCGAGAATCAATATTGAAGTTTTTTTCATGTGATTGTTCCTCCGGGGAGTCTTTTTACACGCGCGTCGTGTGCCTTAGCCAGACCAATCTTCCTCTTTGACCGCTGGATTTGAGCTGGCCTATCATTTGTCATTCCGAGCGAAATCGGAAAATGGAGCGAGTGGGACGAGGGACATGGTTGCTTGCGCCCGGTGTGGCCGGCGAGAGAATCGGAAAACGAACGACTCTCTCTCTCTCTCTCTCTCGTTTTTTTAGGTTATCCGCAGTCTTCATTGAGCGAATCCCGCTAGGCGCTTACAATCTTGAAACAGTGCGAACGGAACCAATTCAAATTAACAACTTTATCGACGGCAGATTTGTCGAGCCGATCAGCGGCCGGTACCTGGACAACATTGAACCGGCGACTGGCAAACCGTATTCGCAGGTTGCGGACAGCGACACGCACGACGTCGACCTCGCCGTTGCAGCGGCCGAGGAAGCGTTCGTCAATTGGTCGAAACAACCGGCGGCGGAACGTTCGCGCTTTCTGCTCAGGATTGCTGATTTGATCGAGCGCGATTTGGAAAAATTCGCACGTGCTGAGTCGATTGACACAGGCAAGCCAATTTCGCTCGCGCGCACACTCGATATTCCACGCGCGGTTGCCAATTTCCGGTTCTTCGCAACAGCGATTCTGCACACCGAATCGGAGGCGCACATCACCGACAATGTCGCGTTCAACTACACACTGCGTCAGCCCCGCGGCATCGCCGGACTGATCTCGCCCTGGAATCTCCCGCTATATCTGTTGAGCTGGAAAATCGCGCCCGCAATTGCCGTCGGTAACACTGCCATCGCGAAACCGAGCGAGCTAACGCCGGTGACCGCTTTTATGCTGTGTGAAATTGTGCACGAAGCTGGCTTGCCAAATGGCGTGCTCAACGTCGTGCACGGCACCGGACCAAAGGTTGGTGCTGCGATCACAGCGCATCCAAAGATCAACACGATCTCCTTCACCGGCGGCACCGTGACCGGCAGAAAGGTCGCAGAAGCATGCGCGCCGTTATTCAAAAAAGTTTCGCTGGAGCTCGGCGGCAAAAATCCAAATATCGTTTTTGCCGATGCCGATCTCGACGCTGCCATCGCCGGCAGCGTTCGCTCGTCATTCGCAAACCAAGGACAGATTTGCTTGTGCGGTTCGCGCGTGTTCGTCGAGCGCTCGGCTTACAAACATTTCGTCGAGCGCTTTATCGATAAGGCGTCGCAACTGAAAATGGGCGATCCGCTCGATGAAAAAGCTGAGCAGGGCGCGATCGTTAATAAGGCGCAGCTCGATAAGATCAATTTCTACGTCGATCTTGCCCAAAAAGAAGGCGGCAAAGTCGCGCTTGGTGGTTCGGCACCGGAACCGGTCAACGACCGCTGTCGCGAAGGTTATTTCTTCCAGCCGACCGTCATCACTGGGTTGCCCGTTTCATGTCGCACAAACCGTGAAGAAATTTTCGGACCCGTCGTCACGATCACGCCGTTCGACACCGAAGAAGAAGTGATTAACTACGCCAACGATTGCGACTACGGTCTGGCCTCGAGCGTGTGGACCCAAAACCTTAGTCGCGCGCATCGTGTCGCTGAACAAATCAACACCGGCACGGTATGGGTGAATTGCTGGTTACTGCGCGACCTGCGCGTCCCCTTCGGCGGAATGAAACAAAGCGGCGTCGGCCGCGAAGGCGGCGAAGAAGCGCTGCGATTCTTCACCGAACCGAAGAACGTCTGCATCGCGAAATAGGTCCGAAGCAGTCGAATGGTTGAAAGTTAACTGTTGAGAGCTGGAACGCTGGCATTTCTGTTTGCGCTAGTGTCGGTCGCGGTCGCCATCGACTCGCCGGCACCCATTGGTCCTGAAACAGTCATTATTCCCAGCGGCAAGCTCCGTCTCAAGGCTTTGCTCTGGAGGCCGGCTGGCTCCGGTCCGTTTCCCGCGGTTCTGTTTTGTCACGGGTCGGGTGGCGCGGACGCGGGTCACACGGCTGAGCTCCCGATTACGGAAGCTACCGAAAAACTTGCGCCATGGTTTCTGAAACACGGCTACGCATTTCTCTACCTGTTCCGCCGCGGACAAGGCTTTTCGGCCGACCAAGGCGCGTTCATGCAAGACATCTTACTTCGCGAAGAAGCAACGAAAGGGAAAGAAGCTCGCCAGCATTTGCAGTTCGTGCTGGCCACCACGGATCATCTCGACGATGTGATGGCTGCTCTGTCATTCCTGAAAGCCGCACCTGCGATCGATGCCAAGCGTATTGCGATCGCAGGTCACTCGTTCGGCGGTCAACTAACACTGCTCGCCGCCGAGCGCGACAAAACTATTCGCGCCGCTGTGACGTTCGCAGCAGCAGCGAATTCGTGGGAACACTCGCCAGAATTGCGCGAAAGACTCCTGCCTGCTGCGGACAAGGCAACAGCTCCGATCATGCTGATTCAGGCCGCGAACGATTACAGTACTGCGCCCGGTCATGCATTGGCCGATGAGCTGGAACGTTCGCACAAGCCTCATCTGCTGAAAATTTATCCGCGTGTCGGTCAAACGGCGGACGATGGCCACAATTTTCTGTATCTTTCCATTCTTCAATGGGAGCACGATGTCTTCGGGTTCCTGGACCAACACGTAAAACATTGAGCGTATTAGCACGCGGACGAAAAAAGAGCCTGCTATCCGCGCAATCCGTGGGTAGAAAAAACGAATGAGTGATATCGGTGTAATTACTGGAATCTACGATTAGCCAAAAAGAGACATCCGAGCCGACCCATGGAACCGTCAACCATAAGCGGCACGAATTTGCGCACGGCGTTTGTCTTGTTGCTTGTGGTGGCGGTTACAGCGTTGTTCCTGGCCGTCACCTGGCCGTTCTTCAAACCGCTTCTTCTCGGCGCGTTACTGGCTGGATTGTTTCATCCACTCTACCGCTGGATTACCCGGCTGCTGGGCGGCCGCGCGTCGCTCGGCGCAGCAGTTACGTTGTTGGTGTTGCTCGTTCTCGGCCTTGGCCCCATCAGCGCATTTTTAGGGATCGTTCTGCAACAGGCGCTGACGATGAGTGACCAGGCCATCCCGTGGTTGAGTCAACACCTGGGTGTCGCCAGCACCTTCAACGTGCACGACTGGCTGGTACAAAGATTTCCTGCACTGGCTAAATACGTGCCTAGCCAGGAGCAACTCCTGCAACAGGTCGGCACCGCTGCTAAAACGGCGGGTGCATTTCTTGTCACTTTCGCTTCGCGCATGACCGCCACGACGGCCGCGTTTCTCCTCAATTTGTTTGTGATGTTGTACGCCATGTTTTTCTTTTTCAAAGACGGTCACAAAATTCTGGAGCGCATTTTTTATTACACTCCGTTGAGCGATGAGGATGAGGCTCGGATGCTCGCCCGGCTCACCTCGATCACGCGAGCGACTGTCAAAGGGACGCTGGTGATTGGCGTCATTCAAGGCGCGTTGGCTGGCTTCGCATTTTGGGTAGCGGGAATCGATGGAGCAGCCCTGTGGGGAACGATCATGACGATTCTTTCGATAATCCCCGGGATCGGTGCCGCCCTGGTGTGGGTGCCGGCAGTTATCATTCTATTTGTAACGGGGCAGTACCTAACGGCAACCTTGCTGGCGGCGTGGTGCGCCGCTGTGGTCGGCACTGTCGATAATTTCCTGCGGCCCGTGCTTGTCGGCAGAGACGCGAAAATGCCGGACCTTCTCATCCTGATTGGCACCCTTGGCGGACTGTTCCTCTTCGGTCCGATCGGATTCATCGTCGGACCGATCGTCTGTGGACTCTTTCTTACGGTTTGGGACATTTACGGCGCCACTTTCAGGGAAGTCTTGCCGCCGGTAACAAGCTTCCGTTCATCGGATCAGGAAACCGCAGCAATCGCCCCGCGAGAATCCTCGGATCACTAAATTGCGCTTTGTGCTGATCGAAAATCTGCGTTGCCTTAATCCATCCAGTCGGCCATCAAACAGGTGATGAACGAAACCTTCAAAAGCCAACGAGCGCCTGAACCGGTAGGGGCCTTTCCGCACGCCAAGCGGGTGGGCGAATTATTATTTCTGTCGGGGATCGGGCCGCGCGTGCGCGGCAGCAAAGAAATTCCCGGCGTGACGCTCGATTCCTCCGGCAACGTCGTGACTTACGACATCGAAACGCAATGCCGCGCAGTATTCGAGAATGTACGGCTCGTGCTCGAAGATGCTGGCGCAACATGGCAGGACATCATCGATGTCACGGTCTTTCTCACTGACATGAAAAAAGATTTTCCCGTCTACAACCACATTTACGCGGAGTATTTCGCAGGCCCCGCCAAACCAAACCCGACCCGCACAACAATCGAGGTAACGGCATTGCCCACACCGATCGCGATCGAACTCAAAGTAATTGCAGCGCTACCAGCAGCCACAGATTGACACAGATTTTCACAGATTCGGACTACCGGAATCTTCTATCTGTGTTTCATCCGTGTTTATCCGTGGCAGAACCAACTCGATGTGAGCACCAGTGAGTCATTTCGCGTCATTGCCGCAGACCACACGGGCATCACCGTTTCAAATCTTGAAAAATCCCTGGCGTTCTGGCGCGATGTGCTCGGCTTTGAGATTTCACATACCGCGCATCAGACTGGCGAAATGGCGAAAGAAATCACTGGAGTCGCAGGTGCTGAGATCAAGCTAGTGGTCTTAAGAGCGCCCGGTGGTCACAAGATTGAATTGCTGGAGTATCTTGGGCCAACGGATCGAAAGCGTTCCGTTCTTCGACCGTGCGATATTGGATCGGTCCATGTGGCGCTGACGATCGATAATCTCGACGCAGTTCTCCAGAGAATTGCCGCATCCGGTTGGAAAACCGCCGGTAAACCGCAAACTCTGACTCGGGGTCCAAACGCCGGAAAGCGCGTCGTTTACGTTCGCGATCCCGATGGCACCACTATCGAGTTCATGGACCCGCCGAACCAAAGCAGTTAATAGTTGTTAGTTGAATCTCAGAGCTGACTCGTAGCACTCGGCTTTGAATTCGGCGTTGGACGTTGGACGTTGAACGTTTACTGCCCATGACACAGCATTTCTCCGCTGACGAAGATTTCGCGAAGGAACTCGATGGGGAGGATCCGGTTCGCGAATTCCGCGACAAATTTCATCTGCCGCTCGGTAAAGATGGCCAACCGCTGATCTATTTCGCCGGTAATTCGCTGGGTCTGATGCCGAAAGCCGCCAGGCAAATCGTCGAGGAGGAACTCGATAATTGGGCAAGCCTCGGCGTGGACGCTCATCACGCGACGGGCACGCCCTGGTATTCGTATCACGAGGCTTTGCGCGAGCCGACTGCGCGGCTCGCTGGTGCGAAGCCAGTCGAAGTGATCTGTATGAACAGCCTCACGGTGAATCTTCACCTGATGCTGGCTACTTTTTATCGCCCAACGAAATCGCGTTTCAAAATCCTGATGGAAGAACCCGCTTTTCCTTCGGATACCTACGCTGTCAAAACCCAAATTGTTCACCACGGTTTGGATCCAAAGGATGCGCTGATTCTCGCTCGACCGCGCAAAGGGGAGTTCACAATTAGAACCGAAGACATTGTCGATCTCATCAACAAGCAAGGTGACCGACTGGCGGTAGTAATGTTTGGTGGCGTGAACTTTTTCACGGGTCAACTCCTCGAGATCGAGAAAATCACAGCCGCGGCGCACAAACATGGGGTGCTTGCAGGATTCGATCTTGCGCATGCGATTGGTAACGTCCCGCTCTCATTGCATGATTGGAATGTCGATTTCGCTGTCTGGTGTTCTTACAAATATCTCAACGCCGGCCCCGGCGCGGTTGCCGGCGCATTTGTGCATGAGCGTCACGCAACAAACACGAAGCTCCCGCGACTGGCGGGCTGGTTCGGGAACGATCCGAACAAGCGATTTCGGTTGCACCTCGAACCGGAGTTCATCCCAGTTCCATCCGCTGATGGCTGGCAGATTAGCAACCCGCCGATTTTCGCGATGGCGCCGTTGCGCGCTTCGCTTGCAATGTTCGATCAAGCGGGGGGAATGCAACCGCTTCGTGCGACATCAATGAAACTGACCGGCTACCTTGAATTCCTGCTTAACAATAACGCCTCGAAACGATTTACAGTTATCACTCCGAATTCGGCTAACGAGCGTGGTTGTCAGTTATCCATCCTGGTGCACCAACATCCAAAGGAGTTGCACAATGAGCTGATCGCCGCCGGGGTGAAATGCGATTTCCGTGAGCCAAACGTGATCCGCGTCGCGCCCACTCCGCTTTACAATACCTTTCACGAGGTGTGGCGCTTCGCGCGCATTCTCACTGATCATCGCTAACACGACCAGGCACGCAAAGCGCACAACGCAACTTATGCGCGAGAGTAGCCATCGATTATCGCGCCGACAATCCGCGGCAGAGCAATGGCAGCCGGTTCGCGGACAAGCCGAGTCGCGAATCGTGAGAGCTGTGTCTCCTCGGGATTGACTTCGATAAATTCGCCGCCACCACCGCGGCTGGCCTGCACCGCCCAATGGATGATGTATCCAAAAGTCGCAGTGGTTCCGGCTACAATGACAAGGTCGCAAGGGCCGCGATGGAGACAATTTTCAACCCGCTGCAGTTCCCTGCGCGGGAGTTGCTCGCCAAACCAGACGACCCCGGGCCGCATTAATCCAGTGCATTTAGGACATCTCAGTAGAACATCTTCTTGCTCTTGGTCGTGCTCGTAATCGTAATCGCGTCGGCTAAAAACGCACTGCGAGCAACGCGTCACGAAAATGTCTCCATGAATTTGCACCATCTGCTCCTTTGCAACTCCCGCACGCGCGTGCAGGTCGTCCACGTTCTGCGTGACGAGGAGGAACTCGTCAACCTGTTGCGCCAATTTTGCGATCGCTTCGTGGGCTGCATTGGGTCGTGCGTCGCGGATGCGCCGCCGCCGCTCGCGATACCATTCCCAAACCAATTTGGGATCGCGCACGAACGCTTCTGGTGTAGCCAGCTTTTCCGGATCGTGGTTCCGCCAGTAGCCGTCTCGGCCGCGAAAAGTCGGAATCCCGCTTTCAGCCGAAACGCCTGCGCCTGTAACAACGAGAACCCGCACCATACAAGATCGAGAATCAGCGACGATTTCCAAGGAGGTCGCTACAGAAAATTGACGTCACTTCGGAGAGTTAATATTGCCACCGCCGTGTTGGCTTGCCAGAGTCCGCCCATGAATGACACCGCAAACCAAATTGAATCGGGCGCTATCCGAGAAATTGAACCAGAGATCAGGACGCTGTTTACAAAGGTAGTGGAACGCGATCCGCGTGAGGCGGCGAAGATGCTGGAGCCGTATCCGGATGAATTTGTTGTTCAAATGCTGGAACTGCTAAATCCCGCGTCGGCACTGAACATACTTCAACGTTTCGATCCGCCGCGGCGGCAAACGGTTCTGGCGACGGCTTCCCCTGAGAGCACTCAGCAATGGATGCGGAATCAAACGTACCCGGAGCGGACAATCGGACGATTAATGCAGCCACCACTGGCAGTTTTTCGTCCACAAACGACCGTTGCCGAGGCAACCGAACAGATTCGACGCCTTGCCAGAAAAGCCATCATTACCTACGGCTTTGTCACGGACGAGCAGGAGAAACTCCTCGGAGTCGTTGTCATGCGCGACCTGCTCCTGGCGCACAGGAGCCAGCGCCTTGAGGAAATCATGCTTACCAATCCGTTTTACCTCACACCGGAAATGTCGCTGACCGATGCAATGAGAGCGGTGCTGATTCGGCATTATCCAGTCTATCCAGTCTGCGAAAAAACGGGACGACTACTCGGCCTGTTGCGCGGCCAAATGTTATTTGAGGCCGAGGCGATCGAATTAAGCGCGCAACCGGGTGAGATGGTGGGTGTAGAAAGAGAAGAGCGGCTTACCACGCCGTGGTTGCGAAGCCTGAAATTTCGACATCCCTGGCTTCAGGTAAATTTATTTTGCGGATTACTTGCCGCGCTTGTAGTCGGATTTTTTCAGGAAACGATTGACCGAATTATTGTGCTGGCAGTGTTCCTGCCGGTGCTCATCGGGCAGGCAGCAAATACTGGAGTGCAAGCACTGGCAGTATGCTTGCGCGGCATGACCCTGGGCGATTTGAGATCGGGCAGAGGACGGATGCTCCTGACCAAGGAAATGTTGCTGGGAGCATTTAATGGAGCCCTGACCGGCGTAACAGGCGGAATCGCGATGTTCATCTTTGCAACAATGGTCAAAAGCCCAATGGCTCTGATGCTAGGTCTCGTTGTATTCCTCGCTATCACCATCAGTTGTTGCTTCAGCGGCGTGGCTGGCGCAATCGTGCCATTGGCTCTCAAGAAATTCGGGGCTGATCCGGCAACGGCGTCCAGTATCGTTGTAACAACATTCACCGATGTCGGTTGCCTGCTTGTCTTTCTTGGGCTTGCTGCCGTCCTGATCTAAAACAGACGGGCAATTAATAGAAGAATGCTTCGACAACTACATTAATTCGCAGCGGTTTGGGCTTGTTGATGAGTGATATTACTCCGGCAAGGAGACCTATGATCAGAAAGGTCAGGAAGTAATTGCCTATGAAGAAAATCAAAACAGCAGAGAATTTCGATTCTTCAACGCGACTGATGCTAATCGTTACAACGCACGAAATTCGTCGCCGCGTTCGAGCGCTACTTCAGCTTTAAGATTCTCCAAGTCGCGACCAATACTGGCGACAGCAGTGAGCTTGTCGCCATCGCAGAAGAGCACGGAAGCGTCTTTCGTTTTCAAATCGCCGCACACTACCGTGCGATCACCGCGGCTGCCGTGGCCGATGTAGCGGATATGCAGATCGAAATGATTGCTCCAAAAAAATGGCGGAGTGACGAACGGCTGGCGAGCGCCGAGCATGTTCCGCGCCGCGGTCTGCCCCTGCCGCTCGGCCACCACCCAGTGCTCCACGCGGATTCGCCCCGCACGCGGATCGGGCCAGCGCGCGACATCGCCGGCGGCAAAAATTCCCGGTATATCCGTCTCCAAAAATTCATTGACCAACACGCCGTTGTCGGTGGCGATCCCTGCTTTTTCGGCAAGCGCAGTCTTTGGCCGCACACCGATTCCAACGACAACCAGGTCGCAATCCAAAATGGTTCCGTCATCAAGCTGCACGTGTCGCTCTTGTATGACTGCCGGCGTTCTCCCGAGATGGAATTTCACGCCGTGCGCCTCGTGAGTTTGGTGAATCAACTTGCCCAGTTCGCGTCCGAGGATTTTCTCCAGCGGCAGCGATTCTTTTCCGATGACTGCAACTTCGAGTTTGCGTTCGCGCAGGGATGCCCCTACTTCAAGCCCGATGAAGCTTGCCCCGATCACCACAGCGCGCTTCGCGGTTTTCGTCTTCTCGATAATGCGGCGGCTGTCGCTTAGTGTTCGCAAATAACAAACGTGCGGCAAATCTCCGCCCGGGATATTAAGTCGAAACGGCTCGGCGCCAGTCGTGAGCAGCAGCGCTCCATAATGTAACGAGCGGCCATCGGACAGCGTCACGTGTTTCGCTTTCGGATCAATCGCTTCGACTCGCGTATTTGTGAGTGCTTCAATCTTTTGCTCGCGATAAAAATCTGCCGAGCGCAGTGGGATCCATTCTTCCGGCGCAGTGCCCGCAAGATAATCCTTGGAGAGATTCGGCCGGTCGTACGGCAAAAATTCGTCAACGCCGATCAGCGTGACCGGTCCCTCGTAGCCTTCCCGCCGCAACATTTCGGCCGCAGCATTTCCCGCAGCGCCAGCGCCAACGATCACAACGCTCGCTGGCGACGATTTCGGTTTGCGCGCCGATTTTTTGTCGATCTTCCCGGTTACAAAAAAGCGGTTGCCGCGCTTATCGATCTTCCAGCGCGACACATCACTCAAGGCGGGCGCCGCAATCGCTTCACCCGTGCGCAGATCAAAACGTGCATGGTGCCACGGACAACGCACAGTGCAATCGACCATCAAACCTTTTGCCAACGGTCCACCGTAATGCGTGCAGGTCGCGCCGATGGCAAACATGTCCGAGCCTTTTCTGGCCACAAGAATTGCTTCACCGAATGCGTGCCCCAGAAGCATTCCTCCATCGAGAACCGTGTTGACGTCACAGCCTTTTTCGAAATCTGGGCCCTCGAGACCGTGCGACGCTTCAGCCATAGAAATCCTTTCGCTGCATCAAATTGAAATCGCGGCGCAACTACACGGCGCGCGTTCTCATCTACGTGAGGTTGTGACTAGGCGTTCCGGGTTGCGGATGTTTGTACGACAGCCACAACAACGCGAATCCGATAAACGGCATTATTATGTCGATTGGCAGAACCAGTCCCACGTTTCCCGGCGAGAAATTGTGCGCCGCGATCATCTGGTAGATGTGACCGCCAGCCGCGCCCAATGAGAAAACGGAAGGTGGAATCAGCGTAGCGAAGCGAAATGGCAAGCTCGCCTTGAATGCGATGACTCCTGCAATTCCTACGCCCAGACTTGCGAATCCCACTTCTGCCTGAAATGGGCTGTTTTCCCAGCCGATAAACTTTGCGGCTATGTCGCCAAAGAAAACGTGGAATACAAAATTAATCAGATTGTTTATGCCGACGGCGAAAAGCAGGTAGTACGAAAATAACGCTTCGCTCACTTCGCCGATTCGCAGAGGCTTCGGCTTTTTCGCGAGCGAGATCACCGCCGCGACTAAGCCAATGACGAAAGACGTCACGAAGTAATTGCCGACGAAAAAAACCAACAAAGAAAATTTCGAGTCTTCCATGTGAGCGATGCTAATTGCGTCGCGCGAGGATTGTGAAGCGAAGAGTGCTCGCCAGCGTCTAACTTCCCGCAGACTCTGCCGGTCCGCTCTTTCCACCCGAAATTAGATCAACACGAATCATTGGATCCGATGGTAACACGATTGGGCCTTCCCATCGCAGAAAACCTGCCGGCGCGGGATTGGCCAGCCAGATTTTTGTGTCGGGTACATTAACGAACAAATTCGCGATGAACGGAATTTCCGGATGAATGATGAAGCGATCGCCCTTCAGCGAGCGTCCCGACATCCTCATACGGTCAACCCCGCCGTGAGAAATTGTCACTGTTACAACTTGCGGGCCAAGCGTAGGGAACTGCGAAAAACCGACTGCCTTCAGCTGAACTTGTTCGCCACTTAGGAGGCGTTTGCGCAGATTACTCAAGGCAAAGCTGAACCCAAACCCGGCAAACGTCCGGCCCGGTTCAATATTAATCCTTTTGGACACATCCTTGTGATCTTGGCGGATGTGCGCGCTGGCGATTCCAGTCAAGAAATCCACAGCGAATTCACGCTGCGACCTTCCATGTTTCAATTCTTTCCAGGACCATTGTTCCTGAATCAGTTCTGGTTGCTGTCGAAATTGACCGTGTTCCTCATACACCTCGCCGGCGGAAAATTTGTGAGTGATAACGACATGAAGCCGATTGTTCTCTACCCATTGCCGGAATTCGCTATCAGCGAGTTTTTTCCCGTTGATGTCGTACAAAGCGGGATATCCATGTGCCGCACCCGCCGGCTCAGTCACTCTTAAAGCGAAAACTGGTGCCACGATCACTCCGACAGCGAGAATTGAGAAAATGGTGACCAGATTTCTTGTTGCGAGCATGTTTGTACAGTTATCGCGGTTGGCTGGAAATACGGCGGCACGGGATTGCACCGCGAAGTCCTGCGATCTGGTAACGTGGCTGTTACCAAGTCATTGATATCTGTGATCGACAACCGTCGGGCTCTCGATACATTTGTGGGAATGAGCGCTGAAATACTTTGTTCGGCAGAGGCCGCAAACGGCTTGCGGTCTGCCTCTACGTCCGCGCTCGGAGTCTGGCGATAGAAAGCGACCGTTTTCTCAACGGACGCTGATTCATCTCTCCCGCAGGAGATCTGTCTCTGCGTCTGTCGAAATAAATCCAACCACTTAAGATCAAATGTTAATCGTGATGAAACCCAGCGCCACGGCGTCGCAAATCGATGCGGTGGTGAACGTTGTCGAGGCAGTCGGCTTCCGCGCGCATCCCATGCCGGGAGCTACGCGAACGGCTATCGGAATTACGGGCAACGACGGTCCGATCGATGGCCGGCGTTTCGAAAACCTGCCCGGCGTCGCCGAAGTCATCCGTGTGACCAAGCCGTACAAGCTGATTACACTCGATTTACGACCGGAGAAAACGATCGTCCGCGTCGGCAACGCGACGATTGGTAACAGTGAGCTCGCCATCATCGCCGGGCCGTGTGCGATCGAGAGCCGCCAGCAGGCCTTCGCGATAGCAGAGGCAGTCCAGCAGAGTGGTGCGAGTTTTTTTCGCGGATGCGTTTGGAAGCCTCGAACTTCGCCTTACACATTTCAAGGCTTGGGAGAGAAGGCGTGGGAAATCATGACCGCGATCCGCGAGGAATTTGGGCTAAAGATAGTCACCGAAGCCGTTGAGGAATCTCATGTGGATTCCATCGAAAAACACGGCGACGTGATTCAAATCGGTGCTCGCAACATGCAGAACTTTTCGCTGCTAAAGCGAGCAGGCCGATCAAAGTTGCCCGTGCTGTTGAAACGCGGCATGGCTGCAACGCTGGAGGAATGGTTGCTGGCAGCCGAGTACATAATGGCTGAAGGCAACTACAATGTTGTGCTTTGCGAGCGCGGTGTTCGCACATTCGCGCAGCACACGCGTAACACACTGGACCTGGCCTCAGTGCCGGCGGTTCGGCGCATATCACATTTGCCGGTCATCGTCGATCCCTCACACGGCACCGGCACCGCGTATATGGTCACACCGCTCGCGCGTGCGGGGATCGCAGTGGGAGCCGACGGTCTGATGATTGAAGTCCACAATCAGCCGGAGCTTGCTCTTTCCGACAGCGCGCAGGCACTGACATTTTCAGAGTACGCGCAGCTCATCGAAGAAGTTCGCGCTATTCGCGGTCTTATGGCGGCGGACGGTGCTGGCAAGTTGAACGAGACTTGAGGAAGCCGAACCGATGGTTCTGCTGATCGACAACTACGACTCATTCACTTACAACCTCGTGCAGTATTTTGGCGAGCTGGGCTGTGACGTTCTGGTCAAACGGAACGATGAAATCTCAATCGATGAAATCGCGGCGCTAGATCCGCAACATATCTGCATTTCACCGGGGCCATGCACACCGCGCGAAGCGGGCATCAGCAAGGAAGTCGTTTTAACATTTGGGCAGCATATTCCCGTTCTGGGCGTCTGCCTTGGCCATCAATGCATCGCCGAAGCGTATGGAGGGAGGGTGGTGCGCGCCGATCGCCAGATGCATGGCAAACCATGCATGATCACGCATAACGGCAGCGCGCTTTTTTCGGGGTTCTCGAACCCGTTTGAAGCGGGCCGCTACCATTCGCTTGTCGTCGAGCGAAGTTCGTTTCCCGCCTGCCTGGAAATCATGGCCGAAAGCGAAGACGGACAGATCATGGCGCTGCGCCACCGCGATTTTCCCGTGCAAGGGGTGCAATTCCATCCCGAATCGGTCCTCACGCCCGATGGCAAGAACATCCTCGCCAGCTTCCTTTCGCGTTGAATGAAACCGCTGATCACTCCCTCGCTGGATGAATTCCTCCATCTTGCGCAACAGGGCAATGTCATTCCTGTTTTCGCTGAGTTCGTTGGCGATTGCGAAACGCCGGTCTCGGCGTTCAAAAAGGCTAGTCGCTGCGCTTACAGCTTCCTTTTTGAATCAACGGAAAAAAATGATGTATCGGGCCGGTTCTCATTCGTCGGATTTGGACCGCGCCTGATTATTCAAAGTTACGAGCGGGAAATTCGCATCGTGCGAGACGGGATTGAAGATCGGTTTAGCACGGCTACCGATCCTCTCGACGAGCTGCGCAAATTGATGGCGCGATATCAATTTGTTTCACGCCCAGAGCTGCCAAGGTTTGCCGGCGGCGCCGTCGGTTTTCTCGGCTACGATGCAATCCGATTCTTCGAACCGAAAGTTCCAGCAGCGCGTTACGACGATCTGCAATTGCCCGACATGCTTTTCATGCTCACGGGGAACGTGCTCATTTTTGATCATCGGCTGCGCAGCTTGAAAATCGTTGTCAATTCATTTGTCGATGACGGCTCG
This sequence comes from Candidatus Limnocylindria bacterium, assembly GCA_035535575.1. Classification (GTDB taxonomy): domain Bacteria; phylum Verrucomicrobiota; class Verrucomicrobiia; order Chthoniobacterales; family UBA10450; genus Udaeobacter. The sequence goes on from DATLPS010000071.1 coordinate 15,876, forward strand.
CTAGAAAAGGTCTATGCGCGCGCTGTCGAATCGTTGAATTCAATTATGCAACAGTTGGCCGAGCCCGTCGATCTGCCGCTGGTTCCGGTTGCAAACGAAGAACAACAGCCGCCACCGCGCAGTAATTTCCATCCCGAAGAGTTTGAGCGCGCAGTCAAGCGCGCAAAGGAATACATCCGCGCGGGCGATGTTTTCCAAATCGTCTTGTCGCAGCGATTTGAATCTCAATTCGGCGGAGAGCCCCTCGATTTTTATCGCTGCCTTCGTTTTATTAATCCTTCGCCGTACATGTTTTGTCTGAAGTTCGGCCATGATTTTGCGCTCGTAGGCAGCTCGCCGGAGATGCACGTCCGTCTCGTTGGCAATACCATCGAGATCCGGCCGATTGCAGGGACGCGCGCTCGCGGCCTCACGTTAAAGCAGGATGATCTCAATGCCGCTGAGCTTCTCGCCGACCCGAAGGAACGCGCCGAACACATCATGCTCGTCGATCTTGCGCGAAATGACGTCGGCCGCGTGGCCGAGTTCGGCACAGTTCGCGTGAACGAGTTCATGGAGATCGAGCGTTACAGCCACGTCATGCACATCGTTTCCAACGTAGTTGGCCGCGCCCGCGCCGATTGCACCGCCTTCGACGTAGTCAGAGCGACATTTCCAGCCGGCACCGTCTCCGGCGCGCCAAAAATACGTGCCATGCAAATTATCAGCGAATTGGAAAACGTCCGGCGCGGCTGCTATGCAGGCGCGATCGGCTATTTCGGATTCGACGGCAATTTCGATTCCTGCATCGCGTTGCGTTGTGCCGTGCTGAAAAATCAAAAGGCGTATTTTCAGGCCGGTGCCGGCATCGTCGCCGATTCGGATCCACAACGGGAATACGAGGAAACAGTTAATAAAGCGCGTGCAATGGTGAAGGCGCTGGCAATGGCGAATCGGATCAAAACATTGTGAGTGTGCAAGACATGATAACCGACACCGGCGATCACGAGCTTCGTCAAATGACAATGCGTCTGATGCGCGGAGAAAATCTCGCGCGCCGCGAAGCGGCGGATTTTCTCAACGCGCTGCTTAGTCCGGCTGCCACAGACGCGCAGCTCGCTGCTGCGTTGGTTGTGCTGGCCGCGAAGGGCGAAACTGTCGAGGAACTCGCTGGAATGGCCGAAGCCATGCGCGATCGCGCTATCCCACTGCATTCGCGTCACACGCGTTTCATAGATACCGCAGGAACAGGATCGAGTGTCGCTAAAACTTTCAATGTCTCCACCGCGGCTGCTTTTGTTATCGCGGGCGCGGGCGTGACTGTAGCAAAACACGGCTCTCGAGCGGCGACATCCGCCTGTGGAAGTGCCGACGTGCTCGAAGCGCTCGGCGTCAAAACGGCTTGCGCACCCGATACGGTTGAACGCTGTCTGAACGAGCACGACATCTGCTTTATGTTTGCGCCGCTCTTTCACCCGGCAACTGCTCGCGTTGCGCATGTTCGGCGCCAGCTCGGCGTCCGCACCGCCTTCAATTTACTCGGTCCTTTAACGAATCCCGCCCGCGCCCCGTTTCAAATCTTGGGAGTGTGGCACCGTTCTCTCGTTGAGCGAGTCGCGTCGGTTCTCTCTCTTCTCGGTATCGACAAAGCATGGGTGGTGCATGGCGCCGATGGCCTCGATGAAATAACAATCACCAATAAAACCTTCGTCGCTGCCTGTTCCGCGAACCGCAGCGTGAAAACCTTCACGACATCTCCTCAAGATTTCGGATTGGAAGCGCAAAGTCTCAATGGGTTTATCGTGAGCGGCCCGAAGGAAAACGCGCAATTGATACGCTTAATTTTTCAGGGGAAAAAGAACAGAGCGATAGCCGCCGCGCGCGATCTGGTCATCATCAATGCCGCTGCCGCGCTCCACGTGGCCGGATTTACGGACGACCTTTGCGAAGCCGCAATGTTTGCACGCGAGAGCATCGACAGCGGACGCGCAGCGTCGAAACTGGACGCGCTCATTCGCGAGACAAATCGGGAATAAATGAGTAGAAATTTTCTCTCCGAAATTCTCGTGCGAAAACGCGAAATGCTGACACAGATTCAACGCGACTCTTCCAGGACTCGCTTTCGCGAACATGCGGTGGAAATTCGAAGAACGGCCGCGCCGCATCGGTTGCTGCAAGCGTTAACGTCGAAATCGCAGCGCCTGAAAATTATCGCCGAATTCAAGCGCAGATCGCCGTCCGCGGGAATAATTCGTGCCGATCTCTCACCGGGCGACATTGCCCACCAATATCAACGAGGCGGCGCGTGCGCGATTTCTGTGCTTACCGACGAAACATACTTCGGCGGTTCCATCGCCGATCTGCGCGCGGTTCGATCGAGCACCGATCTGCCGATTCTTCGCAAGGACTTTATTATTGATCCGATCCAGATTTACGAAGCAGCAATTGTCGGCGCGGATGCGGTGTTGCTGATCGTTGCCGCACTGGATGACGGTTCATTGCGTGACTTGCGCCAGCTTGCCGAAGAGGAACTCGGGCTGGACGCGCTCATTGAAGTCCATACACCCGGTGAATTGCGTCGTGCGCTAGATGCTGGCGCCAACATTGTCGGCGTGAACAACCGAGATCTCCAGACATTTCAGGTTTCATTAGAAACAAGCGATCGTCTCATTGCCGAAGTTCCCGATGATAAGATCGTGATTAGTGAGAGCGGATTGCACGATTCCGAATCCTTGAATCGCCTTCATGCGCTTGGATTCCACGGTTTTTTAATCGGTGAAACTCTGATGCGCGCAACCGATCCCGAAACGGCTCTTCGAGATCTCATGGCTGAGTTTGAAGCTCGACGAATCTCGGAGGCAGCGCCGCACTTATCATGACTCCGGTGCAAATAAAGATCTGCGGCGTCACGAATGTGAGAGACGCAAATGCATGCGTCGAGGTCGGCGCACATCTGATCGGGCTCAACTTTTGTCCGCAAAGCCCGCGCTACATTGGGCCCACACGTGCGCGGCAAATCGTAGCGACGCTGCCAAATAATACTCGTGCAGTCGGTGTTTTCGTTGATGGGAATGCTGATCAAATTCGGAGGATCGCAAACACCGCGGGAATCCAAAGTCTTCAACTGCACGGGAATTTCGCGCCTGAAATCACGCGTGAACTCGCTGGCGAATTTCGCGTGATTCGAGCGTTTTCCACTCATGCGCGATTCCGCCCCGAAGAGGTTTCGCTGTTTTCCGATTGTGACGTGCTCATTGATGCACATCACCCCGATCTTCGCGGTGGCACCGGCCAGACCTGCGATTGGCCGGCCGCTCGAGCAACATTGGCGTTCGCACGGTTCCTCATTCTCTCGGGTGGGTTAAACGCGCAAAATGTTGACCGAGCGATCAAAGCGGTCACGCCACATGCGGTTGATGTTTGCAGCGGTGTTGAGAGCGCACCGGGCGTGAAAGATCATCGCGCGATCAAGGATTTTGTGATTGCCGTTCGAGGAGCTGTGCGCTTCACAGATGGCTCATCCCTCAAGTAGTTTTCGATGCAAAAATCACACATCACACAAAGCGAGCCCGATGAACACGGGCATTGGGGCAAGTTTGGCGGACGCTACGTTCCAGAAATCCTGGTCGCGCCGTTGGAGGAGCTCACCGAACAGTTCATGCGCGCGCGGCGCGACCACGAGTTCTGGCGCGAACTAAACCAATTGCTGCGCGATTACGCCGGGCGACCGACACCATTGTTTCACGCTCAACGATTATCGGCACACGCTGGTGGAGCTCAGATTTACCTTAAACGCGAGGATCTTCTCCACACCGGCGCGCACAAAATCAACAATGCCATAGGGCAGGCGTTGCTGGCGGGGCGAATGGGCAAACAGCGGATCATTGCGGAGACCGGCGCTGGCCAACACGGCGTCGCAACGGCAACGGTTTGTGCCCTGTTTGGGTTGCGCTGCGTCATCTACATGGGCGCGGAAGATGTACGACGCCAGGCGCTCAACGTTTTCCGGATGGAATTGCTTGGCGCGGAAGTAAGAACCGTCAATGCTGGGACGCGCACGCTGAAGGACGCGATTAACGAGGCGATGCGCGACTGGGTAACAAATGTCCACGACACGTATTATCTCCTGGGCAGTGCGCTTGGTCCGCATCCCTATCCGCTGATGGTACGCGATTTTCAGCGCGTCATCGGACGCGAAGCGCGCGAACAAATTTTGTCCGCAACAGGGAAATTGCCGCGCGCACTGGTTGCATGCGTCGGCGGCGGGTCAAATGCGATCGGATTGTTTCATCCGTTCATCGGAGATGAAGGCGTGCGACTGATCGGTGTAGAGGCTGGAGGCTGCGGCAATTCGTTAGGCAAACACGCTGCGAGGTTTCACAGCGGATCGGAGAGCGGCGGCGGGCGCGTGGGCGTTCTTCAAGGCACGATGTCCTATGTGCTTCAGGACACGAACGGTCAGATCGCCACGACGCATTCCATTTCAGCCGGCCTCGACTACTCGGCAATCGGCCCGGAGCACGCGTTCCTTCATGACAGCGGGCGAGCCGAATATACCCAGGCAAGCGATGCGGAAGCCCTCGAAGGGTTTCGACTCTGCGCAAAACTGGAAGGCATCATTCCTGCGTTGGAAACGGCACATGCCATTCTGCCTGCGATTCGCCTGGCGCGCGAGCTGCCGCCAGATGATGCGATCATCGTGAACCTGTCCGGGCGCGGCGATAAGGACGTTCAGCTCGTAGCAGAATTAGAAGGCCAATGAGCCGAATTCGCGAGAAGTTCCGCGAACTGAAGCGCTCAGGACGCGGTGGTTTCATCCCATTTATCACCGCAGGTGATCCTGATCTTGCAACCACTGAGCGCTTGTTAATCGAACTCACGAATGCGGGAGCAAACATCATCGAGTTGGGCGTGCCGTTCAGCGATCCGGTAGCGGATGGGGAAGTGATTCAGCGCGCGTCTGAACGGGCGCTGCGAAACGGCGTGACCGTGCGCGACGCGCTCACGTGCGCGAGGAAGGTTAGGCAGCACATCGATGTACCCATCGTTCTCTTCAGTTATTTCAATCCGCTCCTGCAATTCGGCCCGGAACCATTCGCCCCGGCAGCGAGACAGGCCGGGATCGACGCTGTGCTCGTGACAGACCTGATTCCCGAGGAAGCAGAGTCGTGGACTCAGAGCCTGCTTCGACACCGACTCGATCCGATCTTTTTGGTCGCGCCGACTACTTCCGAAAAACGTCTCGCGCGAATCGCGCAGCAGGCGCGTGGGTTCATCTACGCGGTGTCGCGTGCCGGCGTGACAGGCGCCCGCGGTGAAATGACGCGCGATGCTGAAGCCCTCGTGAAACGTGTTCGGTCGATCAGCGGTTTACCTACCGCAGTCGGATTTGGAATTTCAACCGCGGAACAGGTGCGCGCGGTGTGGCGTTTTGCAGACGCAGCCGTTGTCGGCAGCGCAATCGTGCAGGAGATCGAACGGTTATCCGGCCAAGCGGACCTCCTTAAACGCATCGGCGAATTCGCGTCATCGCTGGCCCTGAACAACCGCTGTAAGGCGTCGGATTGAGCAACTGCGCCGTTCGACCGATTTTTGCGCGCGAGGATGGCTGCGGAACTCACGAAGATTCAGAACTACGCGATCACCGGCAACGGACGGACCGCTGCATTGATTTCAAATCGAGGGTCGCTCGATTGGCTTTGCTGGCCGCGATTTGACAGCGCGTCAATCTTCGGAGCGATCCTGGATCCGAAAAGTGGCGGCCACTGGAGCATTCGTCCAGTGGACGAGTCACAAGTGAGCCGCCGGTACATTGAGAACACGAATGTTCTCGAAACGACATTCCTGGGAGTTAGCGGCCAAATTGTTCTGACCGACTTCATGGCCGTCACCTCCGAGAAAAACAAGCGGCGCGCGCTCTGGCCCGAGCACGAGTTCGTTAGACAAATCAAATGCCAACAGGGCGAAGCGGAAGTTGTTATGGAGTTTTCGCCGCGGCTCGATTACGGCCGCGTCGCTCCGAAGATCAGAGACGCCGGGAAATTCGGCTGGCGGATCGACACCGGAGCAAACGTTTTCATCCTGCGCGGGAGTGTTGATCTTGAACCAACGCCAGATGGCTTGGCGGCGCGTTTTATATTGAAATCCGGTGAGTCAGTTGCCTTTACATTCAGCTTTTCTGCTGAAGCACCAGCTACAGTTCCGCCGCTGGGAAGCGCGATCGACGAGAAGTTGAACCTGACGATCGATTGGTGGCGGAGGTGGGCGGCACAATCCACCTATCGTGGCTCGTACGAGCGACAGGTGACGCGCAGCGCGCTTGTGCTGAAACTCCTTTCCTACGCCCCCTCGGGCACAATCGTCGCGGCACCTACGACCTCTTTGCCGGAATGCATCGGCGGCGATCTCAACTGGGATTATCGCTTCGCCTGGCTCCGCGATGCGTCGTTCACCGTCCATGCACTGTTCGGTCTCGGCTATAAGGACGATGCTGCAGCGTTCGTGGACTGGCTGTTGCACGCCACGCGCCTGACCGGGCCAAAATTGCGGGTAGTGTATGACGTTTTTGGCGAATCGCCGCCGTCCGAGCGTATCCTGTCGCATTTGGAGGGATACCGCAATTCGCTGCCGGTGCGCGTGGGCAACGCCGCGAGCGAACAAACACAGCTGGATGTTTACGGCGAACTGGTCGAAGCCGTTTCGCATTTCTTTGGTAAAACAGAAAAACTGGACCGCGACGTGCACGGAATGCTGCGCGGCATCGGCGAATATGTTTGCGAACACTGGCGCGAATACGACAACGGCATTTGGGAGGAGCGCGGCGAACTTCGGCCCTACACACATTCACGGCTGATGTGCTGGGTGGCGCTCGATCGATTGTTGGAAATGCACGCGAGTGGTCAGGTTCGGCGGCTGGACGTCGCACGATGCGTCGCCGAGAGGGAGAACATTCGGAAGGAGATCGAGCAGCGCGCCTGGAACCCGCAGCTGGCCGGCTACACGCAAGCCTGCGGCGGCGATATCATGGACGCCACAGCGCTGCTTCTTTCCTACTACGGTTTCGAGTCTGCCAACTCTCAACGGATGCAGCAAACCTACGCCCAGGTTCGGGAACGGCTCGTTCCGCGCCGCGGTCTCGTTTACCGCTACGAGCAAAGCAAAGATCGGCACGAAGGGGCGTTTGCCGTTTGCAGTTTCTGGGAAGTGGATTTTCTGGCGCGTAGTGGAAAACGGGAGGAAGCCCGCGAAGTCTTCGAGGCCGCGCTCGGTTATGCTAACGACGTCGATCTTTTCGCGGAAGAGATCGAGCCCAACACAGGCGAAGCGCTGGGAAATTTTCCACAGGCTTTTACGCATTTGGGCGTGATCAATGCCGCGCTGGCATTGCGTGACAGAGGAAAAACGGCGCGTTAGCATCGAAGCAATGAACTGGGGCAGTTGGCTGTTGTGGGGCTTCGTCGCCACCGTGGTGTTGACCACTCTGCTCGCAGGCAGTCAGGGCGTGGGCATGACCCGGATGAACGTGCCTTACCTGCTGGGCACGATGATCACGCCAAATCGAGATCGGGCGAAGTTCATCGGTGTTTTTCTGCACTTCATAAACGGCTGGCTGTTTTCGTTGATCTATGTCGCCGCCTTCCAACTTATCGGAACATCGACGTGGTGGTTCGGCGCGCTGATTGGCTTCGTGCATGGGAGCTTTGTGCTGGCTGTGGCTCTACCCGCTCTACCCGCTTTGCACCCGCGCATGGCCAACGAGCAATACGGGCCGACCGTTGCGCGCCAACTCGAGCCGCCCGGTTTTCTCGGTCTGCATTACGGCATTCGCACACCGATATCGGTCCTCGTCGCACACACGATCTTTGGCGTGATCCTCGGCGCTTTTTACGTGGTAAAGTAACTGTGACGGCCGACGATTATTTATTTCGGTTACCATTATTTCTTTTTTTGAAAATCGCAAGAAGGCCATAGATGACAAGCGTCAGCGCCGCGAGCACAACCGAGGCGCGACGTTCGCTAGCCCATAATTGCGGACTCCAATCGCGGGCGCGTGCGTCGAACACGCCGTGCGCACCATGATCGCCGGGTATCGGCTGCCACAGGTTATCCGGGCGATTCGGATCCTCGGCGCCGTCGTGTTGTTGCGAATCATATCCGGTGCGGGCCAGATAGTGATCGAGCAAGCCGGGCACAATTTTGTCTGCAAGGATAGCTTTGCCTGAGGACAGGCCGACACAGAATTCCCGCCGGGGATTGTGCGCAGCGAAGTAAATCGCTTCCGCAGCGACTTCAGGCTGAAAAATCGGCGGCACCGGCTGCGCTTTGCGCGGCAAACGGCTTTTGACCCAGCCGAATTGCGGAGTGTTGAGCGCGGGCATTTGCACCATCGTGACCTTCACGTTGCTGTCGTCGTGGAGTAGTTCGCACCGAAGCGAGTCGCAAAAGCCCTGGATCGCGTGCTTGGCTGCGCAATACGCGGCCTGCAACGGAATGCCGCGATACGCCAGCGCGCTGCCAACCTGCACGATGACGCCACGATCGCGCGGCAACATCCGTTTCAACGCCGCAAGCGTGCCGTAAACGTAACCGAGGTAAGTCACTTCGGTTACGCGTCGAAATTCCTCGGGCGTCATTTGCTTGATCGGAGAAAAGACAGAGGTCATCGCGTTGTTGATCCAGATATTGATTTCGCCCAACTCGGCTTCGATCCGAGCGGCCGCTGCTTCCACCTGATTGGCGTCCGCAACATCCACCGGAACGACGAGCGCCTTTCCACCCAGTTTTTCGACATCTTTCCGTGCCCCTTCCAGTCCATCGGGACCGCGCGCAAGCAGTCCTATCCGAGCTCCGTGTCTTGCAAATCTCCGAACTGTCGCGCGTCCGACTCCTGCCGACGCGCCTGTAATCACGACAACTTCAGACATGTGTGCGCATTTCTGTCCGTGAAAAATCCTGACCAGGAGCGCGAACGCGACTCGCCCGGCCAGCTTTCATCCGTTATCTTCTTTCAACTTTAAGTACGCGCGATGAAGGAAGTCCGACATCGCAACGCTGGCGAGAATTCCTGCGAAAAAGCGCGTCACACACGGCACAAATACAAGGCCGAACGCGAGTGCTGTTGCGCACCACGGCGCCATGCAATATGGGCACGAAACCAAGTGGCCAATGCCGCGCGGGATTCCACGACCACGTGGTTCCTCCTCCACCTCCCCTGCCCCAGCACTGCGAATGTAACTCACAAATGGCGCGCGCAGAATGCTGGTGATCCTGTCCTTGGCCACAATGCGGCTCAATTTGTGAGTGGCTATTCCCAACAGTGCGAGATCAAGCAGACTGAATCTTCTCGGCAAACGATTCTTTTCCATTGCCGCTCCCGTCAGCACCGCCACGCTCGCAACGTAAAACGTAAGTAGTGCCGCATACTCCGCCAGCAATTGATCGTCGCACTCTTCCTTTTTGGTTGTCCGCTCACCGTATTTCTCGATCGAAAAATCAGCGGCTCGATGGTGGTGGCGAGATCGTGACCGGTTCACACAATTAGATCGCAAACTTCTGCGCATCTGCGCGTTTCAGCGAGAGCAATCCCGTCGCGAGATACAACCGGCAAGGCGTTGAAAGCCGTCTATAGGTGGATGGGAGACCCACGCAACGTCGCGCACGCTAAGAAAGTCGTCCAAGAGAAGCGCCACAAGGACAAGCATGCTCCAAAGGCTACTGCGCCCCAGCCTGTTAAGAAGGCACAATCCGAGAAAACGAAGCCGGCTGCCGCTGAGCAAAGCGCTGCACCAAAGCCCGAGGACGAAAAGCCACCTCAACCACCGAATTCAGCCCAATT
>DATLPS010000072.1:0-10729 GCA_035535575.1 Candidatus Limnocylindria bacterium
GGCATAAAGTTGTTGGTTTGGACGCTTGATGAACTGACCCTGCCGAACCGCATTGTCGAAAGCCACGTAGCTGATGCCATTCTCTTTCAAAAGCCGGAACACTTTCCAGGGGTCTCTGCCCTCGAACAGCTCTATGTAAAGCCTGTCGTACTTACTCGCGTTGTAACCGGCAGACCATGCGTAGTACGGCCAGCCATACAAGACCCGCCGTCCAGCCATCAAGATCGGATGGTTAACAAATCGATCGGTCAGGAAGATATCTCGCGGGCGTGTCTGTTTCTTGAGCCAGTCGATTAATGGGTCGTTGCGATACGTTACTTCGCTCCAGCCAGTGTTGTGGATCGGAAAAAAATCAATGACGCCGCCGGGAACGATCAGTAGGAAGAGAACAGTGGCAATGAATTTGCCCGGTAGTGTTGTTCCGCCCAGTGAGAGATGCCACAAGCGCCAGAGTGCAAACGCGACGAACAGGTTGGCGGCGATTACCCAAATGTGCAAAAATTTTTGGTTGGCAAGGACCTCAATGGTGAGCTGGAAGCAGAACGCAACTGCAAGGAGGCTTGAGACCGCGAGAAATAGCCTTCTTTGCAGGTTCGTCGCGAAGACTAGCGCCAGCGCGATTAAGAACCACTTGAAACCAAAAGTGAAGCCAAGGTACTTCGCCACATTCGCGGCCGTGGGATGATCTATGGTATAACCCCAATGAATGAGCTTCGGCATAACCGCTCTGCCCTTACCTGTGCTGAGATAGAGCATCTGTGGCAGCGCGATTACACCTGCAGTCACGGCCAGCACAAACATTTGTCGCCGCAGCGGAAACAAGATGAATAACACTGCCAATACCGCGGCGGCGGCAATAAACACTGCGCTGTTCCACATTGGTAGCAGCCCAAGCAAAACGCCCGAAAAGATGAAGCCTGGCAGGCTGGCGCGAAAAGTTTCCGCCAAGGACGGTTGCTGTTTTGGTTCTGTTGCTGATGACACGCTATTTGATTCTGCAACGGTTCGCGGCTGAGTTGCGTTGTCAGAGGCAGCGATCGCTGCAGCTTCTGGCAAGGCGGTTGACTGCGGAGTGATGGCGTCAGCAGAAGAATGTGCTCTAGCTTGCTTTCCCGGTACCATGCGGTACCGGGTAATCAAAAAGACCAGGACGAGCAGTAGTATCCCAATTGCGCTGGCGAAATGCCGTTGATTGAGATAGGTCACCTGCGACCAAGTGCCCCACTGCTCGCCGCGATATGGAAAAATAGTCGGGAGATAGTCGCGCTGATGCGTAATGGCCTGAATCGCAGCGCGGACTGACGCTTGCTTCTGAAGAAACGGGATGTAAGAGAGCGCGCCGAAAAAGAAAAAGAGCAAAGAGCCCAGGCGCCCGACCGCACGGGAATTGAAAACTACCTCCCCGAGCGTCATCACGATGATAAGCATAGCTACCAATGTGGTTATGCTAAGCAGATTGAGGCTCCAAGCCGGATCCAAGCCAAGGAATTCAAGATTTCCCGCCTGAAAATAAAACAAGAAGTGATAGCGCATGCGGTCGCCTGAGAAATGGGGATACTCCGTCGGAAAATTATGCCCCACGGCAAAGCTCTGCATGATCGCTGTGTTTGGCCCGAAATCGCTGTATTCAGGATTGGCGATCTTCAACTTGCCGCCGCCGGAATTGAACGACGCAAACATCATCCACGATACTAGAGCCACGTATGCGGCAATCAGTAGCCAGTCAGCTATACCTGAGCCCTTAGCCCGCGGAAGGTTTAAATCCGCTGGAACGTAGCGGCGGGCTTTTTTGGAAGCGTCTTTAACGATTTTGCCTTTCCATCTACGCCAGGTCAGCACCGCGACCGCTGTCACAAAAAACAAGAGATTGCCCCACAACAAGGGTCGTGAGGCCCACGCAAACGCCAACCCAGCCAAATAGGTGAACCATGAGCTAAATAGTAGGCCGACGAGCACGGCTGCTGCGCACCGGTGGGCGACGGACACGAATTGGTAAAAGCGGCGGCAAAGGCAATCGCCGAGAATGATGGCCAACCCGAAATAAATCAGAGCCAGCATACTCTATTGGTCGGTGATTTACCGCCCCGGACCGGCCTTTGCATGGGCCAGCGTCCGGCAGTTGCCGGAATCGGGCGAAACAAAGGCTTTGGCATGGCCGGCATAGGCGCAAATCCTAAACGCGCGATTTTCTCCGTCAAACCTCCGCCCACCTTTTTTCATCCCGAGATGGCACAACTGCGTACGAAGGAATCAGGGCGGAGGATCAAGAAAACATCCGTGTCGCAAGATTTAGCACGCCCTGTCGCGGCAGTCGCTCGATGCTACGGCTGGATTTCGTCGGTCCATAGAAATTTCCAGGTAGCCATCGCGTTGATAGCAATCGACACCACGAAAAGCGATATCTCCGCAACATTTAATTTTGCCGGGCCGTTGCCTGTCAGCAGAAGGAACATCCACGGAAGCAGAATCATTGCATAGCGATAGGAGAACTGCCAGCTGCCGGGGTTCCCATGGCACCAGAGGACCAGCGTCAAAGTCGCGATCGCGAGCCATGCCGGCACTTTATATCTTCCGCCCGGCCTAAAAAGCAGGCAGAGGAATGGACTCGCCAGCAGGATCGAGCACCCAAAACCGTTTGGAAGAATGTAAGGAAAATACGAAATGCTCTCGAAACCCTGAAAGAGCATCGTGTAAATGTTCCACGGAATCGCATCAATCGAAAACAGCCCGTGCTCGTACCAAGGTTCCTGGGGCACTTCCGGGATGTGGAGGTAGCCAAAATCGAAAATTGAATGGAACCGCGCGAAGTTGTAAGCGGCGGTCAGCAGCGCAAGGGTAGTTGGCACCGTTAGAAAACGCAGCGTCATAGGTGCGTTTTCCGACAGCTCCTGTTTGATGCGACTCCGCGAGGAACGCGTCGCGTCTGTACTCGATCGCCGCCAGAAAAAGTAAAGATAAAGAGGCAAGGTGATGAGCAGCTCAGTGCGATTGCCAAACGCCAGCGCAAAGAACGCTCCTGCGATGAAAGGAGACGGTCGCACCAAAGTGAAATAGAGCGCTGCGGTTTCTCCGAGCAAAGCAAGACCGAGAGCGATTTGCCAGGCGCCGCCGAATCCGAGGTTGCACCATGCCCATGTTCCAAAAATCGGAAACAGCGCCATAAGAATCCGTCGAACCAGCGCTGGCCCTATCAAGCTGGAATACTCGCCTCCGAACGCTTTCGCCAATTGAAAAAAGAAATAAACACAAGCGCCTGCAATCAACGCTGCCAAAACATGTCCGGGAAAAGTATGAATCAGGCCCGCTCTTTGCAGAAGCGCGATCGGAATCATGCTAAGCACGGCTCCGAACGGGAAGGCTGAGTAATATCTGTTCCCATGTGGGATCATTTCATTCAGCCAATCGGGCGGTTTCTCCCGAAGTCCGAGGTGCCCACGCAGCAAGGCCGAAGCGATCTCGCTCGTGTAATCTAAATCGCGCAGCGTTGCATTAGTTGAAAGGTAAAAAGCGACCGCCGCGAACAGCGACAAACCGGCGGCCATCCAAAATTGCCGGACAGTGTCATGCCCTTCGTGCGCCGTCATGATTTATCACTTCCGCTTTTCAAGTGACTGTCGCCCCAAGAATTTCTCCCAGACCGCTCTCGTTTTCGGCGGCACGTTTTGATCAGCGTTGATTAGCCAGGAAATGGTCGCAAGCGAGTTCACGACGACCGAGAGAGCGACTAGTCCGATCATTACATGACGCAACCGGCGCACGGCCACTCGGCCCGAGAGGAGAAAAATGATGAGGCAAAAGATCAGGAAAGGATAGAGATCAGCGGCGTAACGCTCCGCAAGCAAAAAATACGATAGGATGCAGAGAAATTGGGCAAAGAGAGCCACAGCCGCGCCCCACTCGAATGCGTCGGTATCGTTGCGTCGAACCAAACATGTCATTCCCATAATTGCACCGAAAACAAGCCAGCTGGAACACCACGGGAGAGGGAGATAGACTTCGCTAAAGTCGTTGGAATAGAGAGAGGGATAATCATAGGAATGGCGATCTACCGCCAAGAAAGGAGGCTGACCCTGGACAGACGGAAAGCGCAGGCTGAAGTAGTCAGCGAAACTGTAGGGAATCCGGCGTGGGCTGAACACGCCAAATTTGTGGGCAAACTCGCTATGAACTGGGTTGATGTAGTAGTCGAAGTTTACTCCAGTGAGGCTGCCAAATTTTGCGTAGCCTAGCCAAATGTAAAAAGTGAGTGCGGCGCCAAGCGGGAGAACCAGGGCTGTGAGATTAGTTAGTCGGTTCCCCGGTCGAATACCTAAAGCAAGAAATAACGCGATCAGGATGAAAGGTGCGCCGAACGTGACCCGGGATAACAAGGCACCACCGGCACACAGCGAGAATCCCAGCAGTGTGCGCGTCAGGGCGCTGCCCTCGACCTGTCGCGAGCGGAAAGCGAAAAAGATCGCGCCCAGCGACAAGGCCAGGCCCCAGATTATGGCCTCGTTGTAGATGGAAAGATTGCCAAGCAGCAAGAGCAACGGCGAGCCGAGCGCGAACCCGATTACACACGCGTTGCCCAGGCAGTTACGGCCTCGCTGTGAAAGCTGGGATGAACACAAGGCTGTGTGCACCAAGCCGGCAAAGGCAAACAGCGCAATGACCGCGGCGCAAAATCCTGAAATCCGCGACCATTTCCCGTGTCCCGGAGGGTAGACAAAGTTTAGCGGAACACGGAGGAGCGCGGGAAACGGGCCAAAGTACATGCGCACTTTGTCGTTTACGATCATTGCTTCGTGGCCGATCGCCTCCACATCGACATCCACGTCTCCGCGCAGAAAGTGTTCTGCCTGCGAATCGTACGCGTCGCCGAGCACTTCCTTGACAAAAATCTGCCCTCCGCCCGTTGTGGCGAACACCCAAAGAAGCACGCTCAACAGCAACGTGAGCGGCAGTAGCCGGGGAACCGCGGGAGCCTCCTTCGCCAAGGCCACGGTGGCTGGGGTTCCCGTCATTGCGAATCCCGATCGGTCCCGGAAGCGTTCGGGGGTCGGAACAAGAATTACCTTCTGAAGTCCAGTGCGCCCTTTTTAAGTGCGTAAACGTAGCCCACCATCAGGATCGTGATGAAGCTGAACATGCTCCAGAAAATAATACTGCTTTGTTTGATGGCATCCCGATACACGACTGCCCATGGATACATGAATACGATCTCGAGATCGAACAGGATAAAAAGCATCGCCACGAGATAGAATTTCACGCTGAAGCGCGGTAGTCGTTCCCCCTGCGGGATCATCCCGCACTCATAAGCCATATCCTTGGCTCGGGTGCGTTTCCCGCGCTTGCCTACAAGGATGCTGACGAGCAGAGCGGAAACAGCAAACAGTATCGCGACGAGGATTTGCAGGAGGACCGGCAAATATTCGCTCAGCATCCGGAAATCTGGCCTAAAGCCAATTCGTTGTGAAGACCAGCTTATCTTACGCCGGCGAGATGACCATTCTGTTGGGCAATCGCATTGGCCAAAGCCGATGGTAGGCCCTTGTATTTCTTGCCATTCTTCCTGACGGCGCCCCGGGCTACGAGGTTCTGTAGTTTCTCGTAAGCTCGCAGCCGCAGCATTTCTTCACCGCCGCTTGCAGCGTTTCGGGCCCGAAGATTCTCGTGCACGATGTCGAAAAGCTGCTTAAACTCAAAAGAAGAGCGTCGGGAGAGGACAGCAACCAGCTCCTCAGTTACCAAGTCGGGAACACGACGGGAGAATGCATTTTTCTTTAGAATAGCCATAGGGCCAAAAGGATAGCACGTTTTTCAAAAACCGCAGCAGTTTTCTTCGCTTGCAGCTGGCAAAGGAAAAGTGTCGAAATGACACAGCAGCCAGTTCTGTGGCGGCAGCCGCGCGCCTTTACTTTATGGCGTTGGGGACGGAGTGGGCGCCACTTGCGGCGTGGCCGCCGGAGAAGCGCTCCAGCCGCTGAGACCGGCGCCGGTTTTCTGTCGTGCTGCTGCTGTGCCAAGGCTGCTAAGAATAGCAACGCCGATTGCGGATTGATCCAGCGTGATTGGCCCGAGTGACTCGGCCACATAACCGTCATGATCGTATCTTTGCGATGAGATAATAGGACTCAAATGCTTCGTAATGACCTCCGGAGACGGGAGTTTGCCAACATCAATGGAACCAGCCACTGCGGGCATGAAAGCCGCAGCCATTAACAGCATTGGACGCAGAGTAGCGTCGAGCCGGGAATATAGGAGCGCGGTGTCGATGTAGGCGAAGAAATTCGTCGGCTCGGGCAGCAAGCGCTCGGCAGCTTTGTAAGTTTGGGAATCCGAAAATTCATCTGAGCCGGTCCCGCTGCGTTTCATTGCCTCTTCCACTGAGACCGGGTTAAAACCAGCTATAAGCATCCGATTGGACAAAGCGACCGTCGGAGTGATCGCCACGAGGCTCGCCGCGGACTGCTTTGAAAAATAGTGCACGCCATCCTTCTCTGTCCGCGTCCAGATCGCACCTTCGTCGGAGCGTATGAGGACGTCAGTGATTTTTCCGGCTTTAGCCGCGTCTATCACTGGCAGTGTCAGGAGAAAAGAGGGCCAATGCGCGCTTGAGGGCCAATCGGCCAGCGATCCTAACTCGAGGCCAAATGCAGCCTTCCAATCGTCAGCCGTGATTCCGCTATCGGCGAGTGCCTGAAAAAGCTTGGTGCCGGCCAAAGCCGCCGCCTGGTTCAATGTGTCGATTTTCTCCCCAAGATTGAGAAGCATCGACAAATAAAAAAAAGTCTCTTTCGTTCCGAGCGAAAGCGAAGACCGGGTGAGCTTGGTCTCGCGCTCCAGCTTCGGCATCCCCAGGAACAGTACGTCGTGTATCTTCCCGTTATCGAACCGCATCGACCCGGCGATGCAGCGCATTTTCTCAAGCATTGTGGTTTCGCCGGGAGTTGGAGTTGAGCGCACAGCAGCACGCAACGCTGCAAGCCGTTCGGAAAATGTTTTTGGCTGCAGATAAAAGAACGTCGCGTAGTTCGACGGCCTGTGCGAGACGGCTACGCGATATGCTTCATCTTTGTCGAGTGTAGTCTCCGGGTTCCTAGCTCGGTGATCGGCGCGATCGAGCAGCGCCTTCAAGTCGGCGAGGTTCGTTGCGGCAAAAAACCACGGACGGTCATACGTGGTCGCGAGGGTAAACGGAGTCACCGTAACTAGCTCGATTTCGTGGCGTTGGTATTGCAGCTTCTCGCGT
The DNA here is from genome assembly GCA_035535575.1 of Candidatus Limnocylindria bacterium. Classification (GTDB taxonomy): domain Bacteria; phylum Verrucomicrobiota; class Verrucomicrobiia; order Chthoniobacterales; family UBA10450; genus Udaeobacter. The sequence goes on from DATLPS010000072.1 coordinate 7,235, forward strand.
TTCGCGGCCGGAGTTTGTTCCGAAAGTGCCGACCGCCATCTGCTGATGATTCGCTCCGCCTCCTGCTGGCTGCCGCGAAAACGAAAGCCGCCAACAAATTTTGGATTGTTGCCATCCATGGAAGTCAAGGCGAGGAAGGCGTGCTTCGGATCGAGCTGTTCGATCTCCTGCAGGGTCTGAGCCCCGAAAGCTTTCGGGGTTGGCAGGTTGGCGAGCGGCTTGCGGAGAAAATCCTGGACCGACGGTTCGCGGTAGAGCTGGTAAATGTCGCAATGATGCCACTCATCCAGGCTTCGATTGAAGTCGGGCATATGTGCCAGAAAAATTGTTTCCCGAGGCAGAAGCGCGCTTACCGGCGCGCTTGAAATTCGTTGGGAAAGATTCCAGTAGTACCAACCGGCAAATGCGGCGATGGCGAGTGCAACGATTAGCAACAGAATTCGTCTCATAAAGACGACCGCGTCATAGGTGTCGATGGTGGATACTCGATGCCGGATACGGGTTCAATCGTAAACTGATCCAGTGACAATCCGGAACGCCCCTTCGGTTTATTAAGACCGGGGGTGAAATTGCCGATGCACAGCTTTAAGTCGCTGTTGATCGACATGAGTATAAACTTGCGTCGTTGAAATATCAGCGTGGCCCAGCATCTCCTGGATGATCCGCAAATCGGCGCCGTTGCCTAACAGATGCGTCGCGAAACTATGCCGGAGAAGGTGAGGGTACACGTTTTTCTCCAGTCCGGCCCGCTGTGCGTGTTTTTTCACGATTTGCCAGATGCGCGTCGTGGTTAATTTGCTGCCTCGCTCGGAAAGGAAGATTTCACTGCCGCTACGGCGTTTGAGCAATTTGGGGCGCTCCACGGACAGATAAGCGGCCAGCGCTTCACATGCTTTTCGACCGACTGGCACCAGGCGGGTTTTGTTTCCTTTACCAGTCACACGCACAATGCGTTCTTCGAAATTGAAATTCTCCAGCCGGGCATTTGCCAGCTCGGAAATTCGCAGGCCACTAGCGTAAAGCAACTCGACCATCGCGCGATCGCGCAAGCCGTGAACAGTTTTCGTGTCGATGCTTTCCAGCAACTGCTCCACTTGCAATTCATTTAAGGTTTCCGGCAGATAACGCTCAATGCGCGGGAGCGCCAACGCCTCAGCCGGATCCCGTTCAACTATTCCTTTCGCGGCCAAAAATCGGAAGAAGATCTTCAATGCAACCACGATCAACTTGATCGAAGAGGCCGAAAGCCCGGCTCGTTTGCGATCGCCAAGGTATTCGCTGATGACCGGTAGAGTCACAGCGCTCGGATTATCGATTTTCTTGCTAGAAGCGCACCACTGGGCAAAGTCGCTCAGCGATCTTTGGGTAGAGAGCTGGTAATTCTCAGAAAAACCGCGCTCGACTGCGAGGAAGCGAATAAACGCATCGATGGACTCCTCCATTACGCCACACTGTAGCGGCAGGCGTATCGCCTGCCAAACTCGATGCTTGCAGCTGGCCGCGGCGGCCACAGCGCGCCATTCCTACGATTTATTGACAAGGTAAGGCGAAGTGTTTGATGTTTGGTTAAGATGAGTTTGGATCTCAACACCATCTTAAAAGATTGGGGCCATGAGAGCGGCAGCATCAAAGTGCGCAAGATCGCTGGATTGGATGGCCGCGAGAAATTGCAACTGCGAGTGGATCTCGGCGTGTTGCAAATGGAGCTGACTGGTCGGCCCGATGGTCGGCGTCCGCATAATTGCGAATCACTTTTAGAATATCACCAAAAACGCGCGGCCCGCGCCGAGCAGAAGGGCGACACTTACGAATTGGCAGCTGAGCAATGCTCGGAGCTTCAACAGGAAGGCATCCAATATTACCATCGGTACCTGAGCCTTTTTCAGATCAACGATTTCGAAGGCGTGGTGCGCGACACGCAGCGCAACCTCGATCTTTTTAGTTTTGTTGCCGAACATACAGATCGCGAGGAATTTTCCTGGGCTCTGCAGCAGTTCCGGCCTTACGTGCTCATGATGAATACCCGAGCCAAGGCGTCCATTCTGCTCGGCCAGGGAAAATTTGCCGAGGCCATAGCTGAAATTGAGCGCGGCCGCGATGCGATTACGGAGTTCTTGCAACAGTCCAATTTTCCGGAGTTGGTGTCGAAGAGCTCAGAGATCGCGTTTCTCGACGAATGGCTTGAGGAAGTAAAGACGAAGCGCCCGTTATCAAAATTGGAGGTCATGCAACGCGAGATGGAAACGGCGATTGCAAAGGAGCTCTACGAGCGTGCTGCCGAGTTACGCGATGCGATCAAGTTGTTGAAGACGCAGAAGTCCGCGTGACCGGCGGCTCCAACCAGCCATATTGATCGACGTCCGCGATCGAATTACCTGAAGTATGCAGACTGCGTTCTATTCATTCGTTCTGACTGTTTTTGTCATTCTTCCTGTCCGCGCGGACCTCACGATCGTTTATTCAACAACAGTGGAACCTGCGAGTCACAGTCAAAAGGGGCAACCAACTCCCACTGCAGTCGCCGCCGGTAACAATATGACGATCAAAGTCAAAGCGGATAAAGCGCGCATTGATGTTTCTCCGCAAGTCACTGCAATCTTTGATGGGCAAACTGGCGAGCTGATCAACCTGTTGAACGATCAGAAGACCATCGTCCGCATCCCGCCGGACAAAATGAGAGCGATCGCGGATATGGTAAACAAGTTCAGCAGCAACAAAGCAGGCTCCGACAAACCCAGACTCACACCCACTGGTCAGAGGGAAATGATCAACGGTTACGATACCGACCAATACACCTACGACGGATCCGATTTTAAGGCGACCTATTGGATTGCACCGAATTACCCGAACGGCGCCGCTGTCTTGGCGCAACTCCAAGCGATTAAATCTGAACTTTGGGACGCGGCCAATACGAAGATGCCCGACTTTCGCGATTTCCCCGGGCTGCCGATCCGGATGCGCATGATCGTCGGCAAGGAAAACCCGGGAAGGGAGCACGGCGCCAGCGGCTTGGGATTCCCGATCGAAATTACCAGTAACGTGACAGGTGTAAGCCTCGACTCGATTGCCGATAGCCAGTTTACCGTGCCTGCTAATTTCAAAGAAAGAAAGCTGCCGGACATCTTTAACAAGCACGCGGCTCCGTCGATTGCGCCGAATCCATAACGCATTTTTTGCGGGAGGAGCCGTTCTGTAGAGGCAGCTGTGCCAGCTGCAATGTTTCGATTTTGCAGGCGACACGCCTACCGCTACAGTTAGCGAGCCATGCCTTCATTTGTGCTGGCATCCAGTTCACCAAGGCGAGCCGCATTGCTTTCCAACGCTGGATTTGAATTCGAAATCGCGGCGCCACGAATCGCGGAAAGATTCGATGCAGCTGTGACGTTACGTGAGCTCACGCTCTGGAATGCCCTTCGAAAAGGTATGTCCGTCGCGCAAACGTGTCCCGATGCGGTCGTGCTCGCAGCCGACACGCTCGTCGCACTGGAGAATGAA